>NZ_WSJA01000022.1:0-36369 GCF_009763235.1 Bordetella sp. 15P40C-2
AGGATAGAATCGATTGGGGACATCAGCATTGTTTCCTTTAGACAGGTTCTTCGCAAAAACAAGTCTAATGAATGCTGGTCGTCCCCCGTTTATGATGTAGAGCCAAAAGGCCTAACCCACGGAGCCTTCGCTGGGGCCGGATGAAACGGCGTCAAGCGCCACTTGTGGCGACATCCTGTCGCGTGGATGCGCCGGCGGCGCGTCCTCCGCGCTTCAGTAAATCTTGAATCCTCCCGAGCACCAGTTCCGCGGCGGGCGACAGGGTGCGTCGCTGATGATGAAGTACGCTAAATCGTAGGGAGGCCGCAGCCGGGAGCGATACGGGCAAGGACTGCAAGCTGCCTTCGTTGAGCGCCTCAGCGATGGACTCGCGGGTGCTAAACAGCACTACGTCGCTGCCTTGGGCAACCTCGCGCAGCGTCGAGATGCTGTCGCATTCGCAGGCAATCGGCAGATCGTCGGGATCAGCGACTTGATACAGCTTCGCCAGATAGGCGCGCGCGCGTTGTGGTAGCTGTGTGGCCGCCAGACGGTAGTCCGCCAACCTCGCGCGCAGACGACGTGGCGGTACCGCGAGCAGGGGGTGCCCGGCGCGCACAAAAAGGCCACCGTGCTGCGGGGGTAGCGGGTGAACCGTGTAGTCTTTGGGCGGCGGCAGGCTGTGCGTCACGGCGACGACAAAGTCGAGTTTGTCGTGCTGCAGCTTTTCGCGAAGGCGTTGCCAGCTTTCAATTTCGACATGCACCTGGATATCCGGTCGGGTGCGTGCCAGTTCCTTAAGCAGTGGCGACAAGAATGTCGCTGCCGGAAATACACCCACACCCAGATTGACATGACCGGATTCGCAGCCTTTGAGCCGACGCGCATGCCGTTGCAGCTCCGCTGTTTCGGCCAGGATTCTCCGCGCGCGGGTCAGCACCATTTCGCCGGCCTGCGTCAGCTTGACGCCAGCGGGGTCGCGGTCCAATAAAGTCAAACCCACATCGTCTTCTAACGCTTGAATACTGCGACTCAGCGCCGACTGGGTGAGATGCAGCTTCTGCGCGGCGCGCGAGAAGTGTCTCTCTTCACTCAACACCAAAAACTGCTGCAACCCGCGGAGAGTAAGGCTCATGAGTTTTTATCATGGGAAGTGAATCCAATATGCATTGGATTCAGGATGGGCAAGGCGACTATAAAGTAGCGGCGCGGTATCGGCAACGACCGAAACGCAAGCGTAATGATATTGAGCTGTCAGAAAAGACGGCCTGGCCGGAGGAGAGTGATGAAAGCGATATCTTGTATTGACCGTGTGCGCGCAACCGGTGCACGGCTACTCATGATGGCGACCTGTGTCGCGGGGCTCGTCGGTGCGCCCGCGCAGGCGAAGGCGGACAGCACCTGGCCTGCGGCCGGGAAGACGATACGCATAGTGGTGCCGTTTCCGGCGGGTTCAGGATCTGACTCGCTGGCGCGCCTGCTAGCAGCCAAGGTTACTGAACAGACTGGTGCTTCCGTCATCATCGACAATAAGCCGGGCGCTGGCACCATGATCGGTGCGCAGGAAGTGGCCCGCGCCAAGCCCGACGGCTATACGCTGCTATACACCATCGTGGTGACGCATACTCAGAATCCGCATTTGTATAAGAAGCTGTCCTACGATCCGTTCAAGGACTTCACGCCCATTTTGCAAGCCGTGCGTTCCGCCACCGTGCTGGTGGCCAATAAGGATGCACCGTTTGATACCACTGAGCAGATGGTGGCGTATGCCAAGGCGAACCCGGGCAAGCTGAACTACGCATCGTATAGCCCGGGCTCGACGTCCCATCTGAACGGCGAGATTCTCAAGATGCGTACCGGCACAGACATTGTGCACATTCCCTATAAAGGGACGGCCGACGCTTCGCTTGCCCTGCTGGCAGGGGACGTACAGATCTATTTTGATGGCACGAGCACCGCTGTGCAAAACGCCAAGGCGGGCAAGGTAAAGGTTCTGGGGCCTGCCTCGGATAAGCGATTGGCGGTGATGCCGGAGGTGCCGACCCTGCAAGAGCAGGGTATCGAGGGCCTGAACATTGTGGGTTGGCAAGGCCTCTTTGGCCCCGGTGGCGTGCCGCCCGAAACCGCCGAACGCATTGCGACCGTGTTTCGCAATGCGCTCAATACACCACAGGTGACTGAAGCCATCGTGTCGCAAGGCAATGAGGTCAGTGGCGTTGGACCCAAGGAATATGCGGATATTGTGAGGCGCGACTACGACCGTTGGGGCGAGGTCATTCGCGGCGCCAATCTCTCGCTTGATTGAGTATCTGGAGGAATCATGCACGATATCGTCATCCGTGGCGCTTTGATTGTCGACGGCTCGGGAAAGCCGTCCTACACCGGTGATGTGGCTGTCGGGGACGGCATCATCCAGCAAATGGGAGGTAAGGCGGGCGCGGCGCGCCGCGAGATCCACGCAGATGGCTGTCTGGTGACGCCGGGCTGGATCGATATTCACACCCACTACGACGGGCAGGCGACTTGGGATCCGTACCTGAGTCCGTCGACCTGGCATGGCGTGACGACAGCGATCATGGGCAACTGCGGCGTAGGCTTTGCACCCGTCAAACCCGATCGTCGCGAGTGGTTGATCAAGGTGATGGAGGGTGTAGAGGATATCCCGGGTACCGTTCTGTCCGAGGGCATTCAATGGGACTGGGAGTCATTCCCCGAGTATCTGGATGCCTTGGATCGTCGACCGAAAGCGTTGGATATCGGCGCACAGATTCCCCATAGTGCCGTGCGCGCATATGTGATGGGCGACCGGGGCGTGCATCATGATGAGGCCTCGCCCGAGGACCTGCTGCAGATGCGCGAGCTCGTGCGCGAGGCGATGTTGGCCGGCGCCGTGGGGTTTTCGACGTCACGCACGTTCCTGCATAAATACGATGAGCGCAAGTACCCGCCGGGCACGTTCGCCACGGACGAGGAGCTCAGTGCCTTGGGGGGCGTGCTTGGCGAAGTCGGCCACGGCGTGTTCCAGATGACGGCCAATCATCCGGCCATGGAGGCTGAGTTGCCGTGGCTGGAGCATCTGGCCCGCAGCAATAAGCTGCCTGTGCTGTTCAATCTGCAACAGACCGATGGGGCGCCCGATGTATGGAAGGAGATTGCGCGCGCATTGGACCGCGCGCATGCGGACAACCTCCCCCTGATGGCGGGGATCAGCGGACGGCCGCTCGGAATCTTGTTTTCGTGGCAGAGCACGTTGCATCCTTTTATCGCGCATCCGACGTATATCGAATTGCAGAAGCTGCCATTCGATGAGCAACTCCGGCAGTTGCGCGACCCCGCTGTGCGCGCTCGCATCATGCAAGAGGAACGCGGTCTGCTGGATCGCCGGGCACGCACACTCTTTAGCAGCTTCCATAAGATTTACCGGCTGGGCGAGCAGCCCGACTATGAGCCCGAGCCGCACGAAAGCGTGGCAGCCATGGCGCAGCGCACGGGAAGGCCCCCGCTCGAGATCATTTACGATCTGATGCTGGAAAATGATGGCAAGGCCATTCTGTACTATCCGTCATTCAACTACTCGTACGAAAGTCTGGACCATCTGCACCAGCTGATGCAGCATCCCAACACGGTCAACAGTCTTTCGGACGGTGGGGCGCATTGTGGCTATATCTGCGATGTGAGTATGCCCACGTTTATGCTGAGTTTCTGGACGCGCGATCGTAAACGTGGACCATTGCTGTCGCTGGAGCATGTGGTGAAACGCCAGACCTTGGATACGGCCAAGGTGTATGGCCTGCACGATCGCGGTTTGCTACGCGAAGGCTATAAGGCCGATATCAATATCGTGGACCCCGCTGCCGTGACAGTGCATTGTCCCGAAATGGTTTTCGATCTGCCAGCAGGAGGCCGGCGTTTGATACAGCGCGCCGATGGTTATGTGGCGACCCTGGTCAACGGCATGCCGATTTTTGAGCACGGTGAGGCCACTGGAGCTTTACCCGGCAAACTGCTGCGGGGAGGCCGTACGGGCCAGCCGCGTGGCGCACGAGCCTGATCGCATCGGATGGGAGGCCGGCAAACATGATGGTGAAGGAAGCTACCGATGACCTGCGCGAGCCGCTCGATGCGGCAGCGCTGGATACGCTGTTTCGCGACGCGCGGTCGATTCGGGAATGGCAGGATCGCACCGTTCCAATGGATCTGCTTAGAACGCTATACGGCCTCATGCGCATGGGACCGACGGCGGCAAACTGCCAACCTGCGCGTGTGGCTTTCGTCACAAGCGCGGAGGCGAAAGCGCGACTATTGCCGCTCATGGATGAGGGTAACGTCGCGCCTACGCGGCAGGCACCTGTGACTGCGATCGTGGCCTATGACCTGCGGTTTTACGAGCAAATGGCGAAAGTCTTTCCGCATCAACCGGGTGCCGCCTCGTGGTTCAACCATACGCCAGAGGCCGCGCGAGAGGCCGCCTTGCGTAACGGCAGTCTGCAGGGAGGCTACTTCATCATGGCGGCGCGCGCGTTGGGGCTGGACTGCGGCCCGATGGGCGGGTTCGACGCGCACGCGGTCGCAGAGACGTTTTTTCCGGGCCAGCCTGTGGAAGTCAATTTTGTCTGCAACCTGGGTTATGGCTGTCCCGCTCCCTTTCCCCGGCTGCCGCGTTTGGATTTCGAGGAAGCCTGTGTCGTGTATTGATGGTTATCGCGGCTACTGCATGAACGGGCTGTCGTTGTGATGAGCGCCCATGTGCGGATGTCTGCAGGCGACGTGCTTTGCATCGCTGGCGTCGTGATCATATGGGGTCTGAACTTCGTTGTGATGAAGTGGGGCTTGCAAGGGCTCAGCCCTATGTTGCTCGGGGCGCTTCGATATACCGTCGCTTCATTACCATTTCTGCTGTTTGTGCGTGCTCCGACAGTGCCATGGCGATTCGTGGTGGCCTATGGATTGGTTCAAGGCATCGGACAGTTTGGATTGTTGTTCACGGCGTTGGCGGTGGGAATGACAGCCGGTATGGCTTCCGTGGTGATGCAGACGCAAGCCCTATTCACGTTACTGCTGGCCGTCCCCTTGCTGGGCGAAAAAGGCGCGCCGTTGCAGTGGTTGGGGCTCGCGATAGCGGCTATGGGTTTGGCTGCCATTGCTTCGGCGCATGGCGATGCGCCGGGTCAGATGACCATGCTCGGGTTTGTGCTCACGCTCGGCGCTGCGCTGATGTGGGCGCTATCGAATCTCGTCGTCCGCTTTGCCGGCAACACGGGCGCTAAGTACGATCCATTTGCGTTCGTGGTGTGGAGCAGTGCGGTGACCTTGCTCCCGTTTTACGGACTGGCTATCGGCGTGGATGGTGCCGATGCAACCATCAGCAGTTTGTTGAACCTGGGCTGGCGGGAAGCTTTCGCATCTTTATTCTTGGGGCTGTTTGCAACCTTGCTGGCGTATACGCTGTGGACGCGATTGCTTCAGCGTCATCATGCCGGACGCATCTCGCCATTCTCACTGCTGGTGCCCGTGATCGGCCTCTGGGCGGCGGCGGTCGCATTCGACGAGCAGTTGGCGCTTGCGCAGTGGCTCGGTGTGATCGCCATTTTGTTCGGGTTGGCGATTAATCAGTGGGCGGCCAAAAGGCGTATGGCCCGGGGCTAAGCGCCGGACACCTGCTGTGAGTCGCACGTCTGCGGCTCACACCGTGATGGATCGCACGGCGTTTGCAATGCATGGCGCAATCGAGCCTATTCCCTTGCATGGACTCAAGCGCCTGTACATCGGCATGGCCGTGGCCTACTACGGCCTGTGCGACCGGCTCGGGCGATAGGCGAAAACGGACATGCGATTGCCATGGGCGGGGCTCGTAACGTTACAGTCTTGCTGAGTTTGAACTGGTCTTGCCAAAACTTTCGATCTAGGAGTTCTGCTGCGCTGCGCAAGGGCGTACGCGCCACACCGGCGGCATTCAATAATCGTTAAAGGCCGGACTGCGGGGACCCGCATTATTAAAAGATTTCATCCTGCGCGAGAAGATCACTCACTTCGATCATGAGCGCATTCCCGAACGTATTGTGCACGCGCGCGGCTCGGCCGCACATGGCTTTTTCGAGTGCTATGAGCCATTGACCGATATCACCTGTGCGTCGTTGTATGCCGAGGCTGGCAAGAAGACACCCGTCTTCGTTCGGTTTTCAACGGTTGCGGGTGAGCGAGGGTCCAAGGACACGGCCCGCGATGTGCGCGGCTTCGCGGTGAAGTTCTATACAGACCAGGGTAATTGGGATCTGGTGGGAAACAACATGCCGGTGTTCTTTATTCAAGACGCGATGAAGTTCCCTGATCTCGTGCATGCCGTCAAGCCCGAACCCCATCACGGGATGCCACAGGCGGCATCCGCTCACGATACCTTTTGGGACTTTATCTCGTTGATGCCCGAGTCAGCTCACATGATCATGTGGGCGATGTCGGATCGCGGCATTCCGCGCAGCTATCGCATGATGCAAGGCTTCGGTGTGCATACCTTCCGGTTTGTCACCGCCGAGGGCCGCGCGAGCCTGGTCAAGTTTCATTGGAATCCTAAGCTCGGGACACACTCGCATGTCTGGGATGAGGCGGTAAAGATTTCGGGCGCGGACCCGGATTATCATCGCCGCGACCTTTGGGAAGCGATCGAGGCGGGGGCCTATCCGGAATGGGAACTCGGCGTACAGGTCTTTAGCGAAGAGCAGGCAGAAGCCTTTAGCTTCGATGTGCTGGATGCGACTAAGCTGATCCCCGAAGAGCTTGTGCCGATACGGCCTATCGGGCGTATGGTGTTGAACCGAAACCCAGACAATTTCTTTGCCGAAACCGAGCAGGTTGCGTTTTGCACCGCGCATGTCGTGCCGGGGATCGACTTTACGAATGATCCGCTGTTGGCGGGGCGGATTCATTCTTATGTGGATACGCAGATTTCCCGGCTTGGCGGACCCAATTTTCACGAGCTGCCGATCAACGCGCCGGTCGCGCCCGTGCATAACAATCAGCGTGACGGCATGCACCGCCAGGCGATACATCGAGGGCGAGTGGCCTATGAGCCGAATTCGTTGGCAGGGGGGTGCCCGTTTCAGGCTGGGAATAAGGGCTTTATTCCTTTCCCCGAGCCGGTCGACAGTGTCGAGCTGCGCGGCAAGCCTGAAAAATTCGCGGAACACTACAACCAAGCTACCCTCTTTTATGAGAGCCAATCGGACATAGAAAAGAAGCACATCGCGGATGCCCTGGCGTTCGAGCTGAGCAAGGTCACGGTACCTGGAATCCGTCGTCGCACCGTGGCTATGCTGCGCAATATCTCCGAGGACCTGGCGGCGACGGTAGCGACCAAACTGGGGATGCCAGAGCTTCCTGACCCGTTGCCGCGCGCGGCCGCGCCCGTCAAGCCGGAAATCAAGAAGTCGGCGTTTTTGTCGCTGTTGGCGCGTCCCGGCGAGGGTGGCATTGCCTCACGCAAGATCGCCATCATGGTCGCCGATGGCACGGATGCCGCTTCGGTTCGGTCGATAGCCAAGTCGCTGATCGACAAGGGGGCGGTCGTGCGACTGGTGGGCCCGCATGTCGGTTTGCTGCAGGGGCCAAACGGCGATGTGCTCGATGCGGATGCATCCTTCGAAAACAGCCCGTCTGTGTTGTTCGATGCCGTACTTTGCGCGGGTGGCGATGCAACGGCGGACGCTCTCGTTAATAACGGATTGGCGTTGGAATATGTGCGTGACGCGTTCCGCCACGGTAAACCTTTAATGGCGGTGGGTGAAGGTCGCAAGGTATTCGAGGCGGCAGGTCTGCCGGCGGCCGACGTCGATCCGGGGTTGCTCATCGTGGCGAAATATGACGCGATCGCGGCCAAGGGCTTTATCGCTGCGATTGAACGCCATCGCCATCCGGAGCGGGAAACGGACCCGCCCGCCGTCTAGTAAGGAGCGTGGTTCTAGATAAACCGTGAAGCAGTTCTGTAAGGAGACCGGAGTTGGCCAAGCTGAATATTTACGAAGCGCTGCGGGTCAGTCATGAAGTCCAGAGGACGTTGTGCCGCAGATTGGTGCGTAGCCCCGTGGACGAGACGCGCCGGCGTGACCTGTATCGTGAACTCAAATTGGAACTCGCCGCTCACGCGGCGGCGGAAGAAAGGTTCCTGTACGCTCCTATGTTGATGGACGATATGGGGCTCAATTCCTCGCGCCATGCGCTCGCCGAGCATCATGAAATCGACGAGTGTGTCGAGAAACTGGGGAAGCTAGAACCGGAAGGGGAGGCCTGGCTGACGCAAGCCAGGAAGCTTTCCGAAGAGGTGCACCATCATTTGCGTGAAGAGGAAAAGAAGTTTTTTCAGGTGTCCGGTAAGATCCTCAAGGCCGCTCAAAAGGAAGAGCTCGCGCTCAAATACCTTAAGGACTATGAGCGCATGAAGCTGGAACTCGCTGGCTAAGCTTGCGTTCATCAGCATCTCGGTCCGTTACACGGCTGCCCCTCGCTAGAGGCGCAGCCGTGTTTGCATCGTGGCCCGCTGTACGAGAGCCAGTACGTCACTCGCTTTAAACTAAGGAAACAACGACAGCCGTATTTCCCACCCGACCAAGGCATACGGCATCACAACGAGACAGGAGCGAGGATGGCAGAACAGGAGTATGACTACGTCATCATTGGCGCGGGCACCGCGGGCTGCTTACTGGCCAACCGCTTATCAGCCGATGGCAGAAAGCGCGTCCTGCTAATCGAGGCCGGCGGCAAGGACAACTATCACTGGATACACGTGCCGGTGGGTTATCTCTACTGCATCGGCAACCCGCGCACGGATTGGTGCTATAGCACCATGCCGGATCCGGGTTTAAACGGCCGCACACTCCGTTATCCGCGTGGCAAGACGCTGGGTGGTTGCTCCAGCATCAACGGCATGATCTACATGCGAGGGCAAGCGCGCGACTACGACGCGTGGGCCGAGCTGACAGGCGATGCTGCGTGGTCTTGGCAAAACTGCCTGCCTGACTTTATGAAGCATGAAGACCATTACCGACTCGACGGTGGGCGCCCTCAAGCCGTGGGCGATACGAATTTCGCGCGCTTTCACGGTAACGGTGGCGAGTGGCGCGTGGAAAAGCAGCGTCTGCGTTGGGATATTCTCGATGCGTTCGCCGCGGCGGCTCAACAGGCAGGCATCCCCGCCAGTGACGACTTCAATCAAGGCACCAACGAGGGCGTAGGCTATTTCGAGGTCAACCAGAAATCGGGATGGCGCTGGAACGCGGCCAAAGCATTTCTGCGGCCTGTCTGCATGAAGCGGCCTAACTTTGCCTTGTGGACGCATACACAGGTCGTGAAGTTGACGCTCAAGCAATCCACGGATGGAGGCCTCGTTTGCCGCGGCGTCGAAGTTATACGCAATGGGGCGAGGGTAAGCATCGCAGCACGTGGCGAAGTCATCCTGGCGGCAGGCAGTATTGGGACGCCGCAGCTATTACAGCTGTCCGGAATAGGGCCGGGCTCGTTACTGCAGCGTCATGGGGTGCAGGTCCTGCTGGACAAACCAGGCGTGGGTGCGAATCTTCAAGATCATTTGCAGATCCGCACTGTGTACAAGGTCGAAGGCACGCGCACGCTGAACCAGATCTCTAGTACGCGATGGGGCAAGGCGATGATCGGAATTGAATATGCGTTGCGTCGTACGGGGCCGATGAGCATGGCGCCTTCTCAACTTGGCGCTTTCACCCGTAGCGATCCTTCGCAGCCTTATCCCAATATCGAATATCACGTGCAACCCTTAAGTTTGGATGCGTTCGGAGAACCGTTGCATACCTTCAATGCCTTCACGGCCAGCGTGTGCAACCTCAACCCCACCAGTCGGGGCAGCGTGCAGATCCAGGGGCCCGATCCCGCGCAAGCACCCGCCATACGACCCAACTATCTCAGTACGGAAGCCGATCGGAAGGTCGCGTCGGATTCTTTGCGTGTCACGCGCAAGATCGTGAGTCAGCCGGCGCTGGCGGCTTATCGGCCCATCGAGTACAAGCCGGGTGTGGAGTATCAGACGGATGAAGAGCTGGCCAGGCTGGCTGGAGACATCGCGACCACCATCTTCCACCCCGTAGGCACCGCGAAAATGGGGCGCTCCGATGATCCCATGGCTGTGGTGGATCCACGGCTGAAGGTGTACGGCGTGGCGGGGTTGCGAGTGGTCGACGCGAGTGTGATGCCCGAGATCGTCAGTGGCAATACAAACAGCCCCACGTTGATGATCGCCGAGAAGGCAGCGGGGTGGATACTGGCCGGGCAATGATGCCAATGCACGCAGGCCAGATCAGGAAACCAGCGCCACCGATTTGGCCTGAGCCCACGCACGACTGCCTGGGCGCAGGGCCAAATCCGCCAAGGCGCGCCGGGTGATACGCGCCAGCAGAATCGTCTGGCCGCACTGCAAACGCAGGAGCACCTGCGATGGATGGTGATCCGCCGCGATGGACTCAATGAAGCACGGGAAATGGTTCTGAATACTGGTATGCGCAGGTTCTGTCGTCGTCACGCTGACGTCGCGCGCCAGCACCCGCAGCCGTACACGTTTGCCAATGGGCGAGCCCTCATCGCGCAGCCACAGTGACCCGCCATCGAAGTCGATGCGCGCCAGCTGCCAGGCGGTACTACGCTCGGCCACGACGCCTTCGATCAGCGCGCCGGCGTCCTCCCCGAGGGTCAGCGGTACATCAATGCGCGACAGAATCTCGTGGACCGGACCGGCGGCTTTGACTTTTCCCTGTTCCATCACCACCAGATGGTCGGCCAGACGCGCGAGTTCATCGGCCGAATGCGTGACATAAAGCATGGGCAGATCCAGCTCGTGCTTTAACTTTTCCAGCCATGGCAGGATTTCACGTCGGCGGGGGCCGTCGAGCGCGGCCAACGGCTCGTCCAACAATAACAAGCGGGGCATGGTCGCCAACGCGCGCGCGATGGCGACACGCTGGCGCTCGCCTCCCGAGAGCTGCCCGACGCGGCGATCCAACAGGTGTCGAATTCCCAGCAAGTCGATCGCCGCCTGCAGCATGGGCGTAGCATCCCGGCTGCGCGCACGCTTTCGTCCGTAGTCCAGGTTGCCCGATACATCGAGGTGGTCGAACAGACTGGCCTCTTGAAAGACATATCCGACCGGGCGACGATGGGGCGGTACGAATACCTTCGTATCGTCATCCTGCCAGACTTCATTGCCCAGGCTTACCCGTGCTGCGTGTGCGCGTTCCAGCCCCGCGACGCAACGCAGCACACTGGTTTTGCCCGAACCGGAATGGCCGTATAACACCGTGATGCCCCGGACGGGCAGGTGCTCGTCGATCTCCATTACGAATCCCGCGCGGGGCAGTCGCAGGCGAACGTGTAGATCGCGGCTCATGGCAATAGTCTGCCTTGGCGTCGCCGTAATGCCGCGAGCATCAACAGGACGAGAAAGCTAAACAGCAGCATGCCGGCTGCGAGCCAATGCGCCGACGTATATTCCAGGGCTTCCACATGCCCATAGATCTGCGTCGAAACCACGCTCGTCTGGCCCGGGATATTGCCACCGATCATCAGCACCACGCCGAATTCACCAATAGTGTGGGCCAACGTCAGGATAAAAGCTGTCAGGATTCCCGCCCATGACTGTGGCAGGGCCACCGTGAAGAACGCATCGAGCGGCGAGGCACGCAACGTGGCCGCCACCTCCAAGGGCCGCGCACCTAGCGATTCAAACGCATATTGCATGGGTTGGACGGCGAAAGGCAGGGACGATACGACTGATCCTATCAATAATCCGGTAAAAGTAAACGACCACACTCCCAAACCCAATGACTGCGTAAGCGTTCCCACCGGACCATGCGGCCCGAGCGCGACCAGCAAGTAGAACCCAAGCACCGTGGGTGGCAGCACCAGCGGGAGGGTGACCAGCGCCGATACCGGCGCACGCCAGCGTGAAGCCGAGCGCGCCAACCACCAGGCTACAGGCGTGGCGATGACGAGCAGGACCAAGGTGGTGCAGATTGCCAGCTTGAGCGTGAGCGAGATCGCTTCAATGGTGTCGTCAGTCAAGGGCATTGATGGGGCCACTTATTCCAACGTATAGCCATAATCCCGCAACACGGCAACGGCGGCCTCGCTGCGCAGAAACTTCATGAACGCAGTCGCCGCATCGTTGTGTTCGGCTTTTCCAAGAAGGATGGCATCTTGACGGATGGGTTGGTAGAGGCTCTGAGGCACGATCCAGGCCGAGCCGGATTGCAATTGGCCATCAACATATACCTGCGACAGTGCGACAAAGCCCAGTGGCGCATTACCGGTGGATGCGAATTGGAAAGCTTGGGAGATGTTTTCCCCGACGACAAATTGTGGACGCCATGCTGCCAGACGCCCCAGCCTATCCAGCGTTTGTATCGCGGCGGCGCCGTAGGGGGCAAGTCTCGGATCGGCAATGGCGAGGCGACCAAGTGGTGTGTGCTGCAACACGGCGCCTTGGCCGTCCACCAGGTCGGCTTGTGCGCTCCAGAGCACGAGTCGTCCCAACGCATACGTATACCGCCTGGAGCCCATGCCCTCTTGCTCGAGCTTCGCGGGGATTGTTTCATCCGCCGCCAGCAAGACGTCAAATGGCGCACCGTGGTGGATCTGTGCGTAAAACTTGCCTGTGGAGCCGAACGCAAGGGTGAGCTTATGCCCGGTCTCTCGTTCAAACATCGGGGCGAGCTTTTTCATCGGCGCGGTGAAGTTGGACGCCACCGCGATGAGAGCTTCGGCCGCATGGGCGCTCAATGGAAAGACGAGCGAGAAAACCACGGTGAACAGCAAGCGCCTCATATCTTGTCTGGCTGGGCCGGATGAAAGCGCAAGAATACCATCGGCCTGCGACCGCGAATGATGCTTGAGCCGGCTCACTCAAAGCGATAAATTGACACTTCGGATTCGTTGTTCTTCACAGCGTTTTGCCGCTCTATTTCGGGAGGCAAGTGGATGGATATACTCGAAACGATCACGGCCCATACGGCGGCGCTGCGCCTGCCGCTCTACGCCGTTACGGTGAGTGCCACGCGTAAGACGGACACGCCGTTGATGCTGGTGATGCATTGGCATGGTTTTAGGGCAGACCCGCACGTTTCCGGGGCGCTGCTTTCGGTAGCGGGCTCTGCGGTGCAGGTCAATCAGCGCTGGGATAGTTACGCTGACATCGATCGCGCCACGCTTGACGCTGGATGGCGCTTGGGCGCCTGGGAGGTCGAGCGTATTGCCCGGCCCGCATGGTGGCGGCTGAACGCGCCGGATTCCGAGGCGCTGGCCTGTCGTCGCGCGTTTGCCGATTACTCCGACACGGATTGTGCCGATGAGGCCATGGTAGTCGAAGCGCCAGACCATCAAGCTTTATTGGATTTGGCCGCCCGCCGTGGTTATGTGCGCTGGCTGTTTCGGCCGCGCAAAGGCGGAGTCTGGAGTCAGATAGATGGGGATGACGGGACGCTGGATGCGGATGGCGGCCGATCGATGCCGTGTCCCGTGGCGCCTCAGCCCGAGGGCAGAGAGTTGCGCCGCAGGGTCATATATCGTTTGGGTCACGCGCGGCAACTGCTGATCTGACGGTTTCAATTTGTTGCATTTTTGGCTCTTGAATCCCCGGGCACGGGCCCATAAATCTGGTGCGCAACCCCGTTGGGTTGTACGGCTTCGGCGGTGCCGCCGTGACGCCACCCCGTGCCGGTCGTTCACTTTTTGATGATCAAGACTACAGGAGATAGAGTCATGAAGATCCGTCCCCTCTACGATCGGATTGTCGTCAAGCGAATCGAACAGCAGCGCCAGACCGCCTCGGGCATCGTCATCCCCGACTCGGCGGCAGAGAAACCTGAGCAAGGCGAGGTCTTGGCCGTGGGTCAAGGAAAGCGGAGTAACGACGGCTCCGTTCATCCGCTCCAACTCAAGGTCGGTGATCGCGTGCTCTTTGGCAAATATGCTGGCCAGACCGTCAAAGTCGATGGCGAGGAGCTATTGGTGATGCGCGAAGAAGAAGTCTTCGCGGTACTCACCTCCCAAGACAGCGAAATGAAAAAAGCCGCTTGAGATCGCTTGAGTGTTGATTGAGGAGCTATGACATGAGTGCGAAAGACGTCAAGTTTCACGACCACGCCCGTGCCCGTATCGTCAAGGGTGTGAACATTCTGGCTGATGCCGTCAAGGTGACGCTAGGCCCGAAGGGCCGCAACGTGTTGCTCGAGCGCAGTTTTGGTGCGCCGGTGATTACAAAAGACGGTGTGTCCGTCGCCAAGGAAATCGAACTAAAAGACAAGTTCGAGAACATGGGTGCGCAGATCGTCAAACAGGTCGCCTCGAAAACGGCCGATGTCGCGGGTGACGGTACGACTACTGCCACGGTACTTGCACAGTCCATCGTGCAAGAAGGTATGAAGTACGTGGCTTCGGGAATGAACCCGATGGATCTGAAGCGAGGCATCGATCAGGCCGTCACTCGGGTAGTCGACGAACTGCGCAAGATGTCCAAGCCGATTTCGACGAGCAAGGAAACCGCGCAAGTCGCCACACTCTCTGCCAATGCGGACGAGGCGATCGGCAAGATCATCGCCGATGCGATGGACAAGGTGGGCCGCGAAGGCGTCATCACCGTGGAAGACGGCAAGTCGCTGGATAACGAACTGGATGTCGTCGAAGGCATGCAGTTCGACCGTGGCTATCTGAGCCCATACTTCATCACGGATCCGGACAAGCAGGTAGCGCAACTGGACGATCCGTTAGTGCTTCTGTATGACAAGAAAATCTCCAACGTGCGCGACCTGCTGCCCGTGCTCGAGAGCGCGGCCAAGGCGGGCAAGCCGCTGCTCATCATTGCCGAGGATGTCGAAGGCGAAGCGCTCGCCACGCTGGTGGTCAACGCGATGCGAGGAGTGCTGAAGGTTACCGCCGTGAAGGCTCCAGGCTTTGGTGATCGTCGCAAAGCCATGCTTGAGGACATCGCGATTCTCACTGGCGCGACGGTGATCTCGGAAGAGACCGGCAAGCAGCTCGATAAGGCTACCCTCGAGGATCTGGGTAGCGCCAAGCGCGTCGAGGTGCGCAAGGAAGACACCATCATCATCGGCGGCGCTGGCAAGCAAGAAGCGATCGATGCACGTGTCAAAGCGATTCGCAAACAGATCGAAGACGCGACCAGCGACTACGATCGCGAAAAGCTGCAAGAACGCGTGGCCAAGCTGGCCGGCGGCGTGGCGGTGATCAAGGTGGGAGCCGCCACCGAAGTCGAGATGAAAGAGAAGAAGGACCGCGTGGACGATGCGTTGCACGCCACGCGTGCGGCAGTCGAAGAGGGCATTGTGCCCGGCGGGGGCGTGGCACTGCTGCGCGCACGCGTTTCGATCGACAGCCTCAAGGGTGCCAACTCGGATCAGGACGCAGGCATTCGCATCGTCCAGCGCGCGTTGGAAGCGCCGCTGCGCACCATTGTTGCCAACGCGGGTGAAGAACCGTCGGTCGTCATTGCCAAAGTCCTCGAGGGCAAGGGCAATTACGGGTACAACGCAGCCACCGGCGACTATGGCGATCTCGTCGAAATCGGTGTGGTAGATCCGACCAAAGTCACGCGTACCGCATTGCAAAACGCCGCCTCCATCGCGGGTCTGATCTTGACGACGGACGCGACGGTGGCGCAAGCGCCCGAAGACACGAAGGCGCCCGCCGCAGCCGCCGAGGCGATGGACTTCTGACGCTGATGTACTGAAGGCCTAGGCTTTCGCTTCAGAGCACCGCGCCATCGCGCGGTGCTTTTTTATCGTCGCTATCTTGTGCCCGATGACTGTGAGCGGCGGGATTGTGCGTGGGTCAAGGTGTACTTCGGGGAGCTCTTCGGGTGGAATCAGAAAATGGTGTCATGAGACCTGTAGAATCCGTACGCAGTTAATTACATTTATTCTGTGCTTATAGGAGCTCGTATGAAATCCAGTTCTCAGCGTCGCCAGCTCGCTCGTCTGTCTTTGGTGGCGGGCTGTCTCGCCGCTGCCGGCGCGATGGCAGCCGATAGCGTACCGGCGATCATGCAGGTCCCGGCCGGCAACTATGTGGCCTGGCGGGCTTCAGCCGAAGGCACGGTCACTTACGTATGCCATCAGTCGTCCGATGTCCTCCCGCAGCTGGCTTGGACGATTGAGAGCGCGAAAGCGACCCTCAATGGTGACAATCAGCAAGGCCGTTACACGAGCCCGCCCGAGACCTGGCGCGCGGCTGATGGTTCTTGGCTCACCGGCATGAGCGTGGTCCGCGTAGACGACGGCGCCGGGCGCCTGGCCGATCAGCTGGTGATGGCGAATCCGTCGGGGGCGGCCGGGATGCTCTCGGGGGTGACATACATCCAACGTCTGGTGCAATCCGGCGGGGGCGCGCCCGACGGCGTCTGCGATAGCGCCACGCTGGGCAAGCAGGTGACGGTGCCCTATCAGGCGCTGTATGTGTTCTGGAAGCCCAATTAATTACTCGCCATTAAGTTTGCGCTAAGGCATGTTCGTTTGGGTCGCGCCCAGGATATGCCTTCATTGCATCGCAACATTATTGCGGGTTGTGCCTGTCGAGTGCGGAGTCCTCAACAGATTCATGGACGATGGCTTGCGTTAAGTCATTTGGATGGAAACTTTATCTTAAATAAAGTTTCAAATCCATATAAAATCGGGTTTGAACCCGGCCGATTAAGCCGTATCTTGCGATTGGCGGACGCCAATTGATTTATAGCTGATTTAGCGTGTGCCGGTTCTTGACTGATTAATGAATTGATACGGTTACCCCTGCCGTGTCGCTTGTCAACTCCAGGGGTTTAATCAGTAGCGGAGGTGTTTGTATGAAGAAAGTTATTTTTGCCGTTGCCGTAGCTGGCCTGGCCGCGTTCTCGGCCACCACTCACGCAGATACCAAGCAGCCCGTGCCCCTGTGGCTGTGCAGCGATTATCTGACCCTTGACGAATCGGTTCGTCCCACCGCATTGGGTTTTGCCGCCGCTGTGAACCACAACGGTGACGTTCAGAAAGCCGTGGTCGATGTCGAAGGCATCGCCAAGGTCCAGCCGCAACTGCTGACCTACTGCAAAGAGAACCCCAAGGTTGCTCTGCGTGATGCGCTGGTTGGCTCGGGCGTCGTGACCAAGAAGTAATTTGGTCACCAAGCTGCGTTAACCGCTGCCGACGGCAAAACCTGTGTGTTTTGCCGTCGATTTTCTATCTGGACCGGATTTTTGAACTCATCCTATGCCTCTGCACGCCAAAGACAGCATTCGCGCTGACGAGCTGGACGATATCTATGCCTCCACCGATCTGACGGTGGCCGTGCCGAAATATAAGTTCCCCGCAAAGGAGCAGGCACCGCGGCATGCGTATCAGGTTGTGCATGATGAGCTGATGCTGGACGGAAATTCGCGCCAGAATCTGGCCACGTTCTGCCAGACCTGGGTGGACGAAGAGGTCCACAAACTGATGGACGAGTCGATCGATAAGAATATGATCGACAAGGACGAATACCCGCAGACGGCGGAAATCGAAGCGCGCTGCGTGCACATGCTCGCGGATCTGTGGAATTCCCCGGAGGCGGCCAACACGCTGGGTTGCTCGACCACCGGGTCTTCCGAAGCGGCCATGTTGGGTGGCCTGGCTTTGAAATGGGCTTGGCGCAAAAAGCGTAAAGCCGCTGGTCTGCCGACCGATAAACCGAATCTGATTTGCGGGCCGGTACAAATTTGCTGGCATAAATTCGCGCGCTATTTCGACGTGGAATTGCGCGAGATACCGATGGAAGCGGGCCGGCTGATTATGTCGCCCGAAGAAGTCATAAAACGCGTCGACGAGAACACCATCGGCGTGGTGCCCACGCTCGGGGTGACGTTCACGTGCGAGTATGAGCCGGTCAAGGCCGTCAGCGATGCCTTGGATCAGCTACAGAAAGAAACGGGTCTGGATATCCCGATCCACGTCGATGGCGCCAGCGGCGGGTTTCTCGCGCCATTTTGCGCGCCGGATCTGCAATGGGATTTTCGCCTGCCGCGCGTGGTGTCGATTAATACGTCGGGCCACAAATTCGGTCTCGCACCGCTGGGCGTGGGCTGGGTGATCTGGCGCGATGCGGCGCACCTGCCCGAAGAGCTGATCTTTAACGTGAACTACCTGGGCGGCAACATGCCCACCTTTGCGCTGAATTTTTCGCGCCCAGGAGGTCAGATCGTGGCTCAGTACTATAACTTTCTGCGCTTAGGGCGCGACGGTTATTCCCGTATTCAGAACGCCTGCTATGACACGGCGCGCTATCTGGCGACCGAGATCGCCCGGCTTGGGCCATTTGAGGTTCTATACGATGGGGATCGCGAACAGGGCATCCCCGGCCTGTGCTGGAAGCTCAAGGACGGCGTCAATCCCGGCTTCAATCTTTATGACCTGGCCGACCGGCTACGCTCGCGTGGCTGGCAGGTGCCAGCGTATTCCATGCCGGCTAATCGCGAAGACCTTGTGATTCAACGCATCCTGGTGCGTCATGGCGTGTCGCGGGATTTGGCGTCCTTGCTGCTCGACGATTTCCGACGCTGCCTGGATTATTTCGCGTCGCATCCGGTGGCCGTACAGGGCGCGCAGGATGAGTCTGGCGGATTCATGCATTAAAGATGAGCGGTTTTGCTTTTTCGGCGTCGCAACGATGCCGTGGAGGCAGTTTTGGGGAGTGTTATGCGGTGGATAAACCATCGTCATCGCCAGGCGGTGCGAATGGGAACGGCGTTCGCGGCGATGCTGTTGCTAGCCGGATGCTCGGCTGCATTGCCACCGTATGTGGTGATCTTCGAATCGTATTTCCCTTCGTGGCTGATTTGCGCGGCTTTGGGTTGCGTGGCCGCATTGATCGCTCGGGTGGTTTTGGTGCGGCTGGGCGTGGATGAATTTCTGCCACTGCCGTTCGTGACTTATCTGGCGATCGCGGCCATCGTGATGTTCTTACTCTCCTTGTTGTTGTTCGCGCGCTGATATGCCAAAGGCTACTGACCATCAGGTTTCCCGGCGACGCGTCGCCATCGCGGTGATGTTGATCGTGGTTGTCGCGGCCGTTGCATTGGGATGGTTGTACTACGCCCGAATCAAGGCCTCGCCGTTGTCGGAAGACGCGGTGCTTACCGCGCGCGTTGCCCGTATTTCGGCCGCTGTGCCTGGACGCGTGAATCTCGTGGCGGTGCAGGAAAACAGCGCGGTGGCTAAAGGCGACTTGTTATTCACGTTGGATCCCGAGGTCTACCGTCTGCAGGTCGAGCAGGCCCGCGCGGCCTTGCAAGCGGCCGAGGCGACACTGGCCACGCGACGTCGTGGGATCTCCGCCGAAGGCTCGAATGTGGAAATCGCCGCACAACAAGTTCAACGCGCTCGCGTGAATTTGGCTCAGGCGACGCAAACCTTGGCGCGCTTGCAAAGCTTGCTACCCAAAGGCTATGTCACCGCGCAGCAGGTCGACGATGCCCGCACGTTGAAGCGAAATGCCGAAACCAGCCTTGAGGAAGCCCTCGCTCAACACGAAGCGGCCAAGGTGCTGGTTGGCACGGAAGAGGGCGCCATGGCGCTGGTGGCCGAGGCCCGTGCGCAACTGGCCATCGCCGAGCGTCAATTGCGCGAAACCGAAGTGCGCGCGCCCAATGATGGCCGTGTCGTGGGCTTGTCGGTCGCTGTCGGCGACTATATCTTGCCGGCACAGTCGGCATTCACGCTGATAGACACCACGCATTGGTATGCGAGCGCGGGCTTTCTCGAAACCGAGTTATCCGCGGTCCGGCCGGGCATGTGCGTGCAGGTCTATGTGGCCGAGGATCGGTCACGGATTCTGCGCGGTCGCGTGGACTCGATCGGCTGGGGCGTGTTGCCCGGCGACGAAATACCCATTCCGAGCAACTTGCCGTATGTGCCCAAGACCTTGAACTGGGTGCGTGTGGGGCAAAGGTTCCCGGTGCGCGTGCTGTTGGACGCGCCGCCTGCCGACCTGATGCGCATCGGTGCATCCGCGACCGTTATTGTTCAAACCGATGAAAAGTGCTGAGGCGCGGCGCCAGTTCATGCGGCTGTTGTGGCATGACCTGACGGATCCATTCCCCGGCAGGCTGGCGCAAACTTGGCGCATCGCGCTGGTGTGTGCGCTGACCACGATGGTGGCGGCTGTCTATCAGATTCCAGAGGCCGCACTGAGCTGCTACCTGGTGTTCTTCGTCATGAAGGCCGACGCCGCGGAAAGCTCGATCCTGGCCGTCGCGTTGACGGTGCTGGTGGGCATGATGCTGGTCATTCTTGTGCTGCTGACGCGATGGACCATCGATGTGCCGTCGATGCGCATTGTGGCTCTCGTGATTGCATCGTTAATCTTGCTGTATTTAGGGTCCGCGAGTCTGCTTGGTGAGCTTGGCGGCATCATCGCGCTGGTCATTGCGTTTGTATTGACCCTGTTGAGCATTGCGCCGACGGGCGAGCTCGCTACGCGAGGGATTCTCTATGCAGGCCTGATGGCGACCATGCCCATGGCCTGCGTTTTGATCGTGAACATGACGATGGGTCTCAAGCCCATCAGCTTGTTGCGCCAATGCGTGCAAGATCGCCTGCTTGCCTGCGCCGATCTCGCGCAGCACCCTGATCCGTCCGCGCGGGCACGCGTTGCCGAAGCGGTGTGGGAAGGCCAGGAGGAAGCGCTCAAACGTCTCAAGATGACCAAGATGCTGGCGCTGGGACGCAGCGCTGAACGCAGACGCCTGGCCCGTGCCTTGGTTGAAAGTTACCGGATCGCGCTGGCGGTGTTGGCCCTACCGACGAGCACGCCGCAGCCGAGCCGCGATGCCCTGGCCGCAGTGTTGCGTCAGGCAGGTGAATCGTTGGGGAGAGGCGAGGCCGTGGAAATCAGCGAGAGCTTGCCTCCAGGCATCGGCGGAGCCGAACAAACTATGTGGCGCGCGCTTCATGATCTTGCAGGCACGCCTGACGATTATCCCAGTGACGCGCCCGCCGAACCGTTCCTGCGCGCCGACGCCTTCACGAACCGCGAGCATGTACGCTATGCCGTCAAAACCACCGCGGCGGCGGTCATCTGCTATTTGATCTATACAGCTGTGCAGTGGCAGGGTATACACACGGCATTGATCACTTGCTATGTCGCTGCGCTGGGCTCCGTCGCTGAGACCGCGCATAAGCTGGTTTTGCGAATAACGGGTTGTCTCATCGGTGCGGCGCTCGGCATTGCCTCGATACTCTTCGTGATGCCGCACATCACCTCTGTGGGAGCCATCATGCTGTTGGTATTTCTCGGCACGTTCGGCGCGGCCTGGGTGTGGGTGGGCAATGAGCGTGCGTCTTATGCTGGCGTGCAAGTTGCACTGGCGTTTCTTTTGACCGTGCTGCAGGGATTCGGGCCCACTTTCGATATGGACACGGCACGCGACCGGATCGTCGGTGTGTTGCTGGGCAACTGCGTGCTTTATTTGGTGTTCACGCGCTTATGGCCTGTCAGCGCGGTCCGGCGCGCGTGGGAAAGTATTCACGATGCGATCGCCAACCTCGCGGCGCTGGCACGCAATACCAAACAAGCAGAAGGTAACCGTTCGCGCGATGTGCGTCTGGCCTATGTTTCGCGTGTCGCGAGCCATCTGGCCGACTGCAGGCGAGTCCTGGGTCTGGCGTACTTCGAGATGTCGGTGCGACGTGCAACGCAAGCGAAGCTATGGCGGGCCGTACGGGTGATGACGGCTCTGCGGCGGCTGACGACAAGGTTGGCGTCTGCTTCGGGTGACGCCAGCGGAGTCGCGCCGCGCCTGGAAAACGTGGCTGCCACCAATCAGAAGTCTGCGGCGCCCATCGAAGTCGACGAATCGAGTCGTAGCCAGACGACTGCGGCCTCGCGCAAGCCCGTTGCTCGCGCGGCTAACCTGTTAGAGGATGACATTCGTCACCTGGAGAAGCTGATTCATGAGCGCTGACATCATCCGCCATGTCCGACTGGTGGCAGCATCGGTGCTGGCCATAACGCTGGCGGCTTGCGCGACGGATTCCGAGTACGCACCCGCGTCTGCCCATCGTCCCTGGACGCCACCCTCTGTTTCGGCGCAATGGCGCGCGCTCGCCGTAGACGGTGCCTCGGCGTCATCTCCCCAGTTCAATGGCGGTGCCCAGCAACCCAAGCAAGATCAGGCCTATGACTTGCCCGCATTGATCGATATCGCGCAGTTCAACAACCCGCTGACCCGGGTCGCCTGGAGTCAGGCGCGTCAGGCTGCTTCGGGGATAGGGCTGACAGAGGCCGCCTATCTGCCCATGCTGTCGGCCAATGTGATGGGCGGCTATGTGTCCACGCGATGGCGTTTGCCCGAGGTGCTGGACGAGCGTTTAACGGTGCGATCATCGGCCAACGGCGTGGCGGCCGGTATCGGCTTGGAGTGGTTATTGTTCGATTTTGGCCAACGCGACGCCACGCACGAAGCGGCACGCAATCTGTCGATCGCCGCTAATTTCTCGTTTAACGCCGTGCATCAGCAGCTGGCTTATGAGGTGGCCAACGCCTACTACGCCTTCGGCGCGGCACGACAACGCAGTCGGATCGCCGTGCAGGCGCTGCGCAATAGCGAGGCGGTACTGGCAGCCGCCGAGGCGCGCAGGATAAGCG
The DNA here is from genome assembly GCF_009763235.1 of Bordetella sp. 15P40C-2. Classification (NCBI taxonomy): domain Bacteria; kingdom Pseudomonadati; phylum Pseudomonadota; class Betaproteobacteria; order Burkholderiales; family Alcaligenaceae; genus Bordetella; species Bordetella sp. 15P40C-2. The sequence goes on from NZ_WSJA01000022.1 coordinate 22,654, forward strand.
GGCTGGCCACCACGGTGGAGGTCGCGCAGGCTCGTCAACAGGTTGCGCAATCGCAGCTGCAGCGCGTCACCGCCGAAGGCGCACAACGCAATGCCTACCAGGTCTTGCTCGACAAACTTGGGCTGCCTTACGGCACCGTGTTGCAAGTCGCCGATAGCACCACAGCGCCTTTGCCCAGTGCCAGCGAGTTGCCTGCCGGCGCGGTGTTACAACGTGCGCTGGCTGATCGGCCCGATGTATTGGCCAGCGTTGCTTCCTTGAAAGCCGCTGAAAGTGGTGTGGATGCCGCGCGGGCGGCCTTCGCGCCCAAGGTCTTTCTCGCCGGCTTCGCGGTGGGCGGTAACGAAGAAGTCGCCCTGGGGCCCATCGCGGGTCTGGCGAACAACGGGTCGGCGCGAGCGATCTTCCTGGGCATGTCCATGCCAATTTATGACGGCGGCCTGCGCTCCGCGCGCCTGCATGATGCCCGCGAACGCGTAAACGCCGCGCGAGCCACGTTGGATAAGCTCCGCGCGGCGGCGATCAGTGAGATTGTCGTGGCCAACAACCTGCTGGAAAACGCCTTGGCGTCTTATGAGGCGGCAACCACGCTGGTGGAGACGGCGCGCATTACCTATGACGCGGCGTTCGACAGTTATAAGCAGGGTTTGGGCACCGTCACCGTCGCGACCGAGGCGGCGAATGGACTGTTGGCCGCTCGCAGCGCGCAGACGGACGCGCATGCCGCGGCGCTGTCAGCGGCCGCGGCGCTCGCCCTTGCATTAGGCAAGATCGATCAAGCATTTCCCCAGCAGAACACGCAGCGGCGTAAGGGCGTGCCGCGAAACTAGTTGGAAAGAATATGGAAACCTTTGCCGTTGTGATGGCGATGCTTGTCGCAGTCATGCTTAGCGGAATGATTGTGCGTGTCTTACCGATCCCGGTGCCCGCGCCATTCGTGCAGATCGCGCTTGGCTTCATCATCGCCGCAGTGTTTCAACGCGGCGTGCTGATGGAGCCGGAAATTTTCTTTCTGCTCTTTTTGCCTCCGCTGTTGTTTCTTGATGGGTGGCGGGTTTCCAAACGCTCGGTGCTAGGAGAGTCGTCACTGATTCTTCAGTTATCCATTGGCTTGGTCTTCCTAACTGTGGTGGGCGTGGGCTACCTGATTCATTGGATGATCCCTTCCGTACCGCTCGCGGTCGCTTTCGCCATCGCGGCCATTGTGTCGCCCACGGATCCCGTCGCGGTCGCGGCCATCAGCAAGCGCGTGCACATTCCGCATCGCATGATGGCCATACTGGAGGGAGAGTCCTTATTCAACGATGCCAGCGGGCTGGTCGCGTTTCGTTTCGCCGTGGCGGCTGCTGTCACGGGTGCGTTTTCGCTATGGCAGGCGACGGTGTCGTTTTTCTGGATGGCGCTGGCCGGTATCGCCATCGGGGTGGGTGCGACGGCGATTCTGTTGGTGCTCAAGGGCAAGTTCCGCCGCCGCTTCGGCGTGGAACCCGGCAGCGATATGCTGCTAAGCCTCATCATTCCATTTATCGTCTATTTCATCGCCGAGCATGCACGGGCCTCGGGCATTCTCGCGGCTGTCGCTGCCGGCATCACGATGAGTTATCTCGAAATGGCGGGCGGCCTGTCAGCGCAGGCACGTATTGAGCGTCAGACGGTGTGGACCACGGTACAGCTGACGCTTAACGGCGTGATGTTTGTGCTGTTGGGTGAGCAATTGCCCATCATTCTGGACAGGTTGGACGATGCCGCGCAGGAAAGCGGGCAGGACCATCTGTTCTGGCTGCCCGTTTATGCCGCGGCGATCTGGCTTGGCCTGATGCTGGTCAGGCTGATATGGGTAGCGCTGTCCATAAAAATCTCGGAGGCGGTGGCACGGCGGCGAGGTCTCGTGCCGCTCAAGGTCAGTCCACGGATGATCCTGGCGATGGCCATGGCGGGGGTGCGAGGCGCCGTGACGCTGGCCGGCGTCATGACGCTGCCTTTAGCCTTGCCGGACGGCTCTGCGTTTCCCTCGCGGGAGCTGGCTATTTGTCTGGCCACGTTCGTTTTGCTGATCTCGCTACTGATGGCGAACTTCAGTTTGCCCAAGCTCTTGGGCGGCGTAGGAGCCTCCGCGGATGACGGGACGCATGTGGATCAGACGCTGGCCCGGCAAGCTATGCTCGATGCGGCCTTGGAGTCCGTTGTGAAAACACGAGAACGGCTGACGTCGGACCATCCCGATAATGCCGAGCTCTATCTCAGCGCAGCCGAGCGGCTGTCGGAAGCGTTGCGTGACCGTGCCGACATCCATTTGAGCGAGCCCAGGGACGAGCAACGCGCGCATCAGCATAGCGTAGAGCGTCAAATGCGGTTGGAAGCCATCGCGGCCTCGCGACGCGCGATTTATCGCCTCGCGTTGCGGCATCGGATCTCCGATACCTTTGCGCGCGAGCAGGTGAAACTGCTGGATATGCAGGAAGCGCATCTGCGAGCGGAGGACTGATAACGACCTGGCCGGGAACTTTCGCGCAGGTAAAGGCATCCCGTGGCTAACCTGCTATAACAGTCCCTGTCTCAATCCGTTTTGATGTTGGGTGTATGTCGATTCACGTGGTTTGCCGTAGCAGTATTGCTTTGTGTCTGGTTGCGTTGATGGCGGGGTGTGGGGGCAAAAGCACCAGTCGGTTGTTCAGCGAATGCACCTGGAATCGCGACGCCTGCATGTACGAGGGGGCATATGAGCCGGGCGAGGAGGCCTACGCCGAGGAACAGGCCAAGCGACTGAACCGGTCGCAGATGCGATAGTTTTGTCCGCGTAGCCCCGAGTACCGCGCCAGTTGGGGTTATCCTAGCGAGTCTGTTGCCGACGCCGGCACCGGCTGCTTGCCTTCACTCGCATGAATTACCCCTCGCAATTTCGATCCTTTATTACCCTCGAAGAGGCGGGTCGCCTGCCGCCCGCGCAGACGCTGGTGCTGACGGTGAACAACCGCCTGGCGCGCCGCTTGACGCTCGACTTGGCCGCGCAGTTGCGGCGCGAACGGCAGGTCAGTGAATTGCCGCGCGTGCTGCCGCTGGCGGCATGGTTGGTGCAGGCGGCTGACGACCTCGCGTTTATTGCCGATACCCATTTGCCAGCCCATCGACTCGACGCGTTCGCGACGCAGATGGTATGGGTCGATGCCATTCGCGCAGAGGAGGGTGAGCGCGTGCTGCTCGATGTCGCGCAGGCCGCGTGTCTCGCGATGGACGCGGACGCCTTGTCCGATGAGTGGGCGATCGAGGTGCCCGCGGGCGCGGAAACCGACGAATATCGTGGATTCGCTCGCTGGCGCGCGCGTTACCGTCAGACCTTGCTGGCCCTGGATGCCGAAGACGCGAATCTGGGGTATTCCCGGGTCTTGCAGGCGTTGCAACAGCAGCAGGTGCCAGCACCGCAATACCTGATCCTGGCGGGTTTCACCGATGTGTCGCCGCGTTTTGCCGCGATGTTGGATGCGTTCCAGGAAGCAGGCGCCGATATCGCGTGGCTGCAGGAGAACGTTGCCGAGGCCACGTCCCCCACGCGTTATTGCGCCGAAGACAACGGCAGCGAATGGCGCGCCGCTGCCGCTTGGGCCGCACAAAAATTGCAGGCCGATCCGCATGGCCGCTACGCCATCGTTTCCGCGCAACTGCAAGCCGAGGCGCCGTTCGCCCGCCGTGTCGTGGGGCAAGCCCTGGCCGCCGGCGCTCATCCCTTTAACGTGGCGGTGGGCCGTCCGCTGACCGAATGGCCTGCCGTGCGCGCCGCGCTGGCGTGGCTGCAGGCGCTGGCCGATGTAGACCATGAGGGCGCGGCGGATGCCGCTGTGTTAGGTGCGGCGCTGCTGGCGGGGCATTGCGCGGGCGACGTCAGCGACGCGGCGAGGCTGGCGGCTATCGATGCGCGTTGGCGCCGGCTTGGTGTGGCGCGGATTGACGCGGCACATTGGCAACGGGATCTGGCCCGCGAGATGGGCACCATATCCGAGGCGAAGGGCACTGCAACGACGCCCAACGCGAGCCCAAATTCGGGCACGGCAATGTCGGCCGCCTGGCCGCGGGCCATGGAGATCTGGCGTCAGGCCGGAGCGCGCGCCACGTGCGACGCATGGATGCCGGTCATGCGCTCGGCTTTGTTGGCCCTGGGCTATCCCGGCGAACGCACGCTCGATAGCGTGGGCTATCAGGTCGTGGGTGCGTTGGGCGAGCTGTTTGGCCGTTTCGCCGCATTAGCGCCTGTCGCGGGGCGTCTGAACGGACGCGCGGCAGTGCAGTTGCTGCAACGCGCTGCCGAGGCCTCATCCTTCCAACCGCAGCGCGATCCCGCGGCGCGTCTCGATGTGCTGGGTCTGCTCGAAGCCGAAGGCGGTCATTGGGACGGCGTATGGATATTGGGCCTGACCGATGATGTCCTGCCCGCGACACCTCAGCCGAATCCCTTGCTGCCATTAGGCATCCTGCGTCAGGCCGGCGCGCCGCGCGCCACGCCGGAACGCGAGCGCCAGTGGGCCGAAACGCTTTATTCCGCGCTCTGCTGCTGCGCGCCAGAGCTCATCGTCAGCCACGCCCTGATGGATGGCGAACGCGAACTGCGGCCATCGCCGCTGATTGCGCAAGTCCCCTTGACCGACTGGCAATTGCCAGCGCGTGAGGCGAGTATTTCGTTGCCTCAGCAACTTCTTGACGATCACCATGGGCCTGCGTTGCCGCCACCGGCGATGCACGAGGGCGCGCGTCGCGCCGCGGGCGCCAAGGGTGGTTTGGATGTGCTGGACACCCAGGCGCGTAATCCATTATGGGCATTCGTACGCCATCGCCTGGGCGCACGCGCGCTGAACGATTACGCGGATTTTGCCAACCAAAGCGTGCGCGGGCAGTTTTTGCACCGCGCGCTCGAACTGGTGTGGCGCATGTTCACCAGCCAGGAAGAGCTGCATGAGGCCATGGCCCGTGGCCGGCTCGCGGAGTTGATTCATCAGGCAGTGGAAGAGGCAGCGCGCGTCGAGTTACAGAGCTACCCGTCGGGTTTGCGCGAGCTCGAGTGCGCTCGAGGCCGCGCGGTGCTGGCTGAGTGGTTCGAACTTGAAGCGCAACGCACGCCCTTTGTCGTCGATCAGGTGGAACACACGCATCACTGGTCACGCGGCCCGCTGGCGCTGGAGGTCCGTCTGGACCGCATGGACCGACTGCCCGACGGGCGCACTGTGATCGTTGACTATAAAACCGGCATGTCGCCGGGCAATCCGGAGTCCGACTGGGCACGCGTGCGGCCCGTGAATTTGCAGCTTCCGTTTTACGCGTCCGTGTTGTCTGGCGACACTCCGGATGCCGACGTGGCGGCTTTAGTGCTGGCACAGGTGCATGCCCGACAAGTCGCGGCGTGTGGATTAGCGGATGCCGACCTGGGCGTCGCGGGCGTAAAGACTGTCGGCGAAAGCAAAGCGTTCGAAGGTCAGAGCTGGGGCGACGTTTTGCAACGGTGGCGATCAGCGGTAGAAAGCCTGGCTGACGAGTATGCGACCGGGTACGCCGCCAATGTGGTTTATCGCCCCGATGATTTGAAATATTGTGACGCCATGCCTTTTCTGCGGCTTCATTTGGAAGACGAGGGGGACGAATAATGAGTGGTTCCGTTCGCCAGCCTTCCGATCACCTCGCCCGCGCCCGCGCGCTGAATCCCGCGGCCTCGTATCTCGTGCAGGCCCCGGCGGGTTCGGGCAAGACCGAACTTTTAACTGATCGCATTCTCGCGCTGTTAGCTACGGTCAATCGGCCCGAGGAGATCGTCGCCATCACCTTCACACGCAAGGCCGCGTCGGAGATGCATGCGCGCGTCTTGAGCAAACTGCGTGATGGCACTGGTCCCATGCCCGAGACCGAGCATGGTCAGCGCAGCTGGCAACTCGCGCGTGCCGCGCTGGCCCGCGATGCCGAATTAGGTTGGAAATTGCTGCAGCACCCAGCCCGGCTGTCGATTCGTACGATCGACTCGTTTTGCGCGGGTCTGGTTCGAGGGATGCCCTGGTTGTCGGAGTTGGGCGGCATGCCCTCCATCGCCGACGACGCTCAGGCCCACTACGAAGCCGCCGCCCGAGCCACGGTCGCGTTGGTCGACGAGTTCGATGCCGTGCGGACTTTGTTGGCTCACTTGGATGTCGACACCCAGGCCGCCGTTGAAGCCCTTGCCGCGATGCTGGGTCAACGTGATCAATGGCTCCCTTTGCTTGCACACGGCAGCGACCGCATGGCGCTGGAAGACGCGCTGGCCGAAGCCATCGGCGAGGACCTGCAAGCCTTGGCGCGCGCCATGCCGCTAGGCTGGCACGATGCCTTGTGCGGCTGCGCGCGCATGGCCGCCGCGACCTTGGATGAAGAGCATCCGAGCCACGCGCTGTCGGCCTTGCGTGATTGGTGCGATCCGTTGGAACCCACCGCTGAATGCCTCGACCAATGGAAGGCGGTACGTCACCTCTTGTTGACCTCTAGCGGGGGCTTGCGCAGCTCGCGCGGGGTGAATAAAAAACTCGGTTTCCCGCCGAAATGTGGCCATAAGGAACCCTTCACTCAGTGGCTGGACGCTGCCGATCCGGCAGCCTCGTGGATCTGGATGCTGGACGCAATCGACTCGGTGCCACCCGCCGAGTTCAGCGACGCGCAATGGGAAGTATTGAGCGCACAGTTGATGACGCTCAAGCTCGCGGTAGCGCAACTGCACCTGCGTTTCGCGGAAACGCGGGAAGTGGATTTCATCGAAATCGCCCAACGCGCTTCGCGGGCTTTGGGCTCCGCTGACGACCCCGGCGAACTGCTGCTCAAGCTCGATGCCTCGATACGCCATCTGCTGGTCGACGAATTCCAGGACACCAGTCTGACGCAGATCCATTTGCTGGCTACCCTCACCGCGGGCTGGCTGCCCGGCGACGGCAGGACGCTGTTTCTGGTGGGCGATCCCATGCAGTCGATCTATCGTTTCCGCAAGGCCGAGGTTGGACTCTTTTTGCAGGCCGCGCAGTACGGGATTGGCGAGATAGAACCGGAATTCCTGCAGCTGACGGATAACTTCCGCTCGCAGGCTGGCGTCGTCGAATGGGTGAATGCGACATTCCGCGACCTGCTGCCTAAACGCAACGATGCCGCGGCTGGTGCCATTGCCTATACCGCCTCGGCCGCGTTCAACGAAGCCTTGGCGGGCGATGCAGTGCGTTTTCATGGCGCATTCAGTAGCGTGAGCGCGAGCGCGGCTGATGAAGCGGCAGAAACCCTGACCGTAAAGTTGGTGAGGCAAGCGCTGCGAGACCGTGATCCGTCCAGCCGCCATCCGGTTGCTATTTTGGTGCGTGCCCGCGGGCATCTGGGCCAGTTAGTGCAGCGTCTGACCCAGGCGGGTATCGCATGCCGCGCGGTCGATCTCGTGCCATTGGGGCAGCGGCAAGTCGTCTCCGACCTCGTACAACTGGCGCGCGCGCTGGCCCATCCCGCGGATCGTCTGGCCTGGCTGTCTGTGCTGCGTGCGCCGTGGTGCGGACTGACATTGAATTCGTTGCACGCCTTATTCGGCCATGACTTGACCACGCCGATTCCCGCCTTGCTGGCCGACGCGCTGAGGTCTCGCGCCGAAGTCGCCGTGTCAAAGCCACTGCCAGCCGTGGGGCAGAGTCTTTCGCTCTTCGACGAGCCGGAGCCGGCGGTCGTGCCGACTGCATCCACGTCGGGAGCAGCAGAGACAGCGTCTACGTCCATGCCGTCGCCATCACAGGCATTCGATACCGCTGGCGGGTCATGCTTGGCACAACGCCTTTTACCGGCCGACGAATACGCCCGTCTCGTGCATGTCGCGGACATTCTGCTGGATACCTCAAACCTTAGTGGTGCGATGCCGCTGGCCGCATGGCTTGAATCTTTGTGGCGCAAGCTGGGCGGCGCAGCTTTGTACGCCAGCGCCACCGCCGCGGACGACGCGGAAAGCCTGTTTGCTTTGATCGAGCGCCTGGCCCCGCATGGCGCGCTCGATCCTGCAAAGCTGGACACGGCCTTGGCGCGCCTTTACGCCGCGCCAGATGGCAGCGACAGCGAGGCCGGCGTGGTCGAGATCATGACCATGCACAAATCCAAGGGCCTGCAATTCGATACGGTCATCCTGTACGGGCTGCACAAATCGCCGCGCGCGGACCGCGCTCCGCTGGTGAGCTTCGAGCAGACCGGCGAACGCGTGCTGTTCGGGCCGGTCAAACCGCGCGCCGACAAAGAGGCCGACCCGATATCACGCTACTTGAGCTTGCGTGAAAAGCGTCGCGCGTCCTATGAAACGGATCGTCTTCTCTACGTCGCCGCCACCCGCGCACGTCATCGTCTGCATTTGGTTGGCAATGTGGTGGTGGATCCTGCCACCGGTCAGCCCAAACCTCCGTCTGCACAGAGCCTGCTGGGACGCTTGTGGGATTGGCTGCCCCCCGACCAAAAAGCGCCGCCGCCGGGTTGGCAGGACGAAGTGGCCGAGGAGCAGAATGCCGCAACAAGCCGTGGCGGAGAGCCATTACGCCGCGTGTCGAACGATGCCATTGCACGATTGCGGGCGCAAAATCCATTGCGCGGCAGTCAAAGCGTTAGCTTTGGCCGACTCCCCTCACAGCAAGAGCAGGGAGCCGAACATCCCGCCTGGCAACTCGAAAACGCGCACGACGCCGCGATAGGCACGCTCGCCCACGCATGGTTGGCGCGCATCGGCCAAGACGGCATTGCCGCGTGGCCCGCCGAGACCTTGCGCGCCTATCTGCCCATCATGCAAAAGCAATTGACGCGAGCAGGTCTGCCCGCGGCCCTGGCGCCAGACGCTGCCCAATCGGTGTTAGACACGCTCTTGGCCACGCTCGATCACGACCGGGGCAGATGGCTACTCTCCCAATCCGCCGCCCGCCGGGAATGGCCGCTCATCGACGCGGCTGGCCGCGTCTCGGTCATCGACCTGGCCCTCAGTACCGAAGACGGCTGGTTAATCGTTGACTACAAGACCGCACGTCCGCGCCCGGACGAATCCGTCGCCGTTTTCGCCGCCCGCATGCGTCAACGTCATGCGGATCAGTTGCTACGTTACTGCGCTCAAGTCACCGCTTTGGACGCGCGGCCTGCCAGAGCTGTCCTATATTTTCCAAGAGCTGCGTTGTGGATCGATCTGACCGCTGATTAACCCGCTATCGTCGGGCGCTCGCCCGCCAGAGCGCGGGCAATTGCGTGTTTGGACGGGCGCATGGGCGTAGCGGGTCAGTGCGGGGGGCTACATAAAGAGAGCAAAACTGCTTGGGGCGAGCGCGCCGTGGCAGCGCTACTCGCCTGCACCTTGCATGTAGGCGTGGCCAGCTTAATATGCTGTGGGCAGTCGACGCGTAGTCTGCTCGAGCAGCCAGTGACCCAACCTTCGTCGGACGCGTTTATTTCCGTTGCACTTCTCCCCCAGAAACTTGGACAGGTAGCGCATCGTGCCCAACCGGTAGTAAAGACCGACACGCCGTTGCGAGAAAATCGCCCTGACAGTGCGCCGGCAACCAAAAATCAGTCGCCCGAGCCATCTGCATCCGATTTTCATTCGTCTGAAACACGCGCGACCGAAGTCCACACACGTAAACCGCCTGCACATGCTTCGCGTCGCCTGGAGACTATCCCGAAGCCATCACGAGGGATGAGTACAGGCGCCAAGGCCGACGTCGCGCCTCTATCCAAATACGCTTGGCAGCCGCCAGATTCCGAAATGCCCCAGGAGCCGCGCAAAAGGGCAGCGCCTGGCCCCCAGCTTTCTGCTAAACCACGCGTCGAACGATCCCCGCTCGCGCGGGAACTAGACAAAGCCGCGCGACCACCTTGTCGCGACGCACATGCACCCAAAGGGCTGCTCGCACTACCGTTCCTCCTTGCGGACTCCATTACAGACAGTGGGTGCAAGTGGTAGCAAAGTCAGCGGTAGTTCTGCCGAGCCGGCAATCCCGGCGCGTGGTTGGCCGACTAGCCACCCCCGCAAGCGGGCTTTCGCCCGCTCTGCTAGAATGCTGGTTGACGGGCCCCTTCGCATGGTTCGGCGGTGAACCTGGTCAGGTCGGGAACGAAGCAGCCATAGTCGTTTAGGATCAGTGCCGGAGTAAGGCTCGTCATCCGGTTTCCCCAGAGGGGCGCCGTAATCGGAACGAATTGCTAGCGTAGCTAGGCAGTTCGCGCCCTGGTTGCGGCGCCCCTTTGTATTTCCGGCGCGCGCGCCGCGCATAACTGGCTCTACAATCCGTCCATGACTTATCTGGTACTGGCCCGCAAGTGGCGACCGCGCTCGTTCGATACCCTGGTAGGCCAGGACCACGTTGTGCGGGCGCTGACTCACGCGCTCGACACGCAGCGGCTGCATCACGCCTGGCTGTTTACCGGTACGCGTGGGGTGGGCAAGACGACGCTCTCGCGTATCCTGGCGAAATCGCTCAATTGCGAAACGGGCATCACCTCGCACCCTTGCGGCAAATGCCGCGCCTGTACGGAAATCGATGCCGGACGGTTCGTCGATTATCTCGAGCTGGATGCGGCCTCGAACCGTGGTGTCGAGGAAATGACGCAACTGCTCGAACAAGCGGTCTACGCGCCCGGGGCAGGCCGGTACAAGGTCTACATGATCGACGAAGTCCACATGTTGACCGGCCATGCATTCAACGCCATGTTGAAAACGCTGGAAGAGCCGCCGCCGCATGTGAAATTCATACTCGCGACCACCGATCCGCAAAAGATCCCCGTCACGGTGTTGTCGCGCTGCCTGCAGTTCAATCTGAAACAGATGCCGCCTGACGCGATCGTCGGCCATCTGCAGACGGTGCTGCGCGAGGAAGCCATCTCCAACGAGCTGCCGGCGTTACGACTGATCGCGCAAGCAGCCAGCGGATCGATGCGCGATGCGCTGTCGTTGACCGATCAGGCGATCGCATACAGTGCCGGGAATCTCACCGAAGAAGCCGTTCGTGGCATGCTCGGCACCATCGATCAGCGCCATCTGGTGCGTTTGCTCGAATCGTTGGCTGCGGGCCAAGCGGCGGGCGTTTTGGCGGTGGCCGATGAGTTATCCACCCGGGGCTTGTCCTATTCGGGCGCGTTAGCGGATCTGGCGGTGCTGTTGTCCCGCGTGGCCATCGAACAACGCGTCCCCGGAGCGACGCCCGCGGACGATCCCGTGGCTGGCGATATCGTGCGCCTGGCTGGGGTATTGCATCCCGATGCTGTGCAATTGTTCTACTCCGTGGCCGTGCATAGCCGCAGCGAACTGTCCCTCGCGCCGGATGAGCACGCGGGATTCATCATGGCGTGCTTGCGGATGCTGGCCCTGAACAATCAGGCCGGACCGCAGACGGCTTTACAGGCGCCGGCCGCCGCGCCCGTTACGTCTTCCGCAACGCCGCAGGCGGCTGCGGCGGCGCAAACCACAGCGACGGAACCTCCTCCCGCGTCCGGGCAAGCGGCAGAGACTATTGCGTCTGATCATGCAGCCGGGGCGCCTGCGGTGGCAACGGATCAGCATAACGCGACGTCCACGGGCGGAGAAACGTCGGTATTGCCGGATCAAGCGGCCACGTCTGCGAGCGACTCGGATATCCCTCCTTGGGAAGATCTGCCAGAACCCCCTCGGGCGACTGCAACGTCGAGGGGATCGCAGACTGCTGCTCTGGCGGTGACGCCGGCGAAAGCGCAACCGCAAGCGAGATCGACCGTTTCGACTCCCCCAGCATCGGACGACAGTACCGCGCGTCCTGCTCAATCGGCCGCAAGTCCGTCACCGGCAACGCCCCCCGAGGGGTCAAATACCGTGGCGCCGCAGACAAAACCGCGTGCCGACGACCCGCCGTCCTGGGTCAACGAGGATATCCCCGATGACGCCATGGGCGGATACCTGCCCGATTCGGCTTACACCCCCGACGCTGAAGACGAGTTTGAAACCTTGGCCAGCGCGGGTCCCTCCGATATTGTGGCGCCGGCCTCGCGTGTACAGCCTTCGGCGCCACGGCGTAGTCGTCAGCCACGCACCAGTCTGCACAGCATGACCGCCGCCGACTGGCCCGCGCTCGCCGCAAAGTTGCCAGTCACGGGCTTAGCGGCCGAATTGGCGCGTCAAAGCGAATGGGCGGGCGTACAGGGCGATGCCGTGGTGTTACGCGTCGCCGTCAAAACCTTGGCCGAAAGCGAAAGCCGTGTCCGCCTTCAAACCGTCCTGTGCGAGCATTTCGGCCAAAGCCTGCGGCTCGAGGTTGAAGTCGGCGCTACCGGCGACGGCACGGCACATGCCGTGGCTCAGATTGAACGCGCCGAGCGCCAGCGCGCTGCGGAGCAAGCCGTGGCGGCCGATCCGTTTGTGATGGCCTTGCAATCCGACTTTGGCGGCAAGGTCAGTTCCGTACGGGCGATCCCGCCGGGCATGTCGCCTGGTTAATCGCCGGGCTAAGACGAATTCGATTTCCTGTTAAATTTTCACTCTTATTCCGAGGAAGTTTCCACCATGATGAAAGGACAATTGGCCGGTCTGATGCGCCAAGCGCAGCAGATGCAGGAAAACATGAAAAAGGCGCAAGAGGCCTTGGCGGAGATCATCGTCGAAGGCGCCTCCGGCGGTGGCTTGGTCAAGGTCTCCATGACCTGCCGTCACGACGTCAAGCGCGTGCAAATCGACCCCAGCCTGCTGGCCGACGATAAAGACATGCTCGAGGACTTAGTGGCTGCCGCGTTCAACGACGCGCTGCGCAAGGCCGAGTCCACGGCTCAGGAAAAGATGGCAGGCGTCACCGCCGGCATGCCCTTGCCGCCGGGAATGAAGCTGCCGTTCTGATCCGGGCATTGCCCCAGGGCTAGCCGTGTGACGGTCAGCCCATTACCTTTGTCGTCTCCGGTATCGCGATGGATTCCGAACTGCCTGAACCCGAGCCTCTGGTCTCGCTCATCGAGTCGCTGCGCCGTCTGCCAGGGGTAGGCGTGCGCTCGGCCCGACGGATGGCTTACCATCTGATGCAACATGATCTGCAGGGCGCCGACATGCTGAGCCGGGCGCTCTCCGCGGCGGTGCAGAACTTGCGCCACTGCGCGCGCTGCAATGGCTTCACGGAAGACACCATCTGTGCGACCTGTTCGAATCCCAAGCGCGATGCCTCGCTGCTGTGCATCGTCGAGACGCCGGCCGATCAAAATATGATCGAAGCCAGTCACGGTTATCGCGGGCTGTACTACGTGCTGATGGGGCGGGTCGCGCCGCTAGAGGGCATAGGGCCTAAAGAGCTGGATTTCGAACGCCTGATCAATCGCGCGACGGATGGGGTTGTGCAAGAGGTGATTCTCGCGACGAATTTCACCGCTGAGGGTGAGACGACGGCGCATTTCTTGGGCGACACCTTGGCGGATAAGGGGCTTAAGGTCACGCGTCTGGCGCGGGGGGTGCCTGCGGGGAGTGAGCTTGAGTACGTGGATGCGGGGACGATTGCTTGGGCGTTGATGGAGCGTAAGTCGGCTTAGGTTCGGTGGGGATTTTGCTGGCTGCTGAGTTGCGTTCTTTAGGCGCCGGAGGCGGGCGAGTAAAGGGGCAGCGGCCCTGTCGCAGCGGCTCGGCCGGGGGTGTCAGAAATTCCGTGTTTAAGGCGGGTTAAAAATCAAATGGAAGGACGGACGAAGCGATCCTCATAGAGGATAGCAAACTGGATCATGGCCTGTTTC
>NZ_WSJA01000023.1:0-5538 GCF_009763235.1 Bordetella sp. 15P40C-2
AAATGCGAAACAAAACGACTTGACAGCTTGAAAAAAAGCCTTCATAATCTCGTTTCTCTGCTGCTAACACAGCGAGGCAAGCAGTAAACGCAGTACCTGCTCTTTAACAACGAAACAACCGATAAGTGTGGGCGCTTGGTAGGCGGCACGATCGAGACGCTGATTCGTCAGTGGCTTTGATCGAAGCTAAATAAATCAAGCGCACACATTTGAAGTGAAGTACCTTGAATGTCAATGATATTCATAGAACCTCACTTCCTTTGAGTGAAGTGCCCGGGTCTTCGGATCGGGGTGCGAAATTAAACAGAGATTAAACTGAAGAGTTTGATCCTGGCTCAGATTGAACGCTAGCGGGATGCTTTACACATGCAAGTCGAACGGCAGCGCGGACTTCGGTCTGGCGGCGAGTGGCGAACGGGTGAGTAATGTATCGGAACGTGCCTAGTAGCGGGGGATAACTACGCGAAAGCGTAGCTAATACCGCATACGCCCTACGGGGGAAAGCGGGGGACCTTCGGGCCTCGCACTATTAGAGCGGCCGATATCGGATTAGCTAGTTGGTGAGGTAAAGGCTCACCAAGGCGACGATCCGTAGCTGGTTTGAGAGGACGACCAGCCACACTGGGACTGAGACACGGCCCAGACTCCTACGGGAGGCAGCAGTGGGGAATTTTGGACAATGGGGGCAACCCTGATCCAGCCATCCCGCGTGTGCGATGAAGGCCTTCGGGTTGTAAAGCACTTTTGGCAGGAAAGAAACGGCTCCGGCTAATATCTGGAGCAACTGACGGTACCTGCAGAATAAGCACCGGCTAACTACGTGCCAGCAGCCGCGGTAATACGTAGGGTGCAAGCGTTAATCGGAATTACTGGGCGTAAAGCGTGCGCAGGCGGTTCGGAAAGAAAGATGTGAAATCCCAGAGCTTAACTTTGGAACTGCATTTTTAACTACCGGGCTAGAGTGTGTCAGAGGGAGGTGGAATTCCGCGTGTAGCAGTGAAATGCGTAGATATGCGGAGGAACACCGATGGCGAAGGCAGCCTCCTGGGATAACACTGACGCTCATGCACGAAAGCGTGGGGAGCAAACAGGATTAGATACCCTGGTAGTCCACGCCCTAAACGATGTCAACTAGCTGTTGGGGCCTTCGGGCCTTGGTAGCGCAGCTAACGCGTGAAGTTGACCGCCTGGGGAGTACGGTCGCAAGATTAAAACTCAAAGGAATTGACGGGGACCCGCACAAGCGGTGGATGATGTGGATTAATTCGATGCAACGCGAAAAACCTTACCTACCCTTGACATGTCTGGAATGCCGAAGAGATTTGGCAGTGCTCGCAAGAGAACCGGAACACAGGTGCTGCATGGCTGTCGTCAGCTCGTGTCGTGAGATGTTGGGTTAAGTCCCGCAACGAGCGCAACCCTTGTCATTAGTTGCTACGAAAGGGCACTCTAATGAGACTGCCGGTGACAAACCGGAGGAAGGTGGGGATGACGTCAAGTCCTCATGGCCCTTATGGGTAGGGCTTCACACGTCATACAATGGTCGGGACAGAGGGTTGCCAACCCGCGAGGGGGAGCTAATCTCATAAACCCGATCGTAGTCCGGATCGCAGTCTGCAACTCGACTGCGTGAAGTCGGAATCGCTAGTAATCGCGGATCAGCATGTCGCGGTGAATACGTTCCCGGGTCTTGTACACACCGCCCGTCACACCATGGGAGTGGGTTTTACCAGAAGTAGTTAGCCTAACCGCAAGGGGGGCGATTACCACGGTAGGATTCATGACTGGGGTGAAGTCGTAACAAGGTAGCCGTATCGGAAGGTGCGGCTGGATCACCTCCTTTAAGAGCTAGGCCTGCTTATTAAGCGTCCACGCTTATCGGTTGTTTGTTTGAGAGTGTATAGCTGGGATCGGTGAGCAGTCGCAGTCGAGAGGGGATACCTCCCTGTGTGGCTGCGGATTCTGAGCTGACTGATCCAAGACAGTTTGGGTCTGTAGCTCAGTCGGTTAGAGCACCGTCTTGATAAGGCGGGGGTCGTTGGTTCGAATCCAACCAGACCCACCAGGTTTGCTGGATGGCGATGTGGGCGAGACTGCATCGGCGTGTAGGAAATGGGGGTGTAGCTCAGCTGGGAGAGCGCCTGCTTTGCAAGCAGGATGTCATCGGTTCGATCCCGTTCACCTCCACCATTAACTGCGGTTTTGAGGCGCAAACGAGTGATTCAAAATTGTGTATAATGGAGGGCTTCGCTGAAAACGCAGCGAGGTGCAGCAAAAAGCGTAGAGTTCAACAGATAGCGTCGAAACTACGGTGGTTAAGTAGTTGAAACTTCGCTGTTATCTGTTGAGTTTTACTCAGCAAGTTATACATTCGTTCTTTAACAATTAGGAAGAAGCACAACGAAATGTGTTCATGAAGTAGTGTGCGGAAACGTTCACGAACATGGATACGGGTTGTGATTGCATTAGATTTAGTTCCAAGTCTCAAGACAGATCGCAAGGTCTGTAGCTTTGATACTTATGAACGGCACAAACGCGAAACATATCAGCGTCCTATAAGACTTCAGTGTTATAGGATCAAGCGACTAAGTGCACATGGTGGATGCCTTGGCGATCACAGGCGATGAAGGACGTGGTAGCCTGCGAAAAGCTGCGGGGAGCTGGCAAACAAGCTTTGATCCGCAGATGTCCGAATGGGGAAACCCACTGCAGCGATGCAGTATTCCTGACTGAATACATAGGTCAGTGAAGGCGAACCGGGTGAACTGAAACATCTCAGTAACTCGAGGAAAAGACATCAACCGAGATTCCGAAAGTAGTGGCGAGCGAAATCGGAAGAGCCTTTACGATTTAGCATTTTAGATAATCGAACGGAATGGAAAGTCCGGCCGTAGCAGGTGATAGCCCTGTAGATGAAATCTAGAGTGTGGAACTAGGCGTAAGAGAAGTAGGGCGGGACACGTGAAATCCTGTCTGAAGATGGGGGGACCATCCTCCAAGGCTAAATACTCGTGATCGACCGATAGTGAACCAGTACCGTGAGGGAAAGGCGAAAAGAACCCCGGAAGGGGAGTGAAATAGATCCTGAAACCGTGTGCATACAAACAGTCGGAGCCTCTTTATGGGGTGACGGCGTACCTTTTGTATAATGGGTCAGCGACTTACATTCAGTGGCAAGCTTAACCGAATAGGGAAGGCGTAGCGAAAGCGAGTCCGAATAGGGCGATTCAGTCGCTGGGTGTAGACCCGAAACCAGATGATCTACCCATGGCCAGGTTGAAGGCACGGTAACACGTGCTGGAGGACCGAACCCACTAATGTTGAAAAATTAGGGGATGAGCTGTGGATAGGGGTGAAAGGCTAAACAAATCTGGAAATAGCTGGTTCTCTCCGAAAACTATTTAGGTAGTGCCTCAAGTATTACTGCAGGGGGTAGAGCACTGTTATGGCTAGGGGGTCATGGCGACTTACCAAACCATGGCAAACTCCGAATACCTGCAAGTACAGCTTGGGAGACAGAGCACCGGGTGCTAACGTCCGGACTCAAGAGGGAAACAACCCAGACCGCCAGCTAAGGTCCCAAATTATTGCTAAGTGGGAAACGAAGTGGGAAGGCATAGACAGTCAGGAGGTTGGCTTAGAAGCAGCCATCCTTTAAAGAAAGCGTAATAGCTCACTGATCGAGTCGTCCTGCGCGGAAGATGTAACGGGGCTCAAGCAATAAACCGAAGCTGCGGGTGTATATCTTAGATATACGCGGTAGGAGAGCGTTCTGTAAGCCTGCGAAGGTGGCTTGTAAAGGCTGCTGGAGGTATCAGAAGTGCGAATGCTGACATGAGTAGCGATAAAGGGGGTGAAAAGCCCCCTCGCCGTAAGTCCAAGGTTTCCTGCGCAACGTTCATCGGCGCAGGGTGAGTCGGCCCCTAAGGCGAGGCAGAGATGCGTAGCTGATGGGAAGCTGGTTAATATTCCAGCACCGTCGTACAGTGCGATGGGGGGACGGATCGCGGAAGGTCATCAGGGTGTTGGATGTCCCTGTTGCTGCATTAGAGAAGGCGCTTAGGCAAATCCGGGCGCGTGATTCAAGGGTGTGGCACGAGCGAGCATTGCTTGCGAAGTGATTGGAAGTGGTTCCAAGAAAAGCCTCTAAGCTTCAGCTGTACGAGACCGTACCGCAAACCGACACAGGTGGACGGGATGAATATTCCAAGGCGCTTGAGAGAACTCAGGAGAAGGAACTCGGCAAATTGATACCGTAACTTCGGGAGAAGGTATGCCCCTGTAGTGTGAAGCGCCTGCGCGCTTAGCATGAAGGGGTCGCAGAGAATCGGTGGCTGCGACTGTTTATTAAAAACACAGCACTCTGCAAAGACGAAAGTCGACGTATAGGGTGTGACGCCTGCCCGGTGCCGGAAGGTTAAGTGATGGGGTGCAAGCTCTTGATCGAAGCCCCGGTAAACGGCGGCCGTAACTATAACGGTCCTAAGGTAGCGAAATTCCTTGTCGGGTAAGTTCCGACCTGCACGAATGGCGTAACGATGGCCACACTGTCTCCTCCTGAGACTCAGCGAAGTTGAAGTGTTTGTGATGATGCAATCTACCCGCGGCTAGACGGAAAGACCCCATGAACCTTTACTGTAGCTTTGCATTGGACTGTGAACCGGCCTGTGTAGGATAGGTGGGAGGCGCTGAAACCGAGTCGCCAGATTCGGTGGAGCCAACCTTGAAATACCACCCTGGTTTGTTTGCGGTTCTAACCTTGGTCCGTTATCCGGATCGGGGACAGTGCATGGTAGGCAGTTTGACTGGGGCGGTCTCCTCCCAAAGTGTAACGGAGGAGTTCGAAGGTACGCTAGGTACGGTCGGAAATCGTGCTGATAGTGCAATGGCATAAGCGTGCTTGACTGTGAGACTGACAAGTCGAACAGGTGCGAAAGCAGGACATAGTGATCCGGTGGTTCTGAATGGAAGGGCCATCGCTCAACGGATAAAAGGTACTCTGGGGATAACAGGCTGATACCGCCCAAGAGTTCATATCGACGGCGGTGTTTGGCACCTCGATGTCGGCTCATCTCATCCTGGGGCTGTAGCCGGTCCCAAGGGTATGGCTGTTCGCCATTTAAAGAGGTACGTGAGCTGGGTTTAAAACGTCGTGAGACAGTTTGGTCCCTATCTGCCGTGGGCGTTGGATACTTGACGGAGCCTGCTCCTAGTACGAGAGGACCGGAGTGGACGTACCTCTGGTGTACCGGTTGTCATGCCAATGGCATTGCCGGGTAGCTAAGTACGGAAGAGATAACCGCTGAAGGCATCTAAGCGGGAAACTCGTCTGAAGATTAGGTATCCCGGGGACTTGATCCCCCTGAAGGGTCGTTCGAGACCAGAACGTTGATAGGTCGGGTGTGGAAGCGCAGTAATGCGTTGAGCTAACCGATACTAATTGCCCGTGCGGCTTGATCCTATAACTCTGTAGGTTTTAATGACCTGATATGAGCGTAGCGACAAGTGCCGTTTATATAAATTCGTCAAACATGACCC
>NZ_WSJA01000002.1:0-273401 GCF_009763235.1 Bordetella sp. 15P40C-2
CCCTTCCCGTCGTCACGCCGACGTAGACATCAAGCCACCCCCCGCCGCTGATCCCGCCGATACAACGCATACCCCACCGGATACATCACCCCCACCAACACCCGAGCCGAGAATTTCCGCAACGGATAATCCTTCAAAGCCGTAGCCACCCCCGAATGCTTTAAATCCAGCCGAAACCGAGTAAACCGCGCCGCCGCCATCAAGAACTCCTTAGGCCGGAATCGAAACCACTCCATATGGTGCTCGAGAATATTCCAGGCCAGCAGATACAGCCCCTGCGCATTACTCCGCACCGACACCGCCCCTTGGCTGATCCCCTCCGGATTCGGATGGTAAATCCGCACCACGCGATTAATGAATCGACTCTGATACCCCGCCCGCGCAATCGCCCACCAGATCAAGCTTTCCGGCACAAACCCCGCCACATTCTCCGGAAACGGAAACCGCCGCAGCACATCCGTGCGCATCGTGCCAAACTTCTCGCCCCTGACCCGATGCCGGAAATACAGATCCACCGACGTCGCGTCATACACGTCCTGCGGGAACTTATCCCCCACGATCGCCCCATCCGGCCGCGCACAGAGCCCGGTCACCCCGACATAATGCTCGCGCTGCGCTGGCGCAATACTGTCCCAGGCCTCTTTCAAGATATCCAGCGAATCCGCCGGAATCTCGTCATCGCTATCCAGCGCGACGATGAACTCGCCCTGCGCCTCGCGCACGCCACGATTGAATGCCGTTTTCTTATGCTGATTCTTTTGCCAGATATAGCGGATAGGAAACGGCGCCTGGGCCTGCCAGGCCTGTACCGCTTCATGCGTGCGATCGGTCGAGCCGTCATCCACAATCAGCCACTCGAAATCCCGGCACGTCTGGGTCAACAGCGACTCGTAGACCCGATGTAACGTACCCGCTCGGTTATACGTGGGCGTCAGGACGGTGAAAGTAAATCGGGGCGCGCTCATACAGTAAGAATCCGGACCCGCGCGACGCTGCGCCGCGCGCCAACGAGAGTGAGAGAGGCCCCAGTGTAGGAGATATCGCAGACCCCGCCATACGCCAACCCGACCATTGTGCAAACAAATTTTTCAAAGCTTGCCACGCTGCTACGCGTGCAGCCGACGATCTCCCGCGGCGATCCCGCCTGCGTCCAAAACCAGCAGGCGAAAAAAAACCACCGGCAGCACCGGTGGTTTTTCATCAATCGCGTCGAAATTACACGCGCTTGATCTTTTCCAGCATCTTGAAAACGCCCTTGGGAGCGTTGACGAACAAGCGCTTGAAAGACTTGCCCAGGCAACGGCGTTCCAGGGTGTTACGACGCACACGTTTGCGCTCAGCCATGATGATCTCCGGTAAGGTTCGATGGTGCCCAAACCCGCCCGACGTTCCCGTCATTCGCCGCATACACGACAGATAACGAGGGCCACAGGCTGGTGGCAGAAATTGGAATAACTCAGCATTTTAGCCTTAAACGCGGGCATTAAACAAATCCGCCCCGGGCCCAGGGCTTGCGCTCCGACGGTCAAGACAGGCGGTGAGATTCGCGCTAACCTACAACACTGTTTAAATATACAGATGATTTAGCGATATCCTCTCGCTTGCGAAATCAAACCCTGTTTCGCTTCATCCACGCTGCATCCCCCGCTATGAGCTCTCATATACGCATCGTCGGCGCCCGCCAAAACAACCTGAAAAACTTGGACCTGACTCTGGATACCGGAGAACTGGTCGTCATCACCGGCGTATCGGGATCCGGCAAGAGCTCATTGGCGTTCGACACGCTGTACGCCGAAGGGCAGCGACGCTATGTCGAAACCTTCTCGCCTTATGCGCGCCAGTTCCTGGATCGCATGGACAAGCCGCAGGTCGACCGCATCGAGGGCATTTTGCCCGCGATCGCCATCGACCAGACCAACCCGGTGCGCAGCTCGCGCAGCACCGTGGGCACCATGACGGAGCTCAACGACCATTTAAAGCTACTGTTCGCGCGCGGCGCGAAGCTGTATTGCCGGGGCTGCGGCACGGTCGTACGCCGCGATACGCCGGAATCTATTGCTGCGACGTTGGAACAACGAGCGCAGGCGTTTGGCGATCCCCGCATGGTGATCACCTTCCCCATCGCCGTGCCGGCCAATTTCGGTGAAGACGAGGTACGTGGTTTTCTGGAGCAACAGGGCTATACACGCGTCCACGCAGAAGAATCGCGCGCCGTCACCACGCCGCCAGCAAAAAGCGGCAAGACCACACGTAAAGCCAAGAGCGCCGTCACGCCCAGCGCCAGCGGCGATGCGCGCCGCATTCTGCATGTCGTGCAGGATCGATTCCGCTACAGCGGCGCCGAGCGCGAGCGCGTGATGGAAGCGCTGGACACCGCGCTGCGCATGGGCGGCGGACATATGGCCGTGCATGTGCTGGACGATGAAGGCGCCGATGCCCACGTCTGGCGATTCAGCGACCGCCTGCATTGCGCGGACTGCGATATCGAATACACGGATCCGCTGCCCAGCAGTTTTTCGTTTAACTCGCCGCTGGGCGCTTGCGAAGCATGCCGGGGTTTCGGGCGCGTGATCGGCATCGACGATGGCCTGGTCATTCCCGACGAGAATAAAACGCTGCGCGAGGGCGCGATCAAGCCATGGCAGACGCCTTCTTATAAAGAGTGTCAGGACGATCTGTGCAAGTATGCGCCGCGCGCAGGCGTCCCGCTCAATGTGCCATGGAAAGCACTGACACCAGAACAACGCGACTGGGTCATGAACGGCGACCCGGATTGGAAAGGCGGCAACAACGCCTGGAAAACGCAGTGGTATGGCGTGCATCGATTCTTTGCCTGGCTGGAGTCGCGCGCCTACAAAATGCACGTGCGCGTGCTGCTTTCGAAATATCGCAGCTATACCCCCTGCCCCACCTGCCGTGGCGCGCGGCTAAAGCCCGATGCGCTGTTATGGCGTTTGGGTAGCAAAGACAACGCCGATGCGGTGCTTCCGCCTGACGAGGGCCGTTATATCCGTTTCATGCCGGTAGGCGCGGCGTGGTCCCGCGAACAGCTCAATGACCTGGACGGCTTGTCCATTCATGACGTCATGCTGTTGCCGATCGAGCGCGTGCGACGCTTTTTCGACGCGCTGACGTTTGGCGGCGCCTTGGATGCCGCCGTGGATTTGCTGCTCACCGAAGTGCGCGCGCGATTGCGGTTTTTGTGCGATGTGGGTCTGGGCTATTTAACGCTAGACCGGCAAAGCCGAACCTTGTCGGGCGGGGAAGTACAGCGGATCAATCTGACCACGGCGCTTGGGACTTCACTCGTCAATACGTTATTTGTGTTGGACGAGCCCTCTATCGGTCTGCACCCGCGCGATATGCATCGCGTGGTGGAGGTAATGCATCGATTGCGCGCGGCGGGCAATACGCTGGTGGTCGTTGAACATGATCCGCAGGTCATGGTGGCCGCGGATCGCATCATCGATATCGGTCCGGGTCCCGGCGAGCGCGGGGGCCAAATCGTGTTCGACGGCACGCCGGATGCCTTGCGCGGTTCGGCAACCTTGACGGGCGATTACTTGGGCGGACGCAAGCGTGTCGAGGCCCCGCGTCCCATGCCCGTTGCGCCCAACACTCCGCGCCTGCTGCTCGAAGGCGTCACCGCGCACAATCTGCGTAACGTCTCCATCGAGCTGCCGCTCGGCCGGCTGGTGTGCGTCACAGGCGTATCCGGCTCGGGCAAATCCACGCTGGTGCAGGATGTGCTGTATCCGGCCTTGCTAAAGTTTCAAGGCAAACCCGCCGAGTCTCCGGGTGCATTCGAACGCCTGCTGGGCGCGGAGCAGATCGCCGATGTGGTGATGGTGGATCAGACCCCCATCGGGAAAACCGCGCGCTCCAATCCGGCCAGCTATGTCGGCGCGTTCGACGCGATCCGTAAGCTCTTCGCGCAAGCGCCGGTCGCGAAAGAACGCGGTTATACCGCAGGGACCTTCAGTTTTAATAGCGGCGATGGTCGTTGTCCCACCTGCGGCGGCACAGGCTTTGAACACGTCGAAATGCAGTTCCTGTCGGACGTGTATTTGCGCTGCCCCGATTGTGATGGACGCCGCTTTCGTCCCGAGGTGCTGCAAGTTCATATCGAACATCTAGGCAAACGCGCTTCGATCGATGAGGTCCTGGAAATGACAGTCAGCGAGGCGCTGGACTTTTTCAAGGGCCTGCGCGATGTGCAGACGGGGCTTGCGCCACTGGCCGATGTCGGTCTGGAATATGTGCGTTTGGGACAGCCCGTGCCCACCTTATCGGGTGGCGAAGCACAACGCCTCAAACTCGCGGGCCATTTGGCCGAAGCGGCACGCAGCGGCATTTCCACGGCGAAGGTCGCCAAGAAAGGCAGCCTGTTCCTGTTCGACGAACCGACCACGGGTCTGCACTTTGATGACGTGGCGCGATTGATGCGCGCGTTCCGCAAACTGCTCGCGGCCGGACATACGCTGCTGGTCATCGAACATAATCTGGACGTCATCCGCGCGGCGGATTGGTTGATCGATCTCGGTCCCGAGGGCGGCGATGCGGGCGGCATGGTCGTCGGTGTCGGTACGCCGCAGGACCTCATGAATAATCCTGCTTCGTTCACCGGCGCGGCGCTGCGCGATTACGAGGTCAGCGTCTTGCCAGGTGATGGCGCGACGGCGCTCGTCACGCAAGGCGTGACCTCGGCGGCCGCCCAAACCGATCAAACCGCACTCGTACCCGCATTGGCCGAACCCGTTGCCAGCTACAGTGCTGAATCCGCAGGCACGCCATTGCAATCAGTGATGCGCCGGCGCCGACAGGCTCAGGCCATCGAGATTCGCAATGCGCGCGAACACAATCTGAAGAACGTCAGCGTCGAGATTCCACACGAGAAATTCACCGTCATTACCGGTGTGTCCGGCTCTGGAAAATCGACCTTGGCCTTCGACATTCTGTTCAATGAAGGGCAGCGCCGTTATCTGGAATCGCTGAACGCCTATGCGCGCGCCATTGTGCAGCCCGCGGGCAAGCCGGATGTCGATGCGATCTTCGGCATCCCACCCACAGTCGCCATCGAACAGCGCACGAGTCGCGGCGGGCGTAAATCGACCGTTGCGACGATGACGGAGATTCATCACTTTCTACGCCTGTTGTACGTCAAGCTGGGTATCCAGTATTGCCCCGATTGTCAGATCCCGGTGGAACCGCAGAATGCGGATCAAATCGTCGCGCGCCTGCTGCGTGAGCACGCCGGTGAACATATCGGCCTGCTCGCGCCGCTGGTCACCGCGCGCAAGGGTTATTACACCGATCTCGCCAAATGGGCGGGTAGCAAGGGCTATACGCATTTGCGTGTGGATGGCGCCTTTATCCCCGTGAGTCCGTGGCCACGTCTGGATCGCTATAAGGAACATACGATCGAGCTGCCCATCGCCGATTTGGTCGTTGATCCCGACAATGAATCCGCATTGCGTGATGCGGTCAAGCAAGCGCTGGAGCAAGGCCAGGGCGTGCTTAGCATGGTGTGGCCCGTCAACAAACTGCATGAAGCCCTGGACAGCGAATTGCAGCAGCAGCATTTTTCGGTGAAGCGGGCTTGCCCATCTTGCGGCGCGAGCTTCCCGGAACCGGATCCGCGTTTGTTCTCGTATAACTCCAAGCATGGCTGGTGCACGGGTTGCTATGGCACGGGCGTGCAATTGCAGAACTTCGACGAGGAGCAAACCGGCGAGGAATCCGCATGGAACGCCAGCTACGATGGCGAAGTGCATGTGTGCACGATGTGCGACGGCCAGCGTCTTAACCGGGTAGCGCGCAACGTGCGCTGGCGCGATCGCTCGATTGCCGAGCTGGCGGCCATGCCGGTATCCGAAGCCCACACCTTTTTTACCGGGCTGGTGACACGCGGGCGCGAAGGCGAGATCGCGCGCGACATCCTGGCGGAAATCCGTGGCCGGTTGAACTTCATGAAAGAAGTCGGCCTTGACTATCTGGCCTTGGATCGCGCCGCGCCCACGCTGTCTGGCGGCGAGGCGCAGCGTATCCGGCTGGCGGCGCAACTGGGCTCGAATCTGCAAGGCGTGTGCTATGTGCTGGACGAACCCACCATTGGCCTGCATCCGCGCGACAACCGTATTTTGTTGGACGCGCTCGCGCGTCTGGAGGGCAATGGCAACACCTTGGTCGTGGTGGAACACGATGATGACACCATACGGCGCGCTTCGCACATCATCGATATCGGGCCAGGCGCGGGCGTGCGCGGCGGCCGTGTTGTCGCGCAGGGCACGGCGCAAGATCTGATCGATGCCCCCGAATCCGTGACAGGCCGCTATCTGGCCAAGCCGCTCAAGCACCCGCTCAACGGGCGCCGCGCAGTCGACGCCGCCACGCCTATGATCCAGATTCATGGCGCGCATCTGCACAACTTGCGGCAAGTGGACGCACGCTTGCCCATCGGCCGGTTAAGCGTGGTGACGGGCGTATCCGGCTCGGGCAAGTCCACGCTGGCGCGTGAAGTGCTGCTCGATAATCTCGCTCTGGCCGTGGGCAAGGACGCCACCCCGCGTTGGCAAGGTTGCGCGCGCATCACGGGCTGGGAGGCGATCGACCGGGTGTTGGAAGTCGATCAGACGCCCATCGGTAAAACGCCGCGTTCCTGCCCTGCGACCTATATCGGTTTCTGGGACGATGTGCGCCGCCAATTCGCGGAAATGCGCGAGGCGCGCATGCGTGGCTGGACGGCGGCGCGGTTTTCGTTCAATACCGGCGATGGCCGCTGCCCGATCTGCGAAGGGCAAGGCATGCGCACCATCGAAATGAACTTCCTGCCGGATGTGAAGGTGCCGTGCGACGCGTGTCATGGCGCGCGCTTTAATGCCGATACTTTGTCGGTGCAGATGCGAGGCAAGAACGCGGGCGAAGTGCTCAGCATGGAGGTCGACGATGCGCTGGAGTATTTCGCCGCGCACACCAAGATCCGCCGTCCCTTGCAATTGATGCAGGATGTCGGCTTGGGATATTTAACACTCGGCCAACCCTCGCCCACGCTGTCGGGCGGGGAAGCGCAACGGATCAAGCTCGTGACCGAGCTTGCCAAGGCGCGGCTAACGGAAGGCGTCATCACCACGGGCCGCGCCTCGCGCGTGCCGCATACGTTGTATGTGCTGGATGAACCGACCGTGGGCTTGTCGATGGCGGATGTGGAAAAACTGATCCATGTGCTGCATCGCCTGGTCGACGCGGGCAACACGGTGGTGGTCATCGAACACAACCTGGATGTGATCGCGGAAGCCGATTGGCTGCTTGACCTGGGCCCGGAAGGCGGCACGGGTGGCGGTCAACTGGTGGCCGAGGGTTCGCCCGAGCATGTCATGAGTTTGCGTGACCGTTCACACACCGGCCGTGTACTGGCGGAATTTTTGGCGCAGCAAGGCTAAAGCATCATGCACTGTCGTTTTGAAGATCGCGTGACCGGTCGGGCACGCGTACTACAGGGGCTGCGCGAGCGTATCGAGGTTCGCGATGCCGCGGGCCTGCCTGCTGCGCTGGATGCCATTGAGCGCGCCCGCCGCGCGGGGCATTGGGTCGCGCTGTTGCTCGATTATGAATTGGGCGAGTGGCTCGCGCCTGAAACCACGCTGGCTCCGCCCACGGGCGGGCCGGCAACTCGAGAGGAGACCGACGGCGCGTCGCGCTTGACTGCGTTGGTGTTCGATCGCATGGTGATCGAGGCGCCGTGGTCCGCAGGGCAGCCGTCGTCCGCATCAGGGCGAGGCGATCTGAGCGCGAAACACAGCCTTCCCACTGCCGGATACATCAGCGCAATCACGCCACGCATGGCGCGCTCCGATTACCTGCGTCACATCGCGACTATCCGCGAACTGATCGCGGCGGGTGAGCTTTATCAGGTCAATTTCACGCTACCCTTGGATGTCCAAATTCAAGGCGACGCCCGGCTCGTTTATCAACGCATCGCCGCGCGCCACCCCGTGGCCCACGCCGCCTATATCGAAGACGGCGACCGCAAGGTGTTGTCGTTTTCCCCCGAGCTATTCGTACGCCGAGAAGGCAGCCAGCTTACCGTGCGGCCCATGAAAGGCACGGCGCCCCGCCATTCCGATCCGGCCGAAGACACGCGGCTATGTCAGACGCTGGTGGCCAGCGTCAAGAATCGGTCGGAAAACCTGATGATCGTGGATCTGTTGCGCAACGATCTGGGTCGCCTCGCGCGTCCCGGGTCGGTGCGGGTGCCCGCGCTCTTTACGTTGGAAGCCTATCCGACCGTGTGGACCATGACGTCCACGGTGACAGCCGATGTCCCGGACGCCACCTTCGGGCAGATCCTGCAAGCACTGTTTCCTTGCGGATCCATCACCGGCGCGCCCAAAGTGGCGGCCATGCGGCGAATCCGCCAGATGGAGATCGCGCCGCGCGGCCTGTATTGTGGGGCGATTGGCTGGCTGGCGCCCGATGGCGATTTTTCCTTGAACGTGGCGATCCGCACGCTGGTCGTGGATGCCTCTGGCCACGGCGTTTACAGCGTGGGCGGTGGCATTGTGTACGATTCGGATCCTGAACAAGAGTGGCAGGAATGCCTGTGGAAAGCGCGCATCTTGCGAGATGGCATGAACGCCGACGGCTCGGGCGCTATGGCCGACCTCGAGCGCGCCAACGGCCCGCTGTAGGCGTGGCCGTACCACGGCACTGCCAGCGTTCCTCCCCCTCGCCCACGGAGAATTCCCATGTCGCCAGAGCTGATCGAAACCATGCGCGTGCAAGCCGACGGCTCCATCCCGCTGTTGTCGCGCCATCTTGCCCGCTTGCAGGCCAGCTGCACGGCCTTGGGCTTTGTGTGGCCCGGCGTCCCCAATCTGGAGCGCGATGCCTACGAAGCGATTTCGATGCTGGGCACCACGGGCGTGCATCGGCTGCGCCTGCTGCTGGATCGTAGCGGCAAACGCACGATCCAGGCGGCGCCGCTGCCGCCGTTGTTGGGCGCTCAGCACGTGATGCTGTCCGATACTGTGCTGGATGCCGATGAACCCTTGTTGCGTTTCAAGACGACTTACCGCCCCTGGTACGCGCAGGCAGCCAGCTGGCTGGAGGGGCATCCCGATGTATTCGACCTGCTGTATCTGAATGCGCGCGGCGAACTCTGCGAGGGCAGCCGCAGCAATGTGTATTTGCTGCTACGTGGGGTCTGGTACACACCGCCTGTTAGCGTGGGATGCTTGCCGGGGGTACAGCGCGCGGAATTGATCGAGCGCGAGCAGGTCCACGAACGGACGTTGACGATGGAAGATCTGCACAGCGCGCAAGGCATACGCATCTCTAACGCATTACGCGGATGGCTGGATGTCTCTTGGCGCGTGGTTTAGACGGGGCGCAAGGGGTTGGTTTGGTCTTTCTCGCACGCGTCGTGGTGGATGGGCCCCAGTGGCGCGGCCTAAGCTCAAGCCACCTACCCCTTCTCACCCAGCACAATACGCAAGACTTCATTGGCGACCGCCATGCCCATCACCGCCGTCACGGTGACGACCGAGCCGTAGCCCGCGCAGGACAAGCCCTGGGGCGCCGGCGTCTGTCCGGCGGCACCCAAGTCATCGGCGATCTCGGCGGCGCGGGTCCAGGCGGCGGGCAAAATCGCCGGCTGATCGAACCACAGCGCGCGCACGCCCATGCGAGGCACGCGTTTAAGCGCTTTGCCGCGTGCGTCACTCGCCCTCGGGAATCCATGCTGACGGCGCAGCTGATTGCGCAATTTAGCTAGCAAGGCGTCATTCGTCGCCTGCGACAGATCACCTGCTCGCAAGGCCAGGGGATCGGTTTTGCCTCCGGCTCCGCCGCACAGCAGCATCGGCATACGTTGCTCGCGCGCATGCAAAACCATGGCGATTTTCGCGGCCGCCTGATCCGTGCAGTCAGCCAGGACGGAATAGCGTTCGGCCAGGATCTGTCTGGTATTGCCAGGCTCGACAAAATCCTCGACCCGGGTCACCGCGCAGGTCGGATTAATCTCGCGGATTCGTGCGGCCAGGGCGTCGACCTTGGCCTGCCCGATGGTCGAACTTAGTGCATGTATCTGCCGGTTGATGTTGGATTCGGCGATATTGTCCAGATCGATCAGCGTCAAAGCCCCCACGCCGCAGCGCGCCAGCGCCTCGACCGCCCAGGATCCGACACCACCCAGCCCCGCGACGGCGACATGCGCCTGTCGCAGGCGCGTGGGTGCCTCGGGACCATATAGCCGCGCGAGACCGCCAAAACGCCGTTCGAGGTCCGCGTCGTCGAATGAAGTTGAAGATTCCATGCCGGTATTTTCCCACGGCGTTGCAATTAATACACAGCGCACCAGACGAGCGTCATCGCTCATACCTTCCGTGGATTCTCTAACTTCTGTGATCTATCAACGATCTGGGCCTAGCTACGTCGATTCCACGCGTTACACCCATCGATATTACGCGTGCAGGGGCGGACGCACGAGCGGCAAGTGGCTCGACATTGACCACATCTGTGGTCAGAATGACAGAAGTTAACGCCGTATCAGTGTCTACCAGCGCCCCTTCCCCCTCCTCTACCGCGCTCGCGACGGAATTTACCGGAGCGGGGATGTTGTGCCTGGTCGCTATGTTGAACCATGTCGCACTGACGGGCGGGCGCATCACGGTGTCGCTGACGGCGCTACAACTGGGCCTATCGACATTTATCGTCGGGGGGCTGGTGGCGTTATTTGCCGTTATCCCCATGCTAATGTCGGTGCGCGCCGGCCAATGGATCGATCGGATTGGCGTGCGCCGCCCGCTCAATCTTGGCAACGCCCTCGTGGTGATCGGCACTGTGATCCCGTTCCTCGTGCATGACGAGCTGGCGCTGTTATTTGCGGCTTTTAGCATCGGTATTGGCTTCATGCTGCACCAAGTGGCGACGCAGGACGTGCTCGGTCATGCCGAGCCCACGCGTCGCTTACGCAATTTTTCGTGGCTATCGCTGACTCTGGCCGCCTCTGGCTTTAGCGGACCCCTGATTGCGGGTCTGGCCATCGATCACGTGGGTTCGCGGATGGCCTTTGGCATATTGACCTTGGGGCCGCTACTGGCACTGGCAGGTCTGCGTCGGCTGCAGCCTGCCCTGCGGGCCGTCGATACCGCCATGGAACCGGCCGCCCGTCAGGTGATGCGTCCACGGGCTACCGAGCTGTTGAAGCTGCCGCCCTTGCGGCGCGTGCTGATGGTGAACACCATTCTGTCGGGCGCCTGGGATACGCACCTGTTTGTAGTGCCGCTGTACGGTGTGGCCATCGGCCTGTCCGCCACCACGATCGGGACCATTCTGGCGACTTTTGCGCTGGGGACTTTTTTGATACGGCTGGCATTGCCGGTTATCCAAAAACGGGTGACGTCCTGGGCGCTGGTGCGGGTCTCTACGGTGATCGCCGTATTGGTGTTCTTGCTTTACCCCTGGTTCAGCAGCCTGACTGTCCTGATGCCGCTCTCTTTTGTGCTGGGGCTCGCGCTGGGATCGTGCCAACCGAGTATGCTGTCGCTCTTGCACCAACACACGCCGCACGGCCGCGCCGCCGAGGCTGTCGGGTTACGGCTCGCGCTGATCAATGCTTCTCAGGTCTCGCTGCCGCTGGCTTTTGGCGCGTTGGGTGCAATCGTGGGCATCGCGCCCCTGTTTTGGGCCTACGCCACCGCGCTGAGCGTGGGAGGCTGGGCAAACCGTAATCCTCCGCAAGACGCTGAACCTCCTTCGCCGTGAATTCGTCGACTTCGACCCCCGCCTTGAACGCCCACTCGATTCCGTTCCGCCTTTGGACTCCCGAGGAACGCCGCGCCTCACTTGAAGAGGCGTTGCGTCACTGGCGCGAAGGCGAAGACGTCTGGGTGTATGCGTATGGGTCGCTGATCTGGCGGCCCGATTTCGAATACCAGGAACGGCGACTGGCGACCCTGCATGGACATCACCGCGCGTTGTGCCTGTGGTCGCGGGTGAACCGCGGCACGCCGGAATGTCCGGGGCTGGTATTCGGTCTGGATCGTGGAGGCTCGTGCCGCGGCATGGTGTACCGGCTGTCGGGCCAGGCGGTACCCGACTATTTCCCGGCATTATGGGATCGGGAAATGTCCACGGGCGCTTATCTGCCGCGCTGGGTCAATTGCGCGACCGATCAGGGGACAGTGCGCGCGCTCGTTTTCATCATAAACCGCGACAACCCCGCCTACATCCGGGCGCTGCCGGAACCGGAGCTGCTGGCGATCATCCGCCGCGCCACGGGCTCGCGTGGCCCTTGCACGGAGTATGTCATTCAAACCGCGCAGGCCCTGCGGGCGGCGGGTATCCGCGACGCCCGCCTGGAACATATCGCCCGCCGCCTGCAAGAGCCGGTGGATCCCCTGCCCGAGAACTGAATCGGATCGGGGGAAGGCGGTAAACTCGGGGTTATCCGATTTTTGTTGCGCCAGGATGTCCCCCATGTCTGTTTCTGATCTGCGCCAAAGTTACGAAAAAAATGTGCTGCTCGAAGAGACCGCCTCGGCGTCTCCGCTTGCGCAGTTCACTCAGTGGTTCGAGGAAGCGCTCACGGCCAAGGTGCCTGAACCCAACGCAATGACCCTGGCCACGGTCGATGCCAACGGCCAGCCGTCGGCACGCACGGTGCTGATCAAGGGCTTTGACGAAAAGGGGTTCACGTTTTTCACGAACTATGACTCGCGTAAGGGTCAGGATCTGAAAAGCAATCCTCGCGCGGCGTTGCTGTTTTTCTGGCAGGCGCTGGAGCGTCAAGTGCGCATCGAAGGCGTGATCGAAAAAGTGTCGCCGGAGGAATCCGACGCCTATTTCCACAGCCGGCCGTTGGGATCGCGCCTGGGCGCCTGGGCATCCGAGCAAAGCAAGCCCATCACGCGCGCCGAACTCGAGGCACGCGAGCTGGCGTTTCGCGAGCGGTATGGCAACGAACCGCCGAGACCGCCACACTGGGGCGGCTATCGCCTGGTGCCGCACGCCTTTGAATTCTGGCAAGGCCGCCCGTCGCGCCTGCATGACCGCCTGCGCTATCTGCCCGACGGGCAAGGCGGCTGGGTCCGCGACCGACTTTCGCCGTAAGCGCGCCTAACCTTTAATCCTACGCCCTGAGTGACGTCGCCACGCCACTCAACCGCTGCATGCCCGATATTGACTCCCCTTTCGACGCGCGCTTTTTCCGCACCGCACTCGGCCGGTTTGCCACCGGCGTCACCGTGTTGACGACCACCGCCGCCGACGGCACACCCATCGGCATGACGGTCAGCTCGTTCAATTCCGTGTCGCTGCAACCGCCGCTGGTGCTGTGGAGCTTGTCGCTCACCTCCAGCTCGCGCGAGGTATTCGAGCAGTGCGAACGCTATGTGGTCAACGTCTTGTCGGCCGAACAAATCGCGCTGGCCCGGCATTTCGCCACGGGCAATTCGCGCGAGCGATTCGCCGCCGTGCCGCATCGCCTGGCTCCTGGCGGCACGCCCATGCTAGACGAGCAGTGTGCCGCGTGGTTCGAGTGCCGCAACCGCAGCCGTTATGTCGAGGGCGATCACATCATCATGGTGGGCGAGGTCGAGCGTTGCGGCCACTCGGCCGAGGCGCCATTAGTTTTCCATGCCGGCGGCTTCGATCTGACGCCGGCCTCCAAGCATTCTTCCTGATTTCGAGCCGAATATGAGTACTGATATCGACTGCATCGTGGTCGGCGCGGGCGTGGTAGGCCTGGCCGTGGCGCGCGCGTTGGCCCTGCAAGGCCGTGAAGTCTTGGTCGCGGAAGCCACCGAGGGCATCGGCACCGGCACCAGCTCGCGCAATTCGGAGGTCATCCATGCCGGGATTTATTATCCGGCTGGCAGCCTGAAGGCGCAGCTGTGCGTGCGTGGCAAGCACATGCTGTATGACTATTGCGAAGCGCGCGGGGTGCCGTACCAGCGAAGGGGCAAGCTGATCGTCGCGACCACCGAGGATGAAGCGCGCTTGCTCGATGGTATCGCCGAGCGCGCGCGCGCGAACGGCGTGGACGATATGCGCAAGCTCTCGGCCGAGGAAGCCATGGCGATGGAGCCTGCACTGCGTTGCACGGCCGCACTGCTGTCGCCATCGACGGGCATCGTCGACAGCCATGGGCTGATGCTGGCGTATCAAGGCGATGCCGAAAATGCCGGCGCGCAGTGCGTATTCTTTACCCCGATGCTCTCGGCGCGTGTGCGGCCCGAGGGCGGTTTCGAGGTGGAGTTCGGCGGTGACGAGGCGATGAGCCTGTCGTGCAATGTGTTGATCAATGCGTCGGGCATTCACGCGCCCACGTTAGCGCGCCGTATTGCCGGTCTGCCGGAGTCCAGCATTCCGAACGAATATCTGTGCAAGGGCAGCTATTTCACGCTGAGCGGTAGAGCCCCTTTCTCGCATCTGATTTATCCCGTGCCCAACCATGCAGGCCTGGGCGTGCATCTGACGCTGGATCTGGGCGGGCAGGCGAAATTCGGACCCGATACCGAGTGGATCCCCGAGGAAGACTACACGCTGGAGCCCAGCCGCGCGGACGTGTTCTACGATGCGGTGCGTACCTACTGGCCCGCGCTGCCCGATGGCGCGCTGGCCCCTGGCTATACTGGCATCCGTCCCAAAATCTCCGGCCCCAATGAACCAGCGGCCGATTTCGTCATCGCCGGCCCTGCCGTGCATGGCGTCGCTGGCCTGGTCAATCTGTTCGGCATCGAATCGCCCGGACTGACCGCCAGCCTGGCGATTGCCGACGAAACGCTGGCTCGCCTGACGCCTTAAGCTATTTTTAATTCGATCATGCCGCAAAACGATCATATCCTGACCCTGTCCTGCCCCGACCGTACGGGCATCGTGTACCGCGTGAGCGGCCTGCTGTTCGAGCTGGGCTGCAACATCCTGGATTCGCAGCAATTCGGCGACGATGAAACCGGTCGGTTCTTCCTACGCGTGCACTTCAATTTGCCCGAGGCGATCAGCGCGGACGAACTGCGTACGCGCTTTACGGCGATGGCCGAGGGCTATGGCATGGACTGGCAGATTCACGACGCGCGCCGCAAACCGCGTTTGTTGATCATGGTCAGCAAGCAAGGCCATTGCCTGAACGACCTGCTGTTTCGCGTGAGCAGCGGCCAGTTGCACGCCGAGATCGCGGCGATTGTGTCCAACCATAATGATTTCGCGGGGCTGGCGGCGTCATATGGCATCCCGTTCCACCATCTGCCCGTGACACCGGAAACCAAGGCGGAACAGGAACAAAAAATCCTGCGGCTGGTCGCGTCCGAGAAGATCGATCTGGTGGTGCTGGCGCGCTATATGCAGATCCTGTCGGCGCAAATGTGTGAGGCGCTCAACGGCCGCGCGATCAATATTCACCACAGCTTCTTGCCGAGCTTCAAGGGCGCACGGCCCTATCATCAGGCGCATGCGCGGGGCGTGAAGATCATTGGCGCCACGGCGCACTATGTCACCTCGGATCTGGATGAAGGTCCGATCATCGAACAGGACATCGAGCGCGTGGATCACACGATGACGGCTCAGGATCTGACGCAAGTGGGCAGCGATGTGGAATCGCTGGTGCTGGCGCGCGCGGTGCGCAGCCATGTCGAACATCGTATCTTGCTCAATCGCAACAAGACGGTGGTGTTCCGCTAGACGCCTCGCAGCAACGCCCTGACCGCGTCAGGGCGCGGCAGCGGTGCGACGGCGCCGTAGCCTGTGGTCGACAGTGCGGCCGCGGCGTTGGCATAGCGGCACGCACTCAACCAGTCCTCGCCCGCGCAAAGCCGGGCGAGCAGATTTCCGGCGAAGCAATCGCCTGCGCCAGTCGCATCCACCGCTTGTACCCGGCACGGCGGCACGTGCGTACGCGAAACCTTATCGTCCACGATCACGCCTTTGCTGCCCGCCTTCAGTACAACGATGGCGTCGGGATTGAGTGCCCTCACCCAGTCGAGAATCGCTTGCGGATCGTCCAACCCCGTCAGTGAACGCATATCATCGACGCCGGGCAAAAACAGATCACATTGCGCAATCGCCTCGCGCAAGATCGCGCGAGCGCGCGAGACAGGCCATAGCCGCAGGCGCAGATTGGCATCCAGACAGACCTGCGTCCCCGCCGCACGCGCGCGAGTCATGGCGGCGAATACGGTATCGCAGGCCGTCGTGCTAATGGCCAGGCTGATGCCCGACACATGCAGATATCGTGATCGCTCAACGATGCCATGGCCCAGATCCGCGGGCCGCATGCGCGCGGCGGCGGAATGGCTACGCACATAACTGAACTGATGTCCGGACGGCGTGTGCTGCACAAAATACAGGCCGTTATTCGCCCCGTCGTCGCGCAGTACACCGGACACATCGACGCCTTCCGCGCGCCATAGATTGAGTAGTAGCTCGCCGAATTCATCCAACCCGCCATAACGGCTGAGATACGCCGTACGCGCCCCGGCCCGGGCTGCCGCGATGATGGCGTTCGAGGTATCGCCGCCTATGCCCTGACGATAAACCGGCGCGGCCGGGTCAGTCTGGTTGAATTCGATCAGCGCCTCGCCCAACCCGACCACATCGAAGTCACGCTGGCTTGCCATGCGCGGCCTCCAGCGTATGGCGGGCAGCTGCGAGCAGGCGATCGGTATCGCGCGCGGCAAAGGCCTGTTTATCAAAGAGCGAAGAACCTATGCCCACCACGTTTGCCCCGGCGCGGAAGTAATCGTGCATATTCTGTGCGGATACACCACCTGTCGGACAAAACAGCGTGGACGAGAATACGGCGCGTAACGCCGCGAGATGCGTGAGGCCACCGGTATCGGCGGGGAAAACCTTGACGATGTCGGCACGAGCCTGAATAGCGGCCATCACTTCGCTAGGGGTGAAAGCACCGAGCAAGCAAAGCTTTCCCGCTTCATGCGCGGGGGCCACCAAATCGGTGGCGAGTCCTGGAGACACGAGAAAATCCGCGCCCGCATCCAACGCGCGCTGTGCCTGATCCTCCTCCATCAATGTGCCCACCCCCAGCAGCACAGCGGCGCCATGTTGCTGACGCAGATTACGCAACACGTCCAGGACGTTGGGTATCGTCCAGGTCAGTTCGATGCACTCAAAGCCCGCGCGAATAGCAATGTCGGCCGCGTACAAGGCGCTCTCGGCATCGCCGTAGCGCAGCACTGGCACCACGCGCGTCTGGATCAATCGGTTTTGCAAGGAATCGCTCATGAAGAACTCTGCATAAAGCGTCATCCAAGAGGAATGACGTAACACCGTACCGGCAGCGCCAAGATGCTGTGGGCGCTGCCCCGAACCCTCACACGCTGGCCGTCATCCCGCCATCGACATATAGCGTATGCCCATTCACGAATGACGACGCTTCGCTCGCCAAAAACACCGCTGCGCCCACCAGCTCGCGCGGCTCACCCCACCGGCCGGCCGGTGTACGCGCCGTGAGCCACTGCGTGAACGCGCTGTCTTGTACCAGCGCGCGCGTCAGCTCCGTATTGAAATAGCCGGGCGCGATGGCATTCACCTGCAAGCCATAACGCGCCCAGTCCGTTGCCATCCCGCGCGTGAAATTGCGCACGGCGCCCTTGGTCGCGGTATACGGTGCGATGCCGGGCCGGGCAAGTTCGCTTTGCACCGACGCGATGTTGATGATCTTGCCGCGACCTCGCGCGATCATGTGCGCCGCCACCGGCTTGCTGACGTAGAACAAACTGCTGACATTGGTGCGCATCAACGCATCCCACTGTTCTACCGGAAACTGCTCTAGCGGTCCGCGATGCTGCATACCGGCGTTATTGACCAGAATGTCTATCGCGCCGAACTCGGATTCCGCCCTGGCGACTCCCGCCTCTGCCGCCGCGGCATCCGTCACGTCGAAAGGCAGCGCATGCGCGGACAAGCCCTCCTCTCGCAGAGAGCTTACCGCTGCATGCAAACGCTGCGCATCGCGGGCGTTCATGATCACCGTGGCGCCGTGCTCCGCCAAGCCGCGCGCCAGCGCGTATCCCAGACCGCGACTGGCGCCCGTGATCAGCGCCAACCGGCCGGTCAGATCGAAAAGCGCCGATGCGGACTTGACGGGCGTGGTCATCGGCGCACGATCACGAGTTGCCTTTGGCGCGCAAATCCGCGAGATCTTTCTGCACGCGTTCCACCACGTCCGCTCCGATGGTCGCTTTGTGCTTCTCGTACACGGGCTGCACTTTTTCCCGCATCCGTTGCTGCTCCTCGGCGCTGACCTCGTTGACCTGTAGACCGGCCTGCTTGATCTTGGCCAGTGATTCGCCATTCATGGCGCGGATGACGCGACGCTCTTCCTGTCCACCCTTGATGGCGCATTCGCGCAATGCGGCTTTCTCGTCATCGGAATAGCGGTTCCAGATCGGCTTGGAAAATAACACCAGGAACGGCGTATACGCGTGATTCGTGACCGAGATGAATTTCTGCACCTCGAAGAACTTCGACGTATCGATGGTCACGAACGGGTTTTCCTGACCGTCGATGGCGCGCGTCTCGAGGGCGGAAAAGATTTCGCCGAACGCCATCGGCGTGGCATTCGCGCCCATCGTGCGGAACGTATCCAGGAAGATATTGTTCTGCATGACACGCAGCTTCAGATCGCCGAAGTCTTCCCATTTGGAAACGGGATGCTTGGAATTACTCAAGTTGCGAAAGCCATTCTCCCAGTACGCGAGATTGATGACCCCTGCCGCGTCAAGTTTTTCGTTGATGAACTTACCGAACTCGCCGTCCATGACGGCGTCGGCTTCTTTCTCGTTGCTAAACAGGAATGGCAGATCAAATACGCCGAGCGCGGGCACCAGGCCGACCAGTGGCGACGATGAGGTGATAACGGCTTCTTGCGTGCCCGAACGCAGTGCTTGCGTGGCTTGCAAGTCATCGCCTAGCGAGCTGCTCCAGTACGCCGTGATCTTCATCTTGCCGCCGGATTTATCCTGCAGGCATTGGTTGAACACTTTCACGCCGGCGCCAACCGGGTGATC
This sequence comes from Bordetella sp. 15P40C-2, assembly GCF_009763235.1. Classification (NCBI taxonomy): domain Bacteria; kingdom Pseudomonadati; phylum Pseudomonadota; class Betaproteobacteria; order Burkholderiales; family Alcaligenaceae; genus Bordetella; species Bordetella sp. 15P40C-2. Next base: position 19,026 of record NZ_WSJA01000002.1, read on the forward strand.
TTGTGCCAGGCCATTAGAAAGACGGATATTGCGCGCCTTGAAATCGCCTTCGGCGGCGGCCGACAGCGCGGTGCTCAATCCCAGTGCGGCCGCAATGGCGGCGAGTGCAAACTTTTTCATACTTCTCTCCTCGTGAATCGGCAGATGGTGTTTATGAACAGCCTCCCACTTGCGTGGGACTGGACAGATGGGCGAGTCTCGCGCTCGCTTGCGGTCGCCGCCGGTCCCAGTCCGGCGTGCGATGCAACGCCGACGCTAATACAGCCAACGCATCGGTACCGTGATCAGTTCAGGAACCGCCACGAACAACAACAACAAGGTGATATAAGAAAGCAAGAACGGTAGAACGCCGGTCACCACACGGCCCAGAGGCACGCGCGCCACGCCGCTCACCACGTTCAGGACTACCCCGACCGGCGGCGTCAACAAGCCGATGCAAGCGTTCATGATGAACATCACGCCGAAGTACACCGGATCAATACCTGCGAGCTGCACCACCGGCATGAGAACCGGCGTCATGATCAAAATGGTGGGAGTGAGATCCAACGCGGTGCCCACCACCATCAACAACAGCATGATGACCAGCATCAGCAGCTTCGGATCGTCGATCAAAGGCTCGATCAGATTCGTGACCTCACCGGGAATGTCGGCGGCGGTGATGAGCCACGCGGACACCATCGCGGCCGCAACGAGGAACATCACTACAGAGGTCGTCTTCGCCGCGCGCAAAAACACACTGTACAAATCGGCGAGCTTTAGCTCGCGGTAGACGAACATGCCCACGAACCATGCATACACGGCGGCGACGACAGCGGCTTCGGTCGGCGTCACGACCCCCATGCGAATACCGCCAAGAATGATGACGGGCATACCCAATGCCCAAACACCGCGTCCGGTCGCGCGCAAGCGTTCCGCGGCGCTCTGCTTGGGCAACGGCTTGACGTCTGATTTACGCATCAGCCAGAGCCAGACGAGTATCAGCGTCAGGCCCATCATCAGGCCCGGGGCGATCCCCGCCATGAACAGCTTTGAAATGGAAACGTTGGCTGCCACGCCAAACACGATGAAAGCCATTGATGGCGGAATGACCGGCGCGATCACGCCGCCCGCAGCCATCAGCCCGGCCGACCTGGGGACGTTGTAGCCGGCCTCGCGCATCATGGGAATCAGAATCGATGCCAGCGCAGCGGTATCCGCTGCGGCCGATCCAGACAGACTGGCCATAATGACCGCGGCCAAAATGGCCACAATACCCAACCCGCCTTTGATATGTCCCACGCAAGCCAGCGCAAAATCGATAATACGGCGCGATAACCCGCCCGCATTCATCAGTTCGCCCGCCAGCAAGAAGAACGGAATCGCCAGCAGCGTAAACGCGTCAGCGCCTGTGACCATGTTCTGTGCGACGATCTGCGCGTTGAACATATCCATGTTCCACATCATCGCGATGCCGCAGAAAATCAGCGCGAATGCAATCGGCACACCAACCGCCATGGCCCCCAGCAGGGACGAAATAAAAATCAGCAGAATCATCAGACCACCTCCGCGACGGTGCCGTCTTCGCCAGCGAACCGGGCGATCTCTTCGTCGCTAACGGTGCCGGTCAAAACCTGGATTAGCCGTACTGCCGCAATGAGGAAGCACGCCGCGCCCGTGAACAGGCCGATGCCATACACCCAAGCCAATGACAAGCCGGTGACCGGCGCGAACATGGTTGCGTTGATATCGAACTGCGTGAGCGCCCCCCAGAAAAACACGCCAGAGCAGCCCATGATGATGATGTTGCTCACCGCCATGCAAAGCATGCGCCCACGTCGGCCAAAACGCTGCACCAGACTTTCGATGCCCATGTGCGAGTGTTCGTGAAAGGTCAGCACCGCGCCGACAAAGGTTAGCCAGACAAAGCAATACCGCGACAACTCCTCGGACACCAGTAGTCCGGAATTGAATCCATAGCGCAACGTCACGTTGCCAAACACCATGGCCACCATGGCGGCCAGGAGCAGCACCATGATCACCCCTAAGAACTTATAGAACAAGTCGATTACTTTTTGCATACGGTCTCCTCCATGATCGCGCGACACCTCAGGGGCGTGTGCGATGCGTTATTCGTCTGAATGCCGGTCAGTCGCTGACCCAGCGCGCGGCCTCCGCGCGATCTATTTTTTACTATGCAGCAACCCCCGATTGGCCAGGTTTTCCATCAACGCGCGCACGCCAAACGTCCAGGGTTGGCAGGCATCCGAGGTATCAACCCAATTGATCAGAGCCCCCAATTCAGGCGCAGCTATCCGCACGCGATCACCGACCGCATGCGTGAATCCTTGCCCCGGACCATATCTGTCTTGCGTCGGCGCGAACATGGTGCCCAGGAACAGCACCGCGCCATCCGGGTATTGATGACAAGAGTTCAACAACTGATCGGTCAAATCACGCGGCGACCTGCTGATGGCAGACATCGCACTCATGCCTTCCATATGAAATCCGTCCTGCCCGCGCACATCGAGCGAGACTTCGAGATTGCCGACTGCATCGAGCGTGAAGTGGTCATCCAAGAGGCGAATAAAAGGCCCGATCGCGCACGAGGCATTGTTGTCCTTGGCCTTGCTCAACAACAGCGCGGAGCGACCTTCGAAATCGCGTAGATTGACATCATTGCCCAGCGTCGCGCCCACAATGCGACCGTCCGACGCAATCGCCAACACGACCTCGGGCTCCGGGTTATTCCATTGCGATTTGGGATGCAAACCGATCGTCGCCGCGCAGCCCACCGATGACATCGGCTGGGCTTTGGTGAAGATCTCGGCATCGGGACCGATACCGACTTCCAGATACTGCGACCAGCACTGCATGTCCTGCAGCAAAGCTTTGACCTTTGCTGCCTGTTCGGATCCCGCCACAATGCCGCGCAAGTTGTCACCCAGGATCGGCGCGAGCCGCTCGCGGATGGCTTGCGCCTGGGCGGCGTCGCCACGGGCTTGCTCCTCGATCACGCGCTCCAGCATACTGTCGGCAAAGGTCACGCCGGCGGCTTTCACGGCCTGCAGGTCAATGGGAGCCAGCAACTCGCCAGAGGACCCGTCCAGAAAGTCTTGTACGGTGCCCAGCACCGGCAGCTCAGTGCATCGATCGAACTGGGCGATAAGGTCATCACGCTCCAGCAATTCCGAAACGGTGGCGGCGATACGGCTCGCGTCATACAGCTTGTCTTGATGGAGAAACACCGGGCATGGTCCGCCAGCGTCGTCCGACCACACGCGACCCACCAGACGGGCCTGTTTGTCAGAGGTGGGCAGAATATCGGTCGCGCGCAACTGCGCCCGTTCTGCTTTAGCGGCGGCGCGTTGGCTGGTAACGTCTGGCTTAGTGGCACTCATGCTTAGCTCCTTAATGGCATATCCAATTGCAGATCCAGACGCGACGCCGCGCCCATGATGTGCGCGTGCATGGCTGCCCGCGCGCCCAGCACGTCACGAGAGGCGACGGCATCGCGCACGGCGGTATGCTCGGCCAAGGTGATCTGCACGATTTGTTCGAGTTCGGCGCGCGCACGCGCGACCGCGATGGTGTTGGTGATTTTGTCGCCGATAAAACCCACAAACATCGAGTAGTAGGCGTTCTGCGTCCCATCGGCTAATGCGCAGTGAAACTCCAGATCGGCCTCCACGCCCTCGGCCGTCCACCGCGTTTCCATTCCACGCATGATTTCCAATGCTTGGTCCAGTCGTTCCAAATCCTCGGCGGTGTGGTGCAGAGCGGCGAGGCCCGCGGCTTCGACCTCCAAAGGCACACGCAGTTGAAACAGACTGCGGAAACTTTCGCGATTGGCCAACTCATTGCTGTCGATGCGTATCACGTGACGGCGTTGCAGGTCCAACACGAACGCGCCCACGCCCTGACGCGTGTCGATTAGGCCTTCATTGCGCAATTGCGCGATCGCTTCTCGCACGACGGAGCGGCTGACGCCGAAGGTTCGCGCGAGCGCATGCTCGGTAGGCAACTTGTCGCCGGCTTTCAAGCGTCCAGCCGCGATCTCTTGTTCAATCGCGGCGGCGATTTTGGCCGGCAGGTGTTCGAGCCGTTGAATTTGAGCGAAGTTGACCATCTTATTTTGGCGTCAGGACGTGGACATCGCGGCACGCGCGGCCTGTCCAGCTTCCTGATCTAGCTGACAATTCGGATTAAGCAGACCATCGGGATCGATAGCCCTTTTGATCGCGCTCAGCAACTGGCGGCGTGGCATGCTGATGCGGGCCTCGAATTCCGCGCGCTTTAAGCGACCTATGCCGTGCTCGGCACTGATGCTGCCCTGGAATGCATCGACCACGGCGTTGATGCAGTCTTTCGCCCCGTGGATCACCTGGCCGCGCGATGCCACATCCATGCCGGCCGGTGGCAGCACGTTGATATGCACATTGCCATCGCCCACATGGCCGTACGTCACCGTCATGCAGTCAGGGAATGCGGATCGCAATGCCGATTCGGCCTGCTCCACGAAGGTCGCAAGCTGCGACAACGACACCGATACATCGGTGCGAAGATGCAGCCCGCGCAGGGCTTGGCCCTCGATCATCACCTCGCGAAACTTCCAGATATGGTCGGCCTGCGCACGCGATGCGGCGACCACGCCGTCGCGCACGAGGCCATCCACCATGACCCCTTCCAGAAATCGATCCAAGAGATCGCGAATATCGACCAGCCCCGATCCCGAGAGCTCCACCAACACATAGCCTGGATGATCCATCGCAATCGGCGAGGTCAGGCGAGGCATGGCCTCGCGCGCCAAGGTGAATGCGGCAGGCGGCATGAACTCGAACGCGGTCATCAGATCGCAGCAATCCCGACGCGCACGCCGGTACAGTTCAATGGCAGCTTGCAACGAATCCACGCCTAGCAGCGCCGTTTCCACTTGGGTCGGGCGCGGATAGAGCTTCAACGCGACACCGGTCACCACGCCCAAGATGCCTTCGGCGCCGATGAACAGTTGTTTAACGTCCAGGCCGCGATTGTCCTTGCGCAAGGTACCCAGCGCATCCAGCACGCTACCGTCGGGCAACACGACCTCCAGACCCAGCACCTGATCGCGCGCCATGCCATAGCGCAGCACGTTGATGCCCCCGGCGTTGGTGCTGATATTGCCGCCTATCTGACAGCTGCCCTTGGCACCCAACGACAGTCCGAGGAACATGTCCGCCGCGTCGGCGGCTTCGTGCAGATGCTGCAACACGCACCCCGCATCCACCACCATGGAAAAGTCATCCGCATCGATGCGACGAACACGATTCATCCGAGACAGGCTTAATACGACCTGCCCGTGCGCATCATCGGGAATCGCCCCCAGCACCAGGCCGGTATTGCCACCCTGCGGCACAATGGCCAAGCCGAGCCGGGCACAGGTTTGCACTGCGCGCGAGACCGCTTCGGTGCAATCCGGCCGCAGGATCGCCACCGCGTCCATGGTGACATCGCCATGCCAATCGCGGCAGTAGTTAGCACGCTCCGCCGCATCGGTAATCACCGAATTGGGGCCAAGCGCGCGCACTAACGCGGATTGCAATTCCGATAGACGTGCCGCATCCGGCGAGGTCATGTTTTGTCTCCGTTATCTGGGTCGGGTGCAGGTTTTCACCAGTAGTCAGCCTGTCAGACAACCCTATAATTGGACAACAGATTACTCAAAAGCGCGCCGCGTGCCTACTAGAGAACAACCCTAGGATGCCGACGGTGGACAAGAACGGCCCACGGGACCGAAGGAGACAAAATGCATATCGCCATCATTGGCGCGGCAGGCATGGTCGGACGTAAATTCACCGAATCGCTGGCGCGTCACCCCCAATTGGGAGATCACACTGTCGATCGCTTGACGCTGTGGGACGTCATCGCCCCGCAACCGCCAGCGGGTTTTGGTGGGCAGGTAGATTCTCGCGCGGCGGATCTGTCGCAGCCCGACGTGGCCGCACAGGTCGTTTCCAGCAGACCCGATCTCATCGTGCATCTGGCCGCCATCGTCTCGGGCGAGGCGGAGCTGGATTTCGACAAGGGCTATCGGATCAACCTGGACGGCACGCGCTATCTGTTTGATGCGATCCGGGCTGCATCGCTGGCAGAGGGATGGCGGCCGCGCGTGGTGTTCGCCTCGTCTATCGCCGTGTATGGCGCACCGCTGCCCTACCCGATCCCCGATGATTTCCACCAAACGCCGTTGACCAGCTATGGCACGCAGAAAGCAATCTGCGAGCTGCTGCTGTCGGACTACACACGACGCGGCTTTTTCGACGGGATAGGCATCAGGCTGCCCACGCTATGCGTGCGCCCTGGCAAACCGAATAAGGCGGCATCGGGATTTTTCTCCAGCATTCTGCGCGAGCCGCTCATTGGTCAGGAGGCCGTACTGCCCGTCCCCGAAGATGTGCGCCATTGGCATGCCTCGCCACGATCCGCCGTGGGCTTTTTGCGTCATGCCGCCACCTTGGATCTGCAGCGCCTGGGACCTCGCCGCAATCTGAACATGCCCGGCGTGAGCGCCACCGTAGGCGAACAAATCGCTGCTCTGCAACGCGTGGCGGGCGATCGCGTTGTCGCACTTATTCGTCGCGAGCCCGATGCCGCCATTACGCAAATGGTGCAAGGCTGGGCGCCCGGCTTTACCGCGACACGCGCGCGCGAGTTGGGATTTACCGCGGAGAGCTCTTTCGACGAGATCCTGCAAGCCCACATCGAAGATGAACTCGGCGGCACGCTGCCCCACTGGAGCCACTGATGAGCCAAAACATGAAGAAACCCGTCAAACGCCTGCGTTCGCTAGATTGGTTCGACAACCCCGATCACATCGACATGACGGCGTTATATCTGGAACGCTTCATGAATTACGGCGTCACCCCGGAGGAGTTGCGATCGGGCAAGCCCATCATAGGCATTGCGCAAAGCGGCAGTGATCTGGTGCCGTGCAATCGCGTTCACCTGGAATTGGCGAAACGCGTGCGTGATGGCATTCGCGATGCGGGCGGTATCCCCATCGAATTTCCCACCCATCCGCTCTTTGAAAACTGCAAGCGGCCGACGGCGGCGCTCGATCGCAATCTGGCCTATTTAGGATTGGTCGAGATTCTGTACGGCTATCCCATCGATGGCGTGGTGCTGACCACAGGCTGTGACAAGACGACGCCTTCCGCATTGATGGCTGCCGCCACCGTGGATATCCCCGCGATTGTGCTGTCCGGAGGGCCCATGCTCGATGGCTGGCACGATAACGAGCTGGTCGGATCCGGCACGGTGATCTGGCGATCGCGGCGCAAGCTGGCCGCCGGGCAGATCAATGCGGAAGAGTTCATGCAGGCCGCATTGGATTCCGCACCATCGGTGGGTCATTGCAACACCATGGGGACCGCCTCCACCATGAACGCGATGGCCGAAGCACTGGGGATGTCGCTGACGGGCTGCGCCGCGATTCCCGCTGCCTACCGCGAACGCGGCCAGATGGCCTACCGTACCGGCCGCCGCGCGGTCGAACTGGTGCTCGAAGACATCAAGCCCTCAGACATTCTGACGCGCGAAGCGTTTATCAACGCGATCAAAGTCAACACGGCGATCGGCGGCTCCACCAACGCGCAGCCACACTTGATGGCCATGGCACGGCATGCCGGCGTCGAACTGCCGCTGGAAGACTGGCAGCGCGAAGGCTACGACTTGCCGCTGTTGGCTAACGTGCAGCCTGCGGGCAAATATCTGTGTGAGCGGTTCCATCGCGCGGGCGGCGTGCCTGCCGTGATGTGGGAATTGCTGCAGCAAGGACAGCTCCACGCGGACTGCCCCACAGTCACCGGCAAGACCATCGGCGAAAATCTACAAGGCCGCGAGAGCACGGACCGCGAAGTCATTTATGCCTATGATGCCCCGTTGAAAGAGCGCGCCGGATTCATGGTGCTCCAAGGGAATCTGTTCGACTTCGCCATCATGAAAACGAGCGTGATCTCCGAGGAGTTTCGCCAGCGCTATCTCAGCGAACCGGGTCGCGAAGGCGTGTTCGAATGCCGTGCGATTGTGTTTGATGGATCCGAAGACTATCACCGCCGCATCAATGATCCTGCCTTGAACATCGATGATCGTTGCATGCTCGTCATACGCGGGGCCGGGCCTGTGGGTTGGCCTGGCTCGGCGGAAGTCGTCAACATGCAGCCGCCCGACGCGCTGCTGCGCGCGGGGGTGACCAGTTTGCCCACGCTGGGTGATGGCCGGCAATCGGGCACGGCGGATAGCCCGTCGATCTTGAATGCTTCGCCCGAAAGCGCCGCGGGTGGCGGGTTATCTTGGCTGCGCACGGATGACATCATCCGTGTGGACCTCAATACGGGTCGCTGTGATGCGCTGGTCGATGATGCCGAGATCGCGCGGCGTCGTTCGCAAGACGGCTTGCCGCCAGTGCCGCCGGATGCCACACCGTGGCAGATGATTTATCGCCGAGGCGTTGGGGCATTGTCAGAAGGCGCGGTATTGGAAGACACATTGACGTTCCAACGGATTGCGCAGCGTATGCCGCGGCACAATCACTAAGCTTTCGCGACGAGCGCCGCGCCTGCCTTTCAGGGCGCGGCGGCCGCAGCGGGCGGTTCACGAGGCGCCGCCGGCGGTGCGAGCACCAGTCCCTCGCGTCGCGGATCCGCGCCTCCGGTCAGCACACTATCTTCCATCACGATGCCCTGGATACCGCTAGGGAAATCGATGAACTTCACCTCGTGGCCGAGTCCTTGCAGCAGGCGCCCGAGCTCGGTTAGCGCGCTGCCCTTCTCTACCTCCGTGGCTTGATTACGACTGCCGATATTCGGCAGCGCGATCGCCTGCTGAATGTCCAGATCCCAATCCAACACGCCCACGAGCGTTTTCGCGACATAGTTAATGATCGCGCTGCCGCCGGGCGACCCCACCGCCAAATAAGGACGCCCATCGCGAAATACGATGATCGGCGCCATCGAGCTACGTGGCCGTTTGCCAGGCTCCACGCGATTGGCGACCAGTCGCCCTTGCGAATCCTCAGGCGATAACGAGAAATCGGTGAGCTCATTGTTCAACAAAAAGCCGCGCACGAATATTTTGCTGCCGAATGCCGACTCGATCGAGTTGGTCATGGAGAGCACGTTGCCTCGCGCATCGGCCACGACAACATGGGTCGTCGATGGCACCTCCAACGCATCCCCGGCCGCGCGTTTCGATATCAGCTTGCCAGGATCGCCGGGCCGCGCGGTGCCCATGCTGCGGCCCAGCTGAATCAACGAAGCGCGTTGAGCCAGATAGGCCGGGGCTAGCATCTCATTCATCGGCACGTCGACAAAAGCGGGATCGGCAACGTACAAGCCCCGGTCGGCGAAGGCCAAACGCCCCGCCTCCGTGAAATAGTGCCAGGCCTGCGCACTGCGCGGACCCAGCTGCCCCATCGGATAGTGCTCAAGAATTCCCAGCATTTGTAATATGGCAAGTGGCCCGCTGCTAGGCGGCGGCGCACCGCAGATACGATAGGCGCGATAGTCGCCGCACACGGCATCGCGCACCTGCGCGCGATAGGTGGCGAGATCCTCCACGCTCAAGTCACCAGGGCTGGGATGTGCGCGCACGGCAGCGACGATATCGCGCGCGATGTCGCCCGTGTAGAACGCATCGGCCCCTTGGTCCGCTACCCGCGTTAACACCACGGCGTAATCGGGGTTCTTGAGGACGTGGCCCACCGGCCAAGGCTGCCCGTTCTCATCGAGAAAATACCGCGCCGCGGCCGGCTGCGCGGCAAGCGCCTCGCGCGATTGAACGATCTGCGCGTGCAAACGCGGTGAAACCTCGAAGCCGGACTTTGCCAATTCGATCGCCGGTTGAAACAGCGAGCGCCACGGCAGCACGCCATGTTGGCGATGCGCCAGTTCCAGCCCGCGCAACAAGCCGGGCGTGCCGACCGACAATCCGTTATCGACTGCCTGCTCGAAGGGCAAGGGCCGGCCGTCGCGCAGAAACCGGTCAGATCGCGCGGCGGCCGGCGCCGTTTCGCGACTGTCGTACACGCGCAGTTGCCCATTATCGGCGGCGTAATGAACCAGAAAGCCGCCTCCACCCACGCCCGAGGACTGCGGTTCGGTCAAACCGAGCACCAGCTGCGCGGCAATGGCCGCATCGACCGCGCTGCCGCCCGCTTGCAGCACCTCGAATCCCGCCTGAGTGGCGAGTGGGTTCGCGGTGGCCACCATATACCCCTGGCCTGTCACGGCCTGCCGGGTGGTAAAGCCCGAGGCGATTTCTGGATTGAGGTATTCATGCGAAGGCGCCGCAACGCCTGGGGTTGAAACACCGAGCAGTAACGCCATCATCGCGGCGACGCGGGACTTTACCGGCATGAACGCCTCCTTTGATCCGTGGACCCAAGCTTAACGCAATAGAATGGCTTGTTTTCCCCTTGAATGCCGCCATGCGCCTGCGACACATCGAAATCTTCGAAGCCATACGCCGCACCGGGTCTCTGACCGAAGCGGCCGCCGCGTTGCATATCTCCCAACCCGCCGCCAGCAAGCTGCTCGCGCATGCGGAGGCGCAGCTGGGCTTCAAGCTGTTTGAGCGGGTCAAAGGCCGTCTGGTGGCGACGCGCGAAGCTGAGATTCTCGCGCCCGAGGTCACGCGTTTGAATCAGGACCTCAACAGCGTGCGGCGCCTGGCCGCGAGTTTGCGCGAACATCCTCATGGACATATCCGCCTGGGCTGCGCCCCCGCGCTGGGCCTGGGTCTGCTGCCGCAAGTCGTGCGTGCCAGCCGGGAGGCTCAGCCCGGCATTACCTTCGATATTCATACGCATCACAGCGCGGAATTGGTGCAGGGTCTGTTGAATCGTGAGCTCGACCTGGCAGTCACTTTTGACCGACAGGACTATCCCGGCCTGACGCGTACCCCGCTAGGCGATACCGAACTCGTGCATCTGGGGCGCAAGCCGGGCAGCCAGACCACGACACGCCTGGCGGACCTGATGAATGACACGTTGATCGTGCTGGATTCGCGCGACGCGTCGGGCGCCTTGCTGCAGATGGCGATGGATGCCCAAGGGCTGAATCCCGAGGTGCCGATCCAAGTGCAGACTCACTATGTGGCCTGCGCCCTGGCCGAAGCCGGGTGCGGCGAAGCCATCGTGGATGCCATCACGGCCCGGGCGATGCTGCGCCCTGGGATGGTGGCTCGTCGCCTGGATCCGCCACTGAAGGTGCCGCTAAGCATCCTGACCCGCTCGCATGACCCGCTATCGAACCTGCAGCGCGAGTTCATGGAACGCCTGCGCCTGGCCTGTGATGCGTTGAGGCAAGGCATGCCCGTTTAACCCGAATCGTCCGATTTCGCGAGAGGCGCGGTCAACAGGGGGGGACATCGCCCGATGGCGTGTTACTCATCGCGGCTCATGCTGGATGCGCCTCCTAGCGTCTGGCTTCCCTGGAGACATATCGGATGATTCGAGACACACAGACCTACCGTATAAGCGACACTGCATTGCGTGCGTGCGCCGCTGACAGTCAGGAGGCGCTGAAATCGGGCATATCGACCGCCGCGACAGGCGTTCACGAGACGGGAGACAGCGGCCCGGCTCCGGCAAAACCAAATGTCACACTGTCTGCGCAAGCGACTCGCCAACTCCCTCGCAAGCTGCTGACTCGTATTCTGTTAGCGGAACATGCCGCCATGCGCGCCGCGGACAGTATGCGCCGCATGATCAACAACTCGATGCAAACCGCCTTCCTGGACGCCATGCTTGAAGGAGAAAGGCGCGCACGGCAAGAGAGAAAGCGCGCGCACCAGATCGAGGACGCCACAAAAAATCGTCAGCCCCTCGGCACCGGGAAGGCGCCCGACAGTAGCCAAACATCAGACAGCGAAGCAACAACGAGCGAAGCGACAGAGAGCGGAGCTACAGGGAGCGGGGTTATGGGCATCGCTGCTGGCGCCATCGCAGGCTAGCGGGCCTAGCAGCAGTTGCCGACCCAGGTCGTTGGCTTGGGCGGATTGCGCTTCACGGACGTCTGCCCGCTTCAGCAGACCCCCGACCTCAGTAACTTGAACTGCACCACGTTGTTCTGAAACCGCGCCGGTGCGGGCGGGCGCGGAGCAATCTTTGCACTCAACAGGCGGATGCCCAAGGTATCCGCCAGATCGGTCAATGCGCTTTCGTAGGAGTCTGCCGTCACCACCAGACGTTGACCGGCTTTAGTCCGAAAGGTGTAGGTATTCGCATTCGGTGGGCTCATATTATTTCTCCGTGTGGAACGGGTGTCGCGCTGCGCTCAACATGTGCCGCTGACAGGCTTCATGCGCGACGCTGTACGACCGATACGCAATTTCGGTGCCCGAGCATGCAATCCACGATTGCTTAAGCCTTTACACCAGGCAGCACGGCGTAGACGCGGATGCCGGTCCGTTCGCGTCAACGGAGGGATGAGGAAAGACGTGCCTTTGCAAGCGCAAAAACAAAACCCTCCGACAATGCGGAGGGTTTTGCGAGGCAAGCCCTGTCTTGGCGTCCCTGGCGGCCTGTTGTCACACGAGGCCAGAGACACCGTGTCAGGGTCGCTTACTGGAGCTTGATATTGCTCTTTTGCACGACGTCCTTGGCCCAGTCGTACTGTTCCTTGATTTCCTTGGCGAACTCTTCCGGGGTGTTGCCCGACGGCGCCGAACCCTGCTGTTCGAGGACTTCGATGACTTTGGGATCCTTCAGAGCCACCACGGCGGCGTCGCGCAATTTGTTGACGATCTCCATGGGCGTGCCGGCCGGGGCGAGCAAACCGTACCAGACAGGTTGGTTCACTTGCGGGAAGCCCGCTTCCTTGAACGTCGGCACGTCAGGCAGCGACTTGAGGCGCTCCGGCCAGGCCACGGCCATGGGACGCAGACCGCCGGCTTGGATTTGGCCCATCGAGGAAGGCAGGTTGTCGAAGATCAGTTCGATCTGGCCTCCCACGGCGTCAGCCACGGCGGGGCCCGAACCCTTGTAAGGCACGTGGACGATGTCGGTGCCGGTCGAGTTCTTGAACGACTCGCCCATCAAGTGCAGCACGCCGCAGGTGCCCGAGCTACCGTAGGAATATTTGCCCGGATTCTTCTTCAGTTCTTCCAGGAAGCCGGCGAAATCCTTGGCCGGGAACTTCGGGTTGACCGACACCACGTTAGCCGTGTTGGCGAAGTTCGTGACCGGCTGGAAATCCTTCAACGGGTCGTAGGGCAGATCGTCCGGACGGCAGGCGGAGTTCACCGCCATGGTGGACACGGTGGCAATCGACAAGACATAGCCGTCCGGCTTGGCGCGGGCCGCTTCGGCCGCGCCGATGGCGCCGCCGGCACCGCCCTTGTTTTCCACGACCATCGGCTTGCCCAGTTCCTGAGCCATGCGCTGGGTGACCAGACGCGCGATGATGTCGGTCGATCCGCCCGGCGCAAACGGCACGATGACTCGGATGGGTTTGTCCGGATAACTGTCTGCGGCATTGGCTGCCGTCGCGGCCGAGGTGGCCACCATTCCCGTGGCCATGGCAATGGCCGTTACGAGCGTACGAGTAGTGATCTTCATTATTGTGCTCCCTCCATGTGCGCGCCCCTCCTGTCTGAGGGCCGCTAGTGCAGGCGTCAGCGCGGGCCGGTAAGCCAGCGCTGCAAATCAAAATAGAACGACTTATCTGTAATACAACTTTGCACGGACAGGCCGAATGGGCGGAGAATAGCAGCAAATCGGCTTGTCCGAGTAGCTTGAGATTACAAAAATTACCAAACTTTCCCGGACGGTTATGTCGGTTGCGCTGTTGGTTTTGCCGGATTTTTTGTTAGTCGCGCTTGGATGGGTGCTGCGTCATAAGCTCGGGTTCACGCGTGAATTCTTTGCCGGTACGGAACGCATCGTGTATTTCGTGTTGTTTCCGGCATTGCTGTTTCAGTCCATCCTGCGGACGCCCATCAGCGCCGGCAGCGCACTGGAGCTGTTGCAGGCGACGGTTTGCGTACTGCTATCGGGGGTGGCGCTTGCCTGGATCGGTGGCTGGTTACTGCGCGCCCCGGCAATCGCCTTGGCTTCCTCGGCGCAGTGCGGGTATCGGTTCAACACTTATATCGGTTTGGCGTTGGCGGCAAGCTTGGGCGGCGCGCAAGGACAGACCGCGATGGCGCTCATCATCGGGTTCGCCGTGCCAATTGCGAATGTCGCGGCCGTCACGGGGCTGGCGCGTCATGGCAATCAAGGGCTAATCCGTGAACTCGCGCGCAACCCCCTGCTGGTGGCGACGGTATTGGGTCTGATCGGCAATCTGGCTGGCCTGCATCTACCCGGCCCGGTCGATACGGTATTGGGGCGTCTCGGTAGCGCGTCGCTCGCACTGGGAATTTTGTGTGTGGGCGCGAGTCTGTCGTGGCAGGGCGGTCGCGGTCACGGTCCGCTGGTGGCGTGGATGGTGGTGGTGAAGCTGCTGTTATTGCCGTTGGCGGCGATGGGCGCGGCGCGCCTGGCGGGTTTGACCGAGGTCGATGCACGCATGCTGCTGCTTTTCGCCGCCTTGCCCACCGCATCCGCGGCCTATGTGCTGGCCATGCGGATGGGCGGCGACGGCCGTCTGGTGGCGCTAATCATTTCGCTGGGCACGCTGTTCTCGGTCGTCACGCTGCCGATGTGGTTGATGATCGCAGGGGGTTAGACGGACGCGCGGACACATCGCGGACCACGGCACGGGCAAGGCCTCGAGCCGTGGTCCACGCGTGTGCTATCAACGCTTGGCGTTGGTCATCGCGGCGGGTACGACCCATTCCGCAAACTGCGCTTCGGTCACATACCCCAAAGCCAGCGCCGCGTCTTTCAACGACAGATTTTCCTTGTGGGCCTTCTTGGCGATTTGCGCGGCTTTGTCGTAGCCGATGTGCGGGTTCAAGGCCGTCACCAGCATCAGTGATCGATCGACCAGCTCGGCGATGCGCTCGCGGTTGGGCTCGATGCCCGAGGCGCAATGCTTATCGAAACTCGCCATGCCGTCGGCCAACAGGCGCACCGACTGCAGGAAGTTGTGAATCACCAGCGGTTTGTAGACGTTCAGCTCGAAATTGCCGCTCGCGCCGCCGATGTTGATAGCCACATCGTTACCCATCACCTGCGCGGCCAGCATGGTCAGCGCCTCGCATTGCGTCGGGTTGACCTTGCCGGGCATGATGGAGCTGCCGGGCTCGTTCTCGGGGATGCTGATTTCGCCCAGACCCGATCGCGGGCCGCTGGACAGCCAGCGCACATCGTTGGCAATTTTCATCAGGCCGGCGGCGAGCGCCTTGAGCGCGCCGTGGGCAAACAGCAAGGCTTCGTGCGAGGCGAGCGCCTGGAACTTGTTGGGGGCCGACACGAACGACAAACCGGTGTCGTGCGCCAGCGCGGCGCTGACCTTCGCGCTGAATTGTGGATGGGCGTTCAAGCCCGTGCCGACCGCCGTGCCGCCGATGGCCAACTGATGCAGACCGGGCAAGGTCGCGCGGATCTGCTGTTCGGCCAGATCCAGCTGTGCCACGTGGCCCGATAGTTCCTGGCCCAGCGTCAGTGGCGTGGCGTCTTGCAAATGCGTGCGGCCGATTTTGACGATGTCGTAGAAGGCGGCGCTTTTCTCCGCCAGGGTCGCACGCAGCGATTTCAACGCGGGCAACAGATGCGTTTCCACCTGCACGGCCGCGGCCACGTGCATGGCGGTCGGGAACGTGTCGTTGGACGATTGGCCGCGATTGACGTGGTCGTTCGGGTGCACCAGGCGCGCTTCGCCGCGTTCGCCGCCGAGAATTTCCGAGGCGCGGTTGGCCAGCACCTCGTTCATGTTCATGTTGCTCTGCGTGCCCGAGCCGGTCTGCCAGACGGACAGGGGGAATTCATTGGGCCATTTCTCCGCGATGACCTCGTCGGCCGCCTGCACGATAGCCTCGGCGATCTTGGGGTCCAGCTCGCCTAGTTCAGCATTGACGCGGGCGGCGGCGCGCTTCAGACGCGCCATGGCTGCCACCAATTGATGCGGCATCTTCTCGGTGGAAATCGAAAAAAAGTGCAGCGACCGCTGCGTCTGCGCGCCCCAAAGGTGATCAGCGGGGACCTCGATAGGGCCGAAAGTATCTTTCTCAATGCGAGTCGTCATGGTGTCCACTTTCCTGGCGAGGCATGGCCGGCGACGGCGCATGCAGGGTCTAAATAAGAATAAAACTCAATTCGATCATAGCAGCCCGCTAGCTTTCTATAATTCGTCCACACTCAACCTGTTTTACCACCCGAGCGCCCGCCATGTCCGCCCCCTTGTGCAGCTTGACTTTGAATCTGCCTGATGAAACCGCTACCGATGCACTGGCGCGCCAATTCGCGCCGCTGCTGACTGGCGCGACAGGGCTTGCTCCGGGCGGCCGGATTCACTTGCGTGGCGATTTGGGTGCGGGAAAAACCGCATTTACAAGAGCACTGTTGCGCGAAAGCGGCATAAAAGGCCGCATCAAAAGCCCCAGCTATGCCTTGCTTGAATCCTATAAAGTTTCTAACTTATACTTCTATCACTTTGATTTTTATAGATTTAGCGATTCGCGCGAATGGTTGGATGCGGGATTTCGAGATTTGCTACGTGACGACGCGGTCGTCCTGATCGAATGGCCCGAACGTGCAGAGGGCCTGCTCCCCCCTCCCGACCTGCAGATTGACCTGGCCTATGCAGACCCAGGCCGTGACTTCACGCTGACCGCCTTTACCGCCCGAGGACAAACATGGTTGAACGCGATTGCTCCTCTGTCCCAGAAGCCCTGTCCAACACCGGGGCCCGTCGCCGGCGCCTGATTGCCGCGGCGACTACGCTGCTCGCCTTGCCGGTGATTCCCTCATTGGCGCGGGCCGCTACGATCCTGGCGGTGCGGACCTGGCCGGCCGATGAATACACACGGGTGACGCTGGAGCTCGACCGCGAGCTGAAGGCCGAACACTTCACATTGGACAATCCTCATCGGCTGGTGGTCGATCTGGAGGGTCTGCAGGCCGACGCGGCGCTAAATCAACTCATTTCCAAGGTTCGTCCCGACGATCCTTATATTCGCAGTCTGCGTGTCGCCCAGAACCGCCCTAACGTGGTGCGGCTGGTGTTCGACCTGAAGCAGCCCATCGCGCCGCAGGTCTTTACGCTGAAACCCGTGGCGGATTATCAGTACCGACTGGTGCTCGACCTGTACCCCAAGATCGCGCAAGATCCGCTGATGGCGATGCTGAACAAGCAATCGACCAACCCGGACGTAGACGATCCGCTGGCACGCATTCTCGAAGACATCTCGCGCAACTCGCCGGCCACGACGACCGCATCGCCGGCCCCTGCCCCGGCACCACAAGCGCCCGGGCAGCAGCCGCCGGCACGCATCGCGTTGCCGCAGCCCGCGCCCGCTCCAGCCACGCCCATGCCTTCTACGCCTTCGCGCCGCAAGCGCATGGTGACCATCGCCCTGGACCCAGGTCATGGCGGGGAGGACCCTGGCGCGATTGGCAAATCGGGCTTACGCGAGAAAGATGTCGTGTTACGGATCGCGCGTCAGCTTAAAACCCTGATCGATAATCAGCCGAACATGCGCGCCTATCTGACGCGCGATGACGATTTTTTTGTTCCGCTGCATGTGCGCGTGCAGAAAGCGCGCCGCGTGCGAGCTGACTTGTTTATCTCAATCCATGCAGACGCCTGGGTCAAACCCACCGCCAACGGTTCATCCGTCTTTGCGCTGTCCGAGCGCGGTGCTTCCAGCACGCAGGCGCGTTGGCTGGCCGACAAGGAAAACGCGGCGGATTTGATCGGTGGCGTCAACCTGGGTAGTCACGATAAGCACGTGGCCAAAGTGCTGCTGGATTTGTCCACCACCGCCCAGATCAACGATTCGCTCAGGCTCGGCAGCGCCTTTCTGGACGAGATCAAAAAGATCAACCGGTTGCACAAACCACGGGTGGAACAAGCTGGCTTTGCCGTGCTGAAGGCGCCGGACATCCCCTCGATCCTCGTGGAAACCGCTTTCATCAGTAACCCGCGCGAAGAAGAGCTGCTGCGATCCCCAAGCCACCAGCAGAAACTCGCGCAAGCGATGCTGGCCGGAATCCAGCAATACTTTGTGGCCAATCCACCGCTGGCGCATATCGCGGACGCAAGCTGAGATCGAAGCCCGAGCAGCGGTGCCCCCCGCCTCGCGGCCATCGTGCCGCGGAGGCTAAAATCGGCTCATGCCTGAAATCACCGCTACGCCTCCATCCCGCGCTACGTCCGAACGCCGCAGCATTGCCGCGCTGCCAGATCTGCTCATCAGCCAGATCGCCGCCGGCGAAGTGATCGAGCGCCCGGCCTCCGTTTTGAAAGAGGTGCTGGAAAACGCCATCGACGCGGGCGCGCGCGCGATCGAAGTGCGGCTGGAAGGAGGTGGCATACGGCGGATTGCCGTCAGCGACGACGGCGTCGGTATTCCGCCCGAGGAACTGCCGCTGGCGTTGGCGCGGCATGCGACCAGCAAGATCCGCTCGCTTAGCGAACTGGAATCCGTCGCCTCGATGGGGTTTCGGGGCGAGGCGCTGGCATCGATCGCGTCTGTGGCGCAAGTGACCCTTATTTCGCGTACACGCGACGGCGACCATGCGTGGCAGATCGAGGGCGGCAGCTTGCAGGTGACGCCAGCTTCCGGCCCGCCCGGCACCACGATCAATGTGCGCCAGCTGTTTGATTCGGTGCCGGCGCGCCGTAAATTTTTGCGTTCCGAGGCCACTGAGTTTGGGCACTGCGTCGATGCGATGGAGCGGATCGCGCTGGCGCATCCGAATATCGCGTTTCGCCTGTTTCACAATGATCGCGCGCAGCGGCAATGGCTGCCCGCTGTCCCGGGTCAGCGAATTCGTGATGTGTTGGGCGCGGAATTCGCCTCGCATGCGTTGCCGGTCGATGTGTCGATGGGCGCGATCAGCCTGTCAGGGATGGTCACCCGACCCACCGCAGCGCGCGCACGCGCGGATCGGCAATATCTCTACGTCAACGGTCGATTCGTGCGCGACCGTACGGTGAGCCATGCGCTGAAAGCCGCCTATGCGGATGTGCTGCATGGCGATCGCCAGCCCGCCTATGTGCTGTATCTGGATATCGATCCGACCGCCGTGGATGTCAATGTGCACCCGGCGAAAAACGAAGTGCGCTTTCGCGATAGCGGCGCGGTACACCGGTTTGTCAATCAGGTCGTAAGCCAGGCGCTGGCGCAAACGGGCGGCTCCTCGGCGGTGGTGGTGACGCCAGACGGCGAGGTGATCCCGGCTGCAGGTGGGACGGCTCGCACGTCTGAAGACATGCCGAGGACGGCCAGCGTCGACGGAGCAGGGGCTGGCACAGGTATGCCCTCCACGTCCAAGCATGCGTGGAACGCCGCCGGCGATACGACCACGACTCAGACCGCGCCAGCCAACGCACCCGGTTCAATATCTCATTATCAGCCCGTCAATGGCTCCGCTGGTGCGCCTGCGGATCCGGGACAACAGATGAACGCGGAGCGCCAGCACAGCAGGGACGCCGCCGCGGCAAACCTGTCGGGCAACGCCGCTGCCGCGGGCCGAGACGCGTCCCCCGGCTCCGCGCGTTTGACGGGATCATGGGCACAGACCGAGTCGTCATCGGCCCATGCTGAACGCCCTTTCCACGCGGCAGGACAGAGTCAGGCAACGCCCCCGCGCCAGCCCATGCGGCCGCACACGCAAATGCCTTTTCGACTGCAAAGCGGCTCGGAAGGCAACCGCGTCTCTGACTGGCAGACGCTTTACCGGCCACTGCCGGAGCAAAGCGCCGCCGACGGCTCATCCTCTGTCGGTGCATCCGCTGCCACCGCCGCGAGTACCACTTTGCCGCAGGACGAAGACCATCCGCTAGGCATGGCACTAGGGCAATTGCACGGCATCTATATCCTCGCGCAGAACCGTCACGGCCTGGTGTTGGTGGACATGCACGCGGCCCATGAGCGCGTGGTCTATGAGCAGCTGAAACGCGCGCTCGATGCGCGCGAACTGCCCCGCCAGGAACTACTGGTGCCCGTCGTGTTTCACGCGCAAGAGAAAGACGTGGCGTTGGTGGAAGAGCATCAGGAGCAGTTGGCCGAGCTATGTTTCGATCTGCGCCCTGCTGGCCCCACGTCGATCGCGGTGCGCGCCGTGCCGGCGATTTTGGCGCGCGGCGATATCGAGACCATGGCCCGGGCGATTTTGCGCGATCTGGGTGCCGTGGGCGTCTCGCGTCTGTTGACCGAGCAGCGTAACGCCCTGCTCTCGACCATGGCTTGCCATGGCTCGGTGCGCGCCAACCGCCGTCTCACGATAGAAGAAATGAACGCGTTGCTGCGCCAGATGGAAGTCACCGAACGCGCGGATCAGTGCAACCACGGTCGCCCGACATGGGTACAGTGGTCGATGTCCGACCTAGATAAACTCTTTCTGCGCGGACAATAAGCATGTCGTTGATATTGCATAGCGCGATGGATGCCCGGCGATGAACGTGGCCCCTATCATCTGCCTTGCTGGCCCCACGGCTGCCGGCAAAAGTGCCTCTACGTTGGCCGTGGCCGAACGTTGGCCGGTCGAGATCATCAACGTGGACTCGGCCACCATTTATCGCGGCATGGATATTGGCACGGCCAAGCCCTCGCCCAGCGAGCAAGCGCGCGTGCCGCAACACATGTTGGACATTCGCGACCCCGCGCAATCGTATTCGGCAGCGGAATTTCGCGCCGATACACTGTGTTTGATCGACGAGATACGCGCACGCGGCCGGATGCCCCTGCTGGCGGGCGGCACCATGATGTACTACAAGACGCTGCGCGATGGGCTGGATGATCTGCCCAAGGCAGACCCAGCGTTGCGTGCCGAGCTCGAAGCCCGGGCCGCAGAACTGGGGTGGCCCGCGCTGCATGCGGAGCTCGCCGAGCGCGATCCGATCACGGCAGCGCGCCTTGCTCCGAACGATAGTCAGCGTATTCAGCGTGCGCTTGAGATATGCATCTTGAGCGGGCAGTCGATGTCGTCGCTATTGCAACGTGCATCGGAAGCGAAAGCCGAATCCGTATCGCAGAATGCCACGGCATCCTCGCATCGCTACTTGACCATCAGCCTCGAACCCTCGGACCGCGCCGCGCTGCATGCGCGCATCGCACAACGTTTCGATGCGATGCTGGATGCCGGTCTATTGGACGAGGTCCGTACGCTGCACGCGCGCGACGATCTGCATGTCGGCTTGCCGTCCGTGCGTTGTGTCGGTTATCGGCAGATGTGGAGCCATCTGGATGGCGAGATCGACCTCGACACGGCACGCGAACAAGCCATCGCCGCCACCCGGCAATTAGCCAAACGCCAGCTCACTTGGCTGCGCGCGCAGCCGGAGCGGGTTATCGTGGACTGTCTCGCCGGGGACGCCGTCGGGCGGGTGATCGATGCCGTGGCTGATGCGGTTGGTGGTTGATTATTTATTGCTGGCGCCGGGATTTTGCTCCGGAGCCGGCGGTTTTGCTCTGAGGCGGTGTTTTTGTTCTGAAGCTGTTTTTTGTTCTGAAGCCGTCGGCGTCAGGACTGCGGGATTCCGATGCTCGGTCGGTGCCCTCCGCTTCGGATCCCTCCGCCCTGCCACCGACTCACAGCATCTGCTCACGGATCAGTGGCAAAACCGTAAGCGTCCGCTGAACACCGTCTAGCGCGGTAATAACTCAGCCCCGAGAATACCGATCTCGGGCACCTTCAAATTCGTGTCCACAAAAAAATTTATGGACATAAATTTCAGGGATAAGATGACAGTCAGGCCGCGCAAGTACCAACACCACCCCACCGCGTTTAAGCGCCAGGTTGTCGAGGCGTCGCTGGTGCCGGGAACGTCAGTCGCGGCGTTGGCGCTGGAGTATGGTATCAACGCCAACCAAATCTGGGCCTGGCGCAAGTTGTATAACGAAGGGCGTTTGAACATGGCGGCGCAACCGTTGCTGGCCGTTGACGTCGTCGATGTCGAGCCGAAGTCGCCCGGGACCTCGCCAGCAGGCCAATTTGAGATCACGATCGGTTCGGCACGGTTGCGCGTGTCTGGCACAGTTGATCCTCTAATGCTCAAGACGGCGATTGCCGCGTTGCGCGCGTGATGCTGCCGCCGACCAACACCCGCATCTGGATTGTGGCTGGCGTGACCGATATGCGTTGTGGCTTCGATGGGCTGGCGGCCAAGGCGCAATTGCATTTGCGATCAGATCCGTTCGGCGGCAATGTATTTGTGTTCCGTGGCCGGCGTGGTGATCGCATCAAGATCCTGTGGTTTGATGGCGATGGGATGTGCCTATTCTGCAAACGCTTGGAAGCGGGTCGCTTCGTTTGGCCGCAAGCCGAGAACGGACGCGTGGCGCTGACATCGGCACAATTGGCCATGCTGCTTGAAGGCATCGACTGGCGCAGCCCGCGACATACGGCGCCGACGCTTGCGGCGTGAAAAAAAATTGCAGTGGTAATGGCGTCAATCATGCATGACGCTGGCATAGCCCGATAAAATATCGGCTATGCAAACAACACCTGCTGCCGACACGAACGACATTGCTGCCCTCAAGGCAGTCATTGCGTCCATGCAGCAAGAGCTGGATTACCTGCGTTGGCAGCTTGCCAAGGCTCGGCAAGAGCGCTTCGGGCGCAGTAGCGAGCGTGGTGACCTGCTCAATCAGCTAGCGCTGTATCAAGAAGCGCCGATTCCTATGGATACGCCGGCCGCGGATACCGTCATTGCGCCTATCAAGTCAGATACGCCACGTCAGCCATCGCACCGTAAACCCTTGCCTGAGAGCCTGCCACGCGAAGAGCATGTGCTGCTTCCCCTGACGGGCTGTGGATGTCCGGCCTGCGGCGGTATGCTCAAGCCAC
Source organism: Bordetella sp. 15P40C-2 (assembly GCF_009763235.1). Taxonomy (NCBI): domain Bacteria; kingdom Pseudomonadati; phylum Pseudomonadota; class Betaproteobacteria; order Burkholderiales; family Alcaligenaceae; genus Bordetella; species Bordetella sp. 15P40C-2. Next base: position 41,941 of record NZ_WSJA01000002.1, read on the forward strand.
TCGGTGAGGACGTCAGCGAGATGCTGGAATACGTGCCGGCGAGCTTCAAGGTCGTGCGCACGGTACGCCCCAAGCTGGCGTGCGGGCGTTGCGATGCCATCGTGCAAGCCCCCGCGCTCAGCCGCCCCATCGAACGCGGCCTGGCCGGTCCCGGCTTGCTCGCCCAGATACTGGTGTCTAAGTACTGCGACCATCAGCCGCTCTACCGCCAAAGCGCGATTTATGCGCGCCACGGCGCGGAACTATCTCGTTCGACGCTGGCCGATTGGGTCACCGCCAGCAGTCGGCTGTTGCGTCCCTTGGTGCAGGCCCTGCACGGCCATGTGACGGCCGGCCAGAAGATCCACGCTGACGACACGCCAGTGCCGGTGTTGGCCCCAGGTCGTGGCAAGACCAAGACGGCGCGCTTATGGACTTATGTCCGTGACGATCGACCGGCCGGCCTCGATACGCCACCCGCCGTCTGGTTCGGATACTCGCCGGACCGCAGGGGCGAACATCCCGCCAAACACCTGAAGCACTTCGCCGGTATCGTGCAAGCCGATGGCTATGCGGGATTCAACCGTTTGTACGAGACGGGCAACGTCTTGGAAGCCGCCTGTTGGGCGCATGTGCACCGCAAGTTCTACGACATCGCGCAGCAGCAGGCCAGCCCCCTGGCATTGGAGGCCATCGCACTCATCGGCGAGCTCTACGGCATCGAGGCACAAATACGTGGCCAGCCGGCAGATCAACGACAGCAGGTACGCCAGGCGCGGGCCGGCCCCTTGTTGGCGTCGCTGCATGACTGGCTACATGGGACATTACGCGCGCTTTCGCGCAAGTCGGCGCTCGCTGAGGCGATACGCTACGCGCTTGCCCGCTGGGTTGCCTTGACGCGCTACGTCGATGACGGTCGCATCGAGATCGACAACAATGCAGCCGAGCGAGCCTTACGCGTGGTCGCTCTGGGGCGCAAGAACTATCTGTTCGCAGGATCGGATGCGGGCGGCCATAGCGCAGCGGCAATCTACAGCCTGCTGGGTACGGCGGCGCTCAATGGAATCGAACCCATGGCCTATCTGCGAGAAGTGCTGGCGCGCATCGCGGATCACCCCATCAACCGCATCCAGGAGTTGTTGCCATGGAATCTGGTTTTACCTTGCAACGAAAAGGCGGCGTAAGCCGCGCAAAGGTCGTTGCCTTGCAAGGCACGGCGCTGGTGTTACGCATTGACCTGCGCCACATCACGCCAGTCATCCATCGCACGATCGTCGTGCCCAGCCGCATCACACTACCCAAGCTGCACGTGACGATTTTGCGGGCGATGGGCTGGCAGGGCGGGCATCTGCATGAGTTCACGATCCATGGCAAGCGCTATGGCGAACCGGACCCCGACTATCCAGAGCTCAACCTGCAAAGCGAAAAGCGGGTGCGACTGGACAAAGCGTTAGGCGATGCCCAAAGCCTCCTCTATCTCTACGACTTCGGTGATTACTGGGAACACGATCTGCGTATCCTCGAGGTGGCTTCCTTCAACGGCCCGTTGACTTCACCCTGGTGCTTGGACGGCGCCAACGCCTGCCCGCCGGAAGATGTCGGCGGCCCGCCAGGCTATGAGCACTTCCGGCAAGTGCTCTCTGATAGAAATCACCCTGAGTACGATGACATGCTGATCTGGCATGGCAAACGCTTCGATCCCGCCGCCTTCGACCTCAATGAGGTCAACCAGCGGTTGAGCCAGATACAAATCTAAAGCAAGACGGCCTGGGCCGGACGCTTACGCAAAACCCTCTACCCCCGAGTCACAGCGTCTGCTCACGGATCAGCCGCAAAACCCTCTATCGCCAAGTCACAGGGTCTGCTCGCGCATCAGTCTTAATCCCGGCGCCGTCGCGCTGCGTTGTTGGTTCGTCCTTCAGGCGCTGGGAGCCGACACGTGTGGCCAAGAGCTGGTTTGTAATGTCCGGGGCATTAGGCTGACGTGAGCCGAGGACCCCGGAGTCATCCGAAGCGCAGGGCACCGACCGAGCATCGGAATGACGCAGGGCAGCCTCGGCGGCTTAAGAACCAGCAACGCTGCAAATCTCAAACGAACCGGCAACGCTGCAGATCTAAAACGAACCAGCAGCGCCTCACATCGCAGACGACCTAGCGCCGTCTCACACAACAAACGTCTGCGCCATGCCCTCGGTCTGCTCGACGATCTCGCCCAGCTTGCTGACCGTTTCGCCCTGCTCGCGCAGCGTTTCGGCAATGGCGTCAGCCTGGGCAGCATCGACCACGAGCACCATGCCGATGCCGCAGTTGAACACGCGGTACATCTCGGTGTCTTCGACTTGGCCTTGCTCTTGCAGCCATTGGAACAGCTTGGGCATTTCCCAGTTGTCGCGATGCAGCTTGGCCGACAAGCCGGGCTGCAGGATGCGCGGCACGTTGTCCAGCAGGCCGCCGCCGGTGATGTGGGCCAGACCCTTGATGGAAGTGCCGTGCTTGGCCAGGGCGGCCAGGACCTGCTTCACATAGAGGCGCGTGGGGGCCATCACCACGTCAACCAGGGGCTGACCATGGAAATCGTCGGTCGGCTTGGCGCCGGCGCGTTCGATGATCTTGCGGATCAGCGAGAAACCATTGGAATGCGCGCCGCTAGAGGCCAGGCCCAGCACCACATCGCCCGGTTTGATGGATTTGCCGTCGATGATGTCGGCCTTTTCGACCGCGCCGACCGCGAAACCGGCCAGATCGTATTCGCCATCGGGGTACATGCCGGGCATTTCGGCCGTTTCGCCACCGATCAGGGCGCAGCCGGACAGTTCGCAACCCTTGGCGATACCGCCGACCACGGCGGCGGCGGTGTCCACCGAGAGTTTGCCGCAGGCGAAATAATCCAGGAAAAACAAGGGCTCGGCGCCCTGAACCAGGATATCGTTGACGCTCATGGCCACCAGGTCGATACCCACGGTGTCATGCCGATTCCATTCGAAGGCCAGGCGCAGTTTGGTGCCCACGCCGTCGGTGCCGGAGACCAGCACGGGCTCACGGTATTTCCCGGGCACCTGGAACAACGCGCCAAATCCGCCGATACCGGCCAAAACGCCGGGACGCATCGTACGGGCCGCCAAGGGCTTGATGCGGTCGACCAGGGCGTCTCCCGCATCGATATCGACACCAGCGTCGCGGTACGTCAGAGGGGCAGAAGGTTGAGTCGTCATGAGAAAAACCGTGGGGTATGTGACAATTGCGGGGTTTACGGGGTGCTGCACCCGCCATTTTACGATGTCGGGGGAAAAGCATCGCGCAAACCGGATTTTGACAATTTGCGCGCCCCTTGCCTTGTCTAGATTGTTACCCATGAATCGCCAGCTGCTGCTCGACGTTCTACCCGCACCTGCTCCTACGCTGCAGAACTTTATCGCCGGTCGTAACGGCGAGGCGTTGGCGGCTGCGCGGGCGCTGGCGCCTGGACGCGCCCTGTATCTATGGGGCGCGGCGGGTTGCGGGCGCAGCCATCTGCTCAAGGGACTGGCGAATACGCCGGACGCGGTTTACATCGATAAGGGGCAGACTGCCCGCGCCCTGCGCCAGCTGGCTAACGCCGACTCGGCGGCGGCCATGCCGCGCGTGATCGCGGTCGATGATGTGCACGAATTAGATGAGCCACGACAGGCGGGACTTTTTGCCCTGTACAATCGCTGGCGCGAGTGCGCGGCCACCAGCCGGGCGTTCGCCTTGGCCGTGGCAGGCGATCGCGCCCCGTTGTCCATGCCGTTGCGCGAGGATTTGCGCACGCGGCTCGGGTGGGATCTGGTCTTTCGGCTCGAGCCTTTGTCCGATGGTGACAAGCTGGCCGCGTTGTCGGCCCAGGCCACCGAACGTGGTTTGCAGCTCGCGCCCGAAGTCATCCAATGGATGCTGACGCATTGCGAACGCGATATCCGTAAATTGACTGTGTTGCTCGATGCGCTGGATCGCTATTCGCTGGCTACCGGCCGCCCCATCACTATTGCCCTGCTGCGCGCTATGCTGGCAGACCCCGATACTCATACAAGATGATGCCCCAAAGACTCGCGCTGTTCGATCTGGATCACACGCTCCTACCGCTGGACAGCGATTACCAATGGGCCGACTTCCTGGCACGCACTGGCCGCGCCGGTGATCCGGACGAGGCGCGTCGCCGCAACGACGACCTGATGAACCGCTATAACCGCGGTGAACTGACGGCTGAACAGGCCGCCGAATTCATGCTGGGCCTGCTGGCCGCGCATCGCCCCTATGAACTGGCGGCGTGGCATGAGGAGTTCATGGCCGAGGTGGTGCGCCCTGCGATCACGGATCGCGCCATTGAATTGGTGGATCAGCACCTGGCCGCCGGCGATCTGTGCGCCCTGGTCACGGCCACCAACGCGTTTGTCACGGCGCCGATTGCGCGCGCGTTCGGCATTCCGCATCTGATCGCCACCGACCCCGAATACCGCAATGGCCATTACACGGGCCGTATTTCCGGCACGCCCAGCTTCAAGGAAGGCAAGGTCGTGCGGGTGCGCGACTGGTTGGCGGGAATGAATCTGACACTTGCCGATTTCTCCGAATCGGTTTTTTATAGCGATTCGATCAACGACGTGCCCTTGCTTGAGGTCGTCACGCATCCCGTAGCCGCCAATCCCAGCCCGGCGCTGCGCGAGATCGCCCACGCACGCGGCTGGAAAGTGCTCGACTTGTTCGACCACCTGGAAGACGCCAAGTCCTGATGATCACCGACACAATCAAGAAATTCGTCAGCCGTCTGTTTTCTCCGGCGGCCCGTGGGCCCCAGCGGATCGGGCCTGATAAACACGGTATCGATCGCCGCAACGTTTCGCGGCATGCCATCAAGGTCTGTGAAGTCCTGCGCCAGCATGGATACGAGGCCTATATCGTCGGTGGCGCGGTTCGTGACCTGATCGTGGGTCTGGAACCCAAGGATTTCGATGTGGCGACCAACGCCACGCCGGAACAGATTCGCCCCTTGTTCCGCCGCGCGCGCATCATTGGGCGTCGTTTTCAGCTGGTGCATGTGGTGTTCGGGCAGGAGATCATCGAGACGTCGACCTTCCGTGCCCCGGCGTCCGAGAATCAAGAAACCGACGAGCATGGCCGGATTCTGCGCGACAACGTATTCGGGACGCACGAGCAGGATGCGGCGCGGCGCGATTTCACGATGAACGCGCTCTACTACGATCCGCATAACGAAGAGGTGATCGATTTTCACCAAGGCGTCGCGGATTTGAAAAAGCGCCAGGTGCGCATGATCGGCGACCCAGCGGTGCGTTATCGCGAAGATCCGGTCCGCATGCTGCGCGCGGTGCGTTTCGCGGCCAAGCTCAATGGCACGATCGACCCCGCCACGCGCGCGCCGATCGGCACGATGGCATCGCTGATCGAGAACGTGCCGGCATCGCGTCTGTTTGATGAGATGCTCAAGCTCTTGACCTGTGGTCATGCCATGGATTGCCTGCGCCAGCTGCGCGCCGAGGGCCTGGCGCGCGGGCTACTACCTATGCTGGATGTGGTGTTGGAGCAGCCTGGCGGCGAACGCTTTGTCGAGTTGGCGCTGGAACGCACCGATGCACGTGTACGTGCAGGAAAAAGCATCAGCCCGAGTTTCCTGTTCTCGGCGTTGCTATGGCAACAAGTGGATTCGCGCTGGAAGCAATTGCGCGCGCAGGGCGAGCACAACATCCCCGCGCTGGTCCAAGCCGCCGATTCGGTGCTGGACGAGCAAACGGAAAAACTCGCCATCCAGCGGCGATTCACCTCCGACATGCGTGAGATCTGGTTCATGCAGCCGCGTTTCGAGCGACGCCTGGGCAAGACGATTTATCGCATGATCGAACAACCGCGTTTTCGCGCCGCCTGCGATTTCCTGCAGCTGCGCGCGGCCGCCGGCGAGTTCGACAGTGTGCTGGCGCAATGGTGGATGGATCTGGCCAATGGCAATGACGCCATCCGGGCCGAGATGATCGACGAGTTGTCGCGCCAGCCGCAGACGGCCTCCGAGGCCAGCGGGCTGCGCAAGCGCCGCCGAAAAACTCGCCGTCCCAGCGCACCGCGCGCCGAAGCATGAGCCGCGTCGAACGCGCCTATATCGGCCTGGGCGCCAACCTGGGCGACGCGGTCACCACGCTGCATACCGTGTTGAAAGAACTGCGTGGCAGCCCGGGGGTGTTGTATTGCGAGCCCTCGCGCTTTTATCGCACGGCCCCGGTGGAAGCCACCGGGCCGGACTATATCAACGCGGTCGCCGCGTTGGATACCAGCCTCGCGCCGCTGGAGCTGCTGGACCTATTACAAGCGCTGGAGACGCGGCACGGACGGCAACGCCCTTACCCCAATGCGCCACGCACGCTGGATCTGGATCTGCTGCTGCATGGCGATACGCAGATGGATTCTGCGCGCCTGATTCTGCCGCATCCGCGTATGCACGAACGCGCCTTCGTATTGGCGCCCTTGCATGAACTCGCACCCGATCTGGTGCTGCGCCAAGGCCCCGTATCGCAATTGCTCGCGGGGCTGTCGGGTCAGTGGGTGCAGCAGCTGGACTGAATCCAGCGCTGCCGGCACCCGCCCTCACACGACTTGATTTTCTTTGAAACGCGCCACCTCTTCGGGGGTGAAGCCCAGCGACGCCAACACGGCGTCGGTGTGTTCGCCCACGGCTGGCACCGGGTCCATGCGCGGCGTAAAGGCGTTGCTGGTGGCGGGTGGCACCAGCGCTGGCAAGGTGCCCGCGGGGCTGCCGACTTCGCGCCAGCGATCGCGCGCCTGTAGCTGCGGGTGTGCCCAGACGTCTTTCATCTCGTTCACGCGGGCATTGGCGATCTGGGCGTCTTCCAACCGCTGCGTGACCTCATCGATCGTCATGGCGGCAAAGGCTTGCACGATGAGGGCTCGCAAGGGTTCGCGATTCGCGGTGCGGCGCGAGTTGGAGGAAAACCGCTCGTCATCGGCCAGCTCGGGTTGACCCAGCACGCGCTCGCAGAACACGCGCCATTCGCGCTCGTTCTGCAGGCCCAGCATGATGGTGGCGCCATCGCCGACGGGGAATGGACCATAGGGATAGATGGTCGCATGGGCGGCGCCCGCGCGCGGCGGAGGGGTCGCGCCTTCGTAAGCGTAGTAAAGCGGATAGCCCATCCATTCGACCATGCTTTCCAGCATCGATACGTCCAGACGGCTGCCCTTGCCTGTACGCTGGCGCAGCAATAGCGCGTTCAGGATCGAGGTATACGCATACATGCCGGCGGCGATGTCGGAGATCGAACAACCAGCCTTGGCGGGCGCATCGGGCGAGCCCGTCACGGACACAAAGCCGCTTTCGCTCTGGATCAGCAAGTCGTAGGCCTTTTTGGTCTCGTAGGGACCGCCCTCGCCATAGCCCGAAATATCGCACACGATGAGGCGCGGGTATTTTTCGTGCAGCTGATCGAACGACAGTCCCAAGCGCTCGGCCGCACCGGGCGCGAGGTTTTGCACGAGTACGTCGGCCGATTCGAGCAGACGCTGCATGACGTCGCCCGCCTCGGGATGTTTGAGGTTAAGCGTGAGGCTTTCCTTGGATCGGTTGGTCCAGACGAAATGCGAGGACAGGCCACGCACGCGTTCATCGTAGCCACGGGCGAAATCGCCCACACCGGGCCGCTCGATCTTGATGACGCGCGCACCCATATCGGCCAGCTGGCGCGAGCAGAACGGCGCGGCGATGGCGTGTTCCAGGCTGATGACGGTGATGCCATCGAGGGGACGCGGGTTACTGCCGATATTGCTCATGCGGAAAACCTCAGTTGTGCCTGATGGGCCAGCGTGCCGTCGCATTCGGCCCAGAGTTCTGCCTGACCCGGCTCGACGACGCGGCCGGCCACTTCGAACGGCGTGGGCGCGATCAGCGGACGCAGACCACGGTAGGACAAATGATCCAAGCGCGCGTCGGGATTCGCTTGACGAAAAGCCGCCACCATAAATGTCGCGATCAGCGGCCCGTGCACGACCAGGCCCGGATAGCCCTCGGTTTCAGTGACATAGGGATGATCGTAGTGAATGCGATGACCGTTGAAGGTGACCGCGGAATAGCGAAACAGCAGCAAGGGCGAAGGCTCAATGGTCTCGCGCCATTGCGAAGCTGGCGCGGGCTCCGTGCCTGTGAGCTTGGGCGGCGACGGCTGCCGGTAGACGATGTCCTGCTCCTCCTCGATCGTCAGTGCGCCCTCCTGAAGGTAATGATGCCGCACCGTCACGAACAGCAAGGCACCCGTGCGGCCGACTTTTTCGCGTACATCGATCACTGTGGAGTTGCGCTCGGCGGCAACGCCCACGCGCAACGGCGAGTGAAAGGTCACCCGACCGCCTGCCCACATGCGATTGCGATCGTCGGCGGGCGGTAAAAAGCCGCCACGCGCGGGGTGTCCATCTACGCCGATGCCGTCTGCTTCCACCGGCTTGATAAAAAACGCCCATTGCCACAGCGCTGGGAGCTCGTCGCCCACTGCGGGGGCCGGTTCGCCGAGCGTAGCCGCGATGCGCGCGGCGTGGCCCACGTCGAGGTTATCGACGACGGATTCGCTACTACCAATCCAGTCGGCGGGGATGGGAGACGTCATGTAATCGTTCCTTGGCTGTGTTCGGAGTGGCCCATAGCATGCGCGGGCGCCAGGGTTTTGTGAATTCGTATTTATACAAGACCCTGTTCAACAGCCTGAAATCCACCGCTCGGATGCCGGCAACCTACCTGCCTTGAAAGTCGGGCAGGCGTTTTTCCGCGAACGCGCGCATGCCTTCCTGATAGTCCTGGGTGTAACCGAGATCGCGCTGCAGCTCGGCTTCGAGATCGATTTGCTGGGCCAGCGTATTGCCTGCGGAGGCATACAGAGCTTGCTTGATGGCGGCGTAGGAACGCGTGGGTCCTTGCGCCAGTTTGTACACCACCTCCGCCAGGGTGTCTTGCAAGGCGTCATCGGGGACGCAGCGCCAGATCAAGCCCCAGGACTCGGCTTGTCGGGCGGACACCGGCTCGGCAAACAACGCAGTCCCCATGGCGCGCGCCGCGCCCACCAGTCGCGGCAGGAACCAGGTACCGCCCGCGTCGGGCAGCAGGCCAATCTTGCTAAATGCCTGAATGAAGCGGGCCGACTCAACCGCGTAGATAACATCGCAAGCCAAGGCAAGACTCGCGCCCGCGCCAGCGGCCACGCCGTTGACCACGCATACAACCGGTACGGGAAGCGCGCGCAGACGCAACACCAACGGACGATAGTATTTCTTCAGGCCCTCGCTCAAGTCGCGCTTTTGCCCTTCGGGCAAGGGTTGGCGCTCGCTTAGGTCCTGACCCGAGCAAAAGCCGCGCCCCGCCCCGGTGATCACCACGCCGCGCAGGGTCGCGCACGCTTCTAACGTGTCCAACGCGCGTTGCAGCTCCTCCTGCATCACGGCGGTAAAGCTATTCAAGCGTTCCGGGCGGTTAAGGGTAATGACGCCTACGCCGTGTTCCAGCGTGAAGCGGATCTGTGCGAAATCTTGTGTCATCGCTCTGCGTTTCCATGAAGATCCACCGGGTGTGCGCGACGCGCCCACCCAGCGCGTTATGGCGTCAGGCTAGATTGCTCAACGTTGCCAGTTGCTCGGCCATGTCGCCGAACAACAAGTCGATCACAGTCAGGCGTTTGAAATAGTCCCCGACTTCCAGCTCATCTGTCATGCCCATGCCACCATGCAATTGCACCGCGCTCTGGGCGAGATAACGGCCGGCCCGGGCAGTCTCGAACTTGGCGCTGGCGAGCATGCGACACCGCTGCGCAAGGTCCGGCTCGCTAAGCGCAGCGACGGCTACATAGGCCATCGAAAGCGCCATCTCTTTCGCGATCAACATATCGGCCAGTCGATGCTGCAGCACCTGGAATGCGGCCAACGGCTGTCCAAATTGACGACGTGTCTTTAGATAATCGACGGTGATTTCCAGCAGCCTTTCCATCGCGCCGGCGGCATGGGCACACAGCGCGGCGGTGCCCCAATCCAATGCGCCAGCCAGGGCCACGCGGGCTTGATCCCCCCAGGCCACGACGGCCTGCGCGTCGACGATGGTGTCCGTAAATTCGAGGCGGGCGCAACGCGTTCGATCCAGCGTCGGGGTGTCTTGGATAACAACGCCCGGCGCAGCGGAAGGCACCAGCAGTAAAACGGGATCGCCCGAGGCAGCGAGCGCGGAGACGATCCAGCCATGGGCGCTGGCGCCGTGCCAGACCAACTGTTTCGTCCCCGACAGGCGTAAGCCGCCGTCATCGCACGGGCTGACCCGGCATAGCGCCGGTTCCGTCGCGTATCGTCGGCCGGGTTCTTGATACGCGACGGAAAGGATCGCGCCTCCTGATGCCAGCGCGGGCAGCCATTGCTGCTGCATCGCCGGATTGTCACTGGCGGCCAACAAACTGGCGCTCATCACGCCGCTGGGAATCACGGGCTCGGCCACGAGCCCTCGGCCCAGCGCCATGTGGACAGGCAACAGACTGGCAGGCGGCTCACCAAACCCGCCATGCTCGGTAGCGATGTTCAACCCCAGTACGCCCAGATCCGCCAACTGCGCCCAAGCGCCCGCATCCAGTGCGCAGCGTTCGGCACGCGCGCGTCGGGCCGCCATATTCCAAGATTCCTGCATCAAACGACGCAGGCTGTCATCGAGCATGCGCTGCTCTTCGGTGTAGGTGAAATTCATCTCGTGCTTATTCCGGGATTGCGACGTTCATAGCCCGAGCATCATGCGAGCGATGATGCCTTTTTGAACTTCGGTCGTACCGCCATAAATGCTGGTCTTGCGCATATCGGCATAGCCCGCGCCCGCGGCGGCGGTCATGTCCGGGCCGGGTCCATGAGCCGCGGCGTCCGCTTCCATCCACGCGGGATCGTAGGGCCAGGCGTCGGGCCCTGCGATTTCCATCTGCAGCATGGCAAGATCCTGCTGGATTTCCGAGCCGCGAATTTTCAGGATCGACGCCTCGGGACCCGGTGCATCGCCGCGCGCGGCCGCCACGCGCAGCAGCAGCATTTCCAGCGCCATGATGTCGATCTCGACCCGCGAGATGCGGTCGCGCACACGGGTGTCTTCAAATAACGGTTTATCGTTGCGCTGCAGGCGCATGGCCATGTCTTTCACCACGCCCAGCTCGCGGTAGCAATGCCCCAAACCGGCGATGCCCGTGCGTTCGTGACCGAGCAGGTATTTGGCATAGGTCCAGCCATGACCCGCCTCGCCCACCAGATTCGCCACGGGCACGCGCACATCTTCAAGCCACACCTCATTGACATCGTGTCCGCCATCCAGCGTGCGTATCGGGCGGACCGTAACACCAGGGCTATGCATGTCGATCAGCAGCATCGAGATGCCGCGTTGTGGCTTGGCCTGCATATCGGTACGCACCAGACAAAACATCCAGTCGGCATACTGAGCAAGTGTCGTCCAGGTCTTTTGACCGTTGACCACGTAGTGATCGCCATCGCGTTCGGCGCGCGTTTTCAGCGATGCCAGATCGGAGCCCGATCCCGGTTCGGAATAACCTTGGCACCACCAATCATCGACACGAATGATGCGGGGCAGAAAACGCTGCTGCTGCTCGGCGCTGCCGAATTTCATCAGCACAGGGCCTATCATCGACAAGCCAAACGGCAACAGGCGCGGTGCGCCTGCCTTGAAGCATTCGACTTCGAAGATCAGCCGTTCAATCGCGTTCCAACCCGTGCCGCCATGTTCCTTGGGCCAGGTCGGCGCACCCCAGCCATGGTCAGCCAGGATGCGGTGCCATTGCACATAATCGTCGCGATGCAGTCGCTGATGCTTGAGCACCTTGTCGCGTATGGTCTGCGGCAGATTTTGTTGGGCGAATGCGCGCACGCTTTCACGAAACGCTCGCTCTTCGGGGGTCCAGCTTAGGTCCATGTCAGCCTCCTTGGCAGCTATCTAGCCACGCACCCGGTGCACAGCACAATCTTCCTGTGCAAAAGCCCCGCTTCAGAAATAAAGAATAGCCATCGCGCGCCGTGGATCCGACACTGCCATACCGCATCTTTCAATCACTGTTGTGGAACTATGACTGCACAATTTGTCGAGGCGTCGGCGAGCGGCGGCGCCGACCAGCAATATCGCCAAGCCCTGGCCCAGGGTGTTTTTCAGATTCAACACTGCGCCGCCTGTGACCGCGCGGTGTTCTACCCGCGCATGATTTGCCCGCATTGCGGTGCGACGCAGTTGCGCTGGGCGCGCGCCAGTGGGCGTGGCACGGTCTACTCGACGACGGTCGTGCGCCGCAAAGCCGATGCCGGTGGCGACTACAACGTGGCGCTCATCGATCTGGAAGAAGGCGTGCGCATGATGAGCCGGGTCGAGGGCATTGCGCCTGACGCCGTGCGCATCGGGATGGCAGTCCAAGCCTTGGTGCGCCAGCAGGACGGACAAGGGCTGGTGGTGTTTGTTGCGACGGAGGCCGCATGACGGATTTACACGCACTGCGCGGCTCGGTCGCGGTGGCAGGCATCGGACAAGCGGGCCTGGGACGCGCCGATGGCTATACGGAGATGGAAATCCTGGTTCAAGCCGCGCAACGCGCGGTGGCCGACGCGGGCCTGACGATGCAGGATATCGACGGCATCTGCACGGCCAGCGTGGCCGCACCCATGTGGGCCATGCCCGTCATCGAGCATTTGGGCATACGTCCCACCTTTATCGATAGCACCATGCTGGGCGGCTCCAGTTTTGTCGCGCACTTGATGCCGGCGCTACAAGCGCTGGCATCAGGCCAATGCAATGCCGTGCTGGTTTGCTACGGCAGCACGCAACGCACCTCGTCGCTGAGCCGCGCGGAAATCGGCCGCGTGCGTAAGTCGTTCGATCCGCAGCCCTACGAGACGCCCTACGAGCCGCTCAGCCCGCTGAGTTCCTACGCCCTGGCCGCCGCGCGGCACATGCATCAATACGGCACGACCCGCGAGCAGTTAGCGCATGTGGCCCTAGCCGCTAATCAATGGGCCCAACGCAATCCCGAAGCCCAATTACGCGAACCCATCACGCTGGACGAGATTCTGTCGTCGCGCATGGTGTCTGACCCGCTGACGGTGCGCGATTGCTGTCTGGTGACCGACGGCGCAGGCGCCTATGTACTGGTGCGCGCCGAGCGCGCACGTGATCTGCCGCAAAAACCGGTGTACGTCCTGGGGAATGCCACAGCGGTGTGGAACCGACAGATCTCATCCATGCAGGATCTGACCATCACGGCGGCTCAGGAATCGGGACGGCGCGCCTTCGAGATGGCGGGATTGCGTCCGTCGGATATCGATGTGGTGGAGCTCTACGACGCATTCACGATCAACACGATTCTGTTTCTGGAAGACCTGGGCTTTTGTGCCAAAGGCGAAGGCGGGGCCTATGTACAAAGCGGGGCGATCAGTCCGGGCGGTTCCTTGCCCGTCAACACGAATGGCGGCGGGTTGTGTTGCGTGCATCCGGGCATGTATGGCGTTTTCATCATGATCGAAGCGGTGCGTCAGTTGCGTGGACACGCGCAAGCACGGCAGATCGAGGGCGCACAACTGGCGCTGGTACACGGCAACGGCGGCACGCTGTCGAGCCAGTCCACCGCCATTCTGGGAACGCAGGAGACCCTATAGATTCAAACGCAGTCCATCACCACAACAGGAGACAAACGATGCAGATCAAAAAAATGCTGCAAGCTGGCGTGTTCGCGGTCGCTATGGCTACAGCCATCCCGGCCACACAGGCTGCAAGCTACCCGGACCGACCGATCCGTTTGCTGGTAGGCTACGCGCCCGGCGGGCCAGTCGACACTACAGCGCGGGTCTTTGCCAAGTACCTGGGTGACAAACTCGGGCAAACCGTCGTCGTCGAAAATCGCGCCGGCGCCAGCGGCATGATCGCATCGGATGCCACGGCCAAAGCCACCCCTGATGGATATCTGCTTGGCTTTGCCGCCAGTCCCACGCTGACTATTTCGCCACTGGTGCAAAAATCGGATCTGTTTGATCCGCGAAAGGACTTCACCCCGATTGGCATGGTGGTGGACTACACCAACGTGCTGCTCGTCGGGCCACAGATCCCTGTGAACTCGGTCAAGGAGCTGGTTGATTACGCCAAGACGCATCCCGATGCAGTGACGTTTGGCTCGGCGGGCGTGGGTGCATCGAATCATCTATCGGCCGAGCTGATGAAACAGCAGGCCGATGCCCCCATGTTGCATGTACCCTACCGCGGTAACTCACCTGCCATGATGGACGTGGTCAGCGGCAAAGTGACCTTTATGTTCGACATCACGAGCACCGCTATTCCCTTCATTAAAAGCGGAAAGGCGCGCGCGCTGGCAGTGACCTCGCGCGAACGCAATCGCGAGCTTCCCGATGTGCCGACGATGATTGAAGCCGGCGTGCCGGATTATGAAGTCGTGGGCTGGTATGCTTTGATGGCACCGCCCAAGCTGCCCGACGCGATCAAGCAACGCCTGAGCCAGGCACTGAAGGCGGTGTCGAACGATCCTGCATTTCAAAAGGCCATGCTCGAAGGCGGCTATACCGTGAACGATGGCGATAGCAAGGCCGTCTCCGCGCGTATTGCCCGCGAGTACGCGATGTGGGAAAAAGTCATCAAGTCAGCCAACGTACAGATCCAATAAACGACAGGAAACCTTCCGACTATGTCCGCTTTGCTGCGATTACGCGCGTCAATGCGCCTGCCTGTAATCGGTGCACCGATGTTTCTGGTATCCGGGCCGGAACTGGTGATCGCCCAATGCACGGCGGGCATCGTCGGCAGCTTTGCCTCGCTCAATGCACGACCCCAGGAAGCGCTAAGCGCCTGGCTGACTCGCATCGAGCAAGGCTGCAACGACTATCGCCGCGCGCATCCCAACGCGCGCGTGGCGCCTTACGGAGTGAACCTGATTATTCACCCCACCAACCCGCGCTGGCAGGACGATCTGCAAACCTGCGTGGCGCATCGCGTGCCGCTCATCATCACCTCTTTGCATGCGCCCGATGCGGTTGTGCGCGCCGTCCGTCCCTATGGTGGGCTGGTCTTTCATGATGTGACCAACGTGCGCCATGCGCGGCGAGCGCTGGAAGCCGGCGTGGATGGCTTGATCCTCGTGTGTGCCGGTGCGGGTGGACATGCGGGCACATTGAATCCGATCGCATTGATCAATGAAGTACGCGCGTTTTATGACGGCCCGCTGGTGCTGTCGGGCTGTATCAGCCATGGCAAGGACATTCTGGCCGCACAAGTGCTGGGCTGCGATTTCGCTTATCTGGGCACCCGATTTATCGCCACCCAGGAGTCGCTGGCGCCCGACCGTTACCGCGAAATGGTGTTGGAATCTTCCATCGACGACGTCATCTACACGCCCTACTTCTCCGGGGTCCCGGCGAACTATTTGATTCCGAGCGTGCGAGCCGCCGGACTGGATCCCGATCAGTTGCGTCAAAGCGGCGGCAATGCGGTAAACCTCGATAAAGCCAGCAAACCCAGGGCCTGGAAAGACATATGGAGCGTGGGTCAAGGGGTAGGCGCCGTGCAGGAGATCCTGCCCACGCATGCGCTGGTGGATCAGCTCATTCAGGAATATACGCAAGCGCGTGACGCCGTCCGCGATATGACTTAACGCGGAACGGTTGCGTCGCAGCATCGTGGCCCGACGACACGCGGGCCGCGATTACGGTCACTCCACCTTGATATTCGCGTCCTTGACGACCTTGCTCCACTTATCCAGTTCCGACTGAATAAACGCTTTGAATTCCTCGGGCGACCCTGGCTTGGGCTCCGCACCCGCGGCCAGCATCCGTTTGGCGTTCTCGGGAGCGTTCAGCACTTTCTGCATATCGGCGTTGACACGTTCTACCACCGTGGCCGGCGTACCGGCGGGCGCCAGTAGCCCACTCCAAGAATAGCCTTCATAGCCGGGCACACCCGAGGATGCGATAGTAGGCAGGTCAGGAAATAGCGGCGAGGTTTCGGGATTACCCACGCCTAGCGCACGAATCTTGCCTCCTGCCAGATGCGGCATGGCGGACGGGCCATCGGCGAACATGACCTGTACCTGGCCGCCCAGCAAGTCCTGCATGGCCGGCGCGCTGCCGCGATACGGCACATGTTGCATGCGCGTGCCCGTCATGCTGTTAAAGAGCTCGCCAGCCAAATGCGTGCCGCCACCCGTGCCTGACGAGCCGAAGGATAATTTTCCGGGGTTGGCTTTCGCGTAGTCGATCAGCTCTTTGACATTCTTGACAGGCAGCGATGAATGCACCACCAGCACGATGGGAAAGACCGCGCCCATGCCGACCGGCACAGAGTCCTTTTGGATGTCGTAGCTCAGATTGCCGCGCAAGCTGGGCAGGACGGTGTGGTGAATAGAGGCAAAGAAAAAGTGTTGCCCGTCGTTCGGTGCCTTGGCCGCTGCCTGCGCGCCGACGATGCCGCCCGCGCCTGCCTTGTTGGCGACAACGGTGGGCGTACCCCACAGCGCGCCTAAGGGCGTCGCGATGAAGCGCGCGGTCGTATCAACGGGGCCTCCCGGCGGGAACGGAACAATGAAGTTGACCGGCTGCTCGGGCCATTTCGCCGCATGGAGCGACAGGGGCAGCATAGCGGCGACGCTGGCCGCTGCGAACCCCGCCAGCAGACGCCGGCGTTGCATATCGTGCATGATGTGGGTCTCCGTTGTTTTTTCATTGCAGCCCGGCGCAATGCCAGTTGCGTTCGCGCATTATTGGCGCAGAGCCCGCCATTGCCGATTTGTTTTTGCCGAAGCCCCCGTTCAGGCGCAGCCACAGACGCGCGTTCAACCCACGCGCGCGGCACGGCGTACGTGCTCGATGAATTCCTCGGCGAAACGCGGCAGATCGCGGCCCCGTTGACGACATAGCAGCCGGTCGCGCTGCGCCCAGGCATCCTTGATCTGCAGCACATGCAATCCCTCGGGCCGGCTATATCGCGCCACGCACGCGCGCGGCACCACCGCGATGCCGGCGCCCGCCTCCACCATGCGGCAGACGGCCTCGAAGCTACCCACATGCACGCGCTGGCAAAGACGTTTACCCAGGCCCAAGGCGATGTCTTCCAGAAAGGTCTGGATGGCGCTATTAGGATGAATGCCCACGAACTGATAGGCGTCGATGACATCGACAAACTGCACAGCATCCCGTTTGGACAGCGGATGATTCAACGACGTCACGATGGCCAACTCATCGCGAAACAGCGGCATGACATCCAGCCCGTCAACATCGATATTTCCCGCGACGATGCCCAAATCCGCCGTACCGGCACGGATGGCAAGCACGATGTCGCCCGACATTTTCTCCTCGAGTTCGATGTCGACATCCGCGTTCTCCGCCAGAAACGTCGACATCGCATCGGCCAGGAATGAGTTGGTGGCAGTGGTATTGGCCAATAAGCGCAACCGACCCTTGATGCCGCTGGCATAGGGCTGCAAATCCGCGTTCAGACACTCCAGTTGTCTAAACACCGCGTGCGCATGTTTGAGCAGGACTTCGCCTGCGGGCGTCAGCGCGACACCGGTGGCTTGTCTGATCAGCAAGCGCGCTTTGAAACCTTCTTCCATGTTCTTGATCCGCGCGCTGGCGGCCGGCAAGGACAGGAACGTGCGCTCGGCCGCGCGCGTCAGATTCAGGGTCTCGCCTACGTTGACGAACAAGCGTAGATCAGTCAGGTCGTGTCTCATGTTCCGCCACACAAAAGGGGGGTGTCTTTAATTTTGAATTCCGCCGGACAGGCTTGAAATCTACCATGCAGAGAGTCTGGCGTGCCAAACCGGCGAAAGATCCGCGCCGAATCGTGCTGCCCTGCACGCACAGACAACAAGGAGACGAGCAGATGAATGGAATGGTTTCAGGCAAGGTGGTGGTGGTCACGGGCGCCGGCGGCGGAATCGGACGCAGCGTCGCGCTGGCGATGGCGGCCGCGGGCGCGAAAGTCGTCGTCAATGATATCGGTGTGTCGCTGCAAGGTGAAGGTGGCACGGACGGCCCCGCGCGTGAGGTAGTGAAAACAATACAGGCAGCAGGCGGCGAAGCCGTCCCCAATACCGATAGCGTCGCCAGCTATGAGGGCGCGAGTCGTATTATTCAAACCGCGATAGAGGCTTATGGCCGCATCGATGCCGTCGTGAACAATGCTGGCAACTTGCGCGATCGCGTCTTTCACAAGATGAGCGAAGAGGAATGGCGTCAAGTTCTGGACGTCCATCTGAATGGCTCGTTCTACATGAGCCGCGCGGCGGCGCCCTATTTCCGCGAGCAAGAATCGGGCGCGCTGGTGCATATGACCTCGACCTCGGGCCTGATCGGAAACTTTGGCCAGGCAAACTATGCGGCCGCGAAACTCGGCATCGTGGCGCTGTCCAAATCCATCGCGCTGGATATGTCGCGCTATCACGTGCGTTCGAACTGCATCGCTCCCTTTGCATGGAGCCGCATGACCAGCTCGATTCCCTCCGAGACCGAAGCGGAAAAAGCGCGTGTGGAAAAGCTCAAGCGTATGGAAGCCGGCAAGGTCGCGCCGTTGGCGGTATACCTGGTGAGCGATGCCGCGCGCGACATCACCGCGCAGATCTTCGCCGTACGGGCCAACGAGATCATGCTGATGAGCCAGCCGCGTCCGCTGCGCACCGTGCATTACAGCGAGGGCTGGACACCGGAACTCATCGGCGACATCGCCATGCCTGCCCTGCGCAAACACTTCTATGCGCTGGAACGCTCGCCCGATGTGATCGACTGGGACCCCATCTGAGCGAGGTCTCATGCCCATGGACTATCACACCATCAAGAATTGGCGCTTTGACGAGGTCGTTCATCACTATGATGAAAAGGACGCCATGCTCTATGCGCTGGGCGTTGGGCTGGGCGCCGACCCGCTGGATACGCAGCAACTGCGCTACGTGTACGAGCGTGATCTGCAAACACTGCCCACGTTCGCAACCGTGCTGGGGCATCCTGGTTTTTGGATGAAGGACCCCCGTGCAGGCATCGACTGGGTACGCGTGGTGCATGGCGAACAACGGCTGCGCATACACGCCCCGTTGCCGGCACAGGGCACCGTCACCAGCAAAGCGCGCGTGACGCATGTCATTGACAAGGGCGCTGACAAGGGTGCGCTGGTAGTGACGGAACGAAGCTTGCACGACGATAGCGACGCTCTCTTGGCGACGCTACAGCAAATCACTTTCTGTCGCGGCGATGGCGGTCTGGCCAAGAGCGATACCCCGTTGCCGCCACTATCCGCCCCGCCTGACAACGCACCGCAACGCACGTGCAATCTTTCCGTCGCCCCTAACGCTGCGCTGCTGTATCGCTTGAATGCCGATCCGAACCCCTTGCACGCCGACCCGGAAGTGGCCCAAAGCGCGGGATATCCGCGCCCGATATTGCATGGCCTGTGCACCTATGGCATGGCCGCGCATGCCCTGATTAAAACCTGGTGCGACTACGACGCGTCTCGCCTGCGTAGTATCGATGCGCGTTTTTCGGCTGCGGTTTATCCCGGCGAAACCTTGCAGTGCGACATGTGGCGTGCGGATGAACGGACGTTGCGCTTTGTCATGCGCGCCGTGGAACGCAATGTCGTCGTGCTGTCGCACGGCACCGCCACCCTTGCCGAATCAGGGCGAGCCACGTCTGCAATTTAAGGCAGCCTCGTTACGAAGAACCTAGCCCGCTCTTGCGCGGGCAACTGCGGCTGCGCCGCAAAGAGAATCCATCATGCAACACCGCCCCCCGCCTCTGGAAGGCATCCGAGTCCTCGACCTGAGCCGCATCCTCGCAGGTCCCTGGTGTACGCAAAACCTGGCCGACCTGGGCGCAGATGTCATTAAAGTCGAACGCCCCGGCACGGGTGACGATACGCGTCATTGGGGCCCTCCCTACCTGAAAGACGCCCAGGGTCAGGATACGAGCGAGGCCGCCTACTATCTCAGTGCCAACCGCAACAAACGCTCGTTGGTCGCCGACATCGCCTCGCCGCAAGGCGCTGCGCTGATCCGAGACTTGGTGCAGCATTGCGACATCCTCGTCGAAAACTTCAAAGTCGGCGGCTTGCGCAAGTATGGCCTCGACTATAAAAGCCTCAACGCAATCAACCCAAGGTTGATTTATTGTTCCGTCACCGGCTTCGGCCAGGACGGCCCCTGCGCGCATCTGCCCGGCTACGATTTCATGATTCAAGGGTTAGGCGGACTGATGAGCATCACCGGCGAGCGCGACGACCTGCCAGGTGGCGGCCCGCAAAAAGCCGGCGTGGCCGTGACCGACATCATCACCGGTATGTACGCCACCGTCGCCGTGTTGGCAGCCATACAGGAACGTCATCGCAGCGGGTTGGGGCAGCATCTGGATATCGCGCTGCTGGATTGCCACGTCGCGCTGCTGGCGAATCAGAACTCCAACTATTTCACTTCCGGCATCGCGCCGACGCGTGCGGGCAATGCGCATCAGAACGTCGTGCCCTACCAGGTGTTTGCCGCGCGCGATGGCCATCTGATCGTGGCGACGGGCAACGAATCACAATACCGAGCCTATTGCCGCGCCATAGGCGCACCTGAACTGGCGGCAGATCCCCGCTTCGCCACTAACCGCTTGCGCGTCACGAATCGCGATACGCTTGTCGCATTGCTGGCGGACATCATGAAGCAACGCCCGCGCGATGAATGGATCCGCAAACTCGAAGCGGCCGGCGTACCTTGCGGGCCTATCAACAACATCGCGCAAACGTTCCAGCATCCCCAGGTGCAGGCGCGTCAATTACGCCGCGAATTGCCACACCCATCGGGCGGCACCGCGCCCGTGACAGCCAGCCCGCTGCGATTCTCGGCCTCGCCCGTGGTGTACCGAAAAGCACCTCCCCTGCTGGGTGAGCACACGGAGGAAATCCTGAGAGAAGTGCTGGGGAGAACGACAGAGCGATAAGACGTCCCCACACCACCATTTGGTATCAGCGAACGCCAGACGCAATAAAGGCCGCAACGATGTGCGGCCCTTATCCAAATCAAACCCTGCAACGCGGAGCCGGTGGAGCGATTGCCCCACCCTCTCCCGCCAGGCGCTGTTACGCTACAGCGACCGGGATCTTGCCGATACGCGCTTGCCATTCCTTCGGCCCGGTGTTGTGCACCGACGTGCCTTCGGAATCGACCGCCACGGTGACCGGCATGTCCTTGACATCAAACTCGTAGATGGCTTCCATGCCCAGGTCTTCAAAGGCCAACACGCGCGCCTCGCGAATCGCCTTGGACACCAGGTAAGCCGCGCCACCCACGGCCATCAAGTAGGCCGACTTGTGCTTGCGGATCGCTTCAATCGCGACCGGGCCGCGCTCGGACTTGCCGATCATCGCGATCAAGCCGGTCTGCGCCAGCATCATCTCGGTGAACTTGTCCATGCGGGTCGCGGTCGTGGGGCCTGCGGGACCGACGACTTCGTCGCGCACGGGGTCCACGGGACCGACGTAGTAGATCACGCGATTCTTGAAGTCCACCGGCAGCGGCTCGCCCTTGGCCAGCATGTCTTGAATGCGCTTGTGCGCGGCATCACGGCCGGTCAACATCTTGCCCGACAACAGCAGCGTCTGGCCGGGCTTCCAGCTGGCGACCTCTTCCGGGGTCAGGGCATCCAGATTGACTTGCTTGGACTTGTTGTAGTCCGGCGCCCAGCGCACTTCGGGCCATTCCGACAGCGCGGGCGGTTCCAGGCGAGCGGGGCCGGAGCCATCGAGTTCGAAATGCGCGTGACGGGTAGCCGCGCAGTTGGGGATCATGGCCACGGGCTTGGACGCCGCGTGCGTGGGGAAAGTGTTGATCTTCACGTCCAGCACGGTCGTCAAGCCGCCCAGGCCCTGCGCGCCAATGCCGAGTGCGTTGACCTTTTCGTAAAGCTCGATACGCAGTTCCTCGAGCTTGTTCTGCGGGCCGCGGGCCAGCAGCTCGTACATGTCGATGTCTTCCATCAACGACTGCTTGGCCATCAGCATGGCTTTCTCAGCCGTGCCGCCTACGCCGATCCCCAGCATGCCCGGCGGGCACCAGCCAGCGCCCATCGTGGGCACAGTCTTGAGCACCCAGTCCACCAGCGAATCGCTGGGGTTGAGCATCACGAACTTCGACTTGTTCTCGGAACCGCCGCCCTTGGAAGCAATTTGCACATCGACCTTGTCGCCCGGGACGAGTTCGACATGCAGGATACAGGGCGTGTTGTCGCGCGTGTTCTTGCGCGCGAAGATCGGATCGTCCAGCACGGAAGCGCGCAAGGGGTTGTCCGGGTTCGTGTAGCCACGGCGCACGCCTTCGTCGCACAGCTCTTGCAGCGTGCGGTTCGTCTCGAATCGCACGTTCATGCCCACTTTCAGGAACACGTTGACGATGCCGGTGTCCTGGCACAGCGGACGCTTGCCCTCGGCGCACATGCGCGAGTTGGTCAGGATCTGCGCCATCGCGTCGCGCGCGGCCGGGCTTTCCTCGCGCTCATAGGCGCGGGCCAGGTGGCGGATGTAGTCAACGGGATGGTAGTAGCTGATGAACTGAATGCCGTCAGCGATAGACTGTATGAAGTCTTCTTCTTTGATCAGGGTAGACATGAGTGCTTGAGCGAAAACAACGAAAGGGGAACAGGCGGCCACGGTAGCCAGCCGCCCGGATCAATCAGGTATTTTAGGTCCAGCGTTGCCGGCCTTATTTGCCCTGCCAGACGGGCTTGCGTTTTTCGGCGAAGGCGGTGGCGCCTTCCTTGGCGTCGGCCGAGGTAAAGATATGGGAAATCAGCGGGCGCTGGCGATCGAACATGCCTTCCTGGTCCCAATCGACGGCTTGCGCCACCACGCTCTTGGCCGTTTGCACTGCCAACGGACCGTTTTCGACAATGATGCGCGCCAGGGCGAGCGCGCCCTCGAGCGCCTGGCCGGGCTCGGTCAGACGATTGACCAGACCGAAGGCATGGGCACGTTCGGCGGTGAACATATCGCCCGTCAGGATGATTTCCATGGCGATGTGATAGGGCAGGCGGCGCGGCAGACGCAGCAGACCGCCAGCGCCGGCAACCAGCCCACGTTTCACTTCGGGCAGCCCGAACTTCGCGTTGTTGGCCGCGACAATCAGATCCGCCGACAAGGCCATTTCGCAGCCACCGGCCAAAGCGAAACCCTCGATCGCCGCGATCAAAGGCTTGCGCGGCGGACGCTCGGTGATGCCGGCAAATCCACGGCCCGGAATATTCGGACGCTCGCCTTTTTGCGCAAAGGCCTTCAGATCCATGCCAGCGGAAAACACGCCGCCCGCGCCAGTCAGAATACCAATGCGCGCTTCGTCACGGTTATCAAGGTCGTCCAGCGCGGCGGCCAGCGCCTGCGCGGTTTCCAGATTGATGGCGTTTTTCGCCTCTGGACGATTGATGGTCATGACCTGGATACCGTCAATGAGCTCGACCTTGACTAACTCAGACATGCTAGATCCTCTGCTGATGGGCGCGGCGCCCGGAATAGATGGGGAACGACTCCGAATCATACGATTATCCCAGCCTCCGCGAATTTACAAATAGTAATGCTCTCGCGCGCGTCTTGCGCGACCAAAGATTCCGGGTATGCTGCGGCCTGCCATCGTCCACTGCGGACGGCTTGCACAGCGCCTTGCCGGCGGGCCAGTTAAAATGGCCGCCTTTCCCGCCAACATGGGGCCTACACTGCCACGGCAGGCCGGGCTGCCCGGCGACCCGAATTCCAAGAATCTTATGCTCACCTTTCAGCAAATCATTCTCACGCTCCAGGATTACTGGGACAAGCAGGGCTGCGCGCTCTTGCAACCGTATGACATGGAGGTCGGCGCGGGCACTTCGCACACGGCGACGTTCCTGCGCGCCATCGGCCCGGAGCCCTGGCGCGCCGCCTACGTGCAGCCCTCGCGCCGTCCTAAGGACGGCCGCTATGGCGAGAACCCCAACCGCCTGCAGCACTACTATCAATATCAGGTGGTGCTGAAACCCGCGCCGCCAGAAATCCTCGACTTGTATATCGGTTCGCTCAAGGCACTGGGCATCGACCCGACCGAGCACGATATCCGTTTCGTCGAAGACGACTGGGAAAACCCCACGCTGGGCGCCTGGGGCCTGGGCTGGGAAGTCTGGCTCAACGGCATGGAAGTGACGCAGTTCACCTATTTCCAGCAGGTCGGCGGCCTGGACTGCAACCCCACGACCGGCGAGATCACGTATGGCCTGGAGCGTCTGGCGATGTATCTGCAGGACGTGCAAAGCGTGTACGACCTGGTCTGGACCGAGGGCGCCAATGGCCGCCGCGTGCTCTATCGCGACGTGTTCCATCAAAACGAAGTGGAGCAGTCCACTTATAACTTCGAGCATTCGTCGGCCGACATGCTGTTCGCGCATTTCAACGACTACGAAGCCGAAGCCAAGCGCCTGATGGACGTGCCGCTCGCCCTGCCCGCCTACGAGGCAGCGCTCAAGGCCGCGCATACGTTCAACATGCTGGATGCGCGCGGCGCCATCAGCGTGACCGAACGCGCCGCCTATATCGGCCGCATCCGCAACCTGTCGCGCGCCGTCGCGCAGGCCTATTACGATTCCCGTGAACGATTGGGCTTTCCGATGCTGGCGAATCGCCGCAACGAGGAGGCTGCCTGAATGACAACGTCTACCCGCCCCCTGCTGGTCGAACTGCTGACCGAAGAACTCCCGCCCAAGGCCCTGCACAAACTGGGCCAGGCTTTTGCCGAAGGCCTGCGCGCCACCTTGGCCAAGCATGCGCTGCTCGATGACGCGAACACCGTCACCGCCTTCGCCACGCCGCGCCGCCTGGCCGTGCGCCTGTCGCATGTGCGTGAACAAGCGCCGGATCAGGCCTACGCCGAAAAGCTGATGCCCGTGAAAGTCGGCCTGGATGCCGAGGGCAAGCCCACGCCCGCGCTGACCAAAAAGCTCGCCGCCAAAGGCCTCGAAAATATCGATCTGGCTACCCTCGCCCGCGAATCCGACGGCAAGCAGGAATACCTGATCGCCCGCGGCACCGCGCCCGGTGCCAAGCTCGCAGTGGGTTTGCAGGAAGGCCTGCAAGCCGCCATTGACGGCCTGCCGATCCCCAAGGTCATGCAATACCAGTTGGCCGATGGCGTGACCACGGTGAAATTCGTGCGCCCTGCGCATCGCCTGATCGCACTGCATGGCGCGGACATCGTGCCGGTCGCCGCGCTGGGCTTGACGGCAGGCCGCAGCACCCAAGGCCATCGCTTTATGTCCAGCGGCGTCATCGATATCGCCGATGCCACCGCCTATGAAACCACGCTGGCCAAACAAGGCCGCGTCGTGGCGTCGTTCGAAGCGCGCCGCGACGATATCCGTGCGCAGCTGCAATCGCACGCGGACAAGCTCGGCGCGACGCTGGGCGATGACCCGGAAGTCCTCGCGCTGCTGGACGAAGTCACCGCGCTGGTGGAACATCCCACGGTTTACGTGGGCCAGTTCGAAGAACAGTTCCTGCAAGTGCCGCAGGAATGCCTGATTCTGACCATGCGTCTGAATCAGAAATACTTCCCGCTATTCGATCCGGCCACGGGCAAGCTGACCCACCGTTTCCTGATCGTCAGCAACATGCAGACGGACAACCCCGTCCACATTGTCGAGGGCAATCAGCGCGTGGTGCGCCCGCGTCTGGCCGATGCGCAGTTCTTCTTCGAGACCGATCGCAAGACGCCGCTGGCCGCGCGGGTCGAACAGCTGGGCAGCATCGTCTATCACAACAAGCTCGGCACCCAGCTCGAACGCGTCGAACGCGTGCGCGCGATTGCGCGTGGCGTGGCCGAGCAACTGGGCAGCGATGTTGCCGCCGCCGATCGTGCCGCCCTGCTGGCCAAGGCCGATCTGGGCACCAACATGGTGGGTGAATTCCCCGAGCTGCAAGGCGTCATGGGCGCCTATTACGCGGCCGGTGACGGCGAATCCCCCACCGTCGTGCAAGCGTTGCGCGACCAATACCGTATCCGTCTGGATGCGCCGGTCAATGCCGAGTCGCTGACCGCCGCGATCCTCTTTATCGCCGAACGCGCCGAGACGCTGATCGGTATCTGGGGCATTGGACTGGCGCCTACCGGCGAACGCGATCCCTTTGGCCTGCGCCGCGCCGCGCTCGGTTTGATCAGTGCTTTCGAGCAACTGGCCGCCGGTGGCTGGCTGGCCGCGAGCGCAGACGGCCCCCTGTCGCTGGACGGGCTGCTGACGCTGGCAACGGAAACGTTCCCCGCCGGCAAGATCCCGGCCGACACCCTGGCCGAAGTACGTACCTTCATCTTTGAACGGTATCGCAATCAGCTCGCGAGCGACTTCGACCGTAACGCGGTCGATGCCGTCATCGCGCTGGCGCCGCCGCTGCATCAAGTCGCCGCGCGCGTGCGTGCCGTCACGGCATTCGGACAGTTGCCCGAAGCCGCGAGCCTGGCCGCTGCCAACAAGCGTATCGGCAATCTGTTGAAGAAGGCCGAAGGCGAGATCGGCTCGGTGGACGCCTCGCGTCTGACCGAACCGGCCGAACAGGCCCTGGCCAGCGCCGTGGCGACCCTGCGTCCGCAGGCCGAAGCGCAGCTGCAAGCGGGCGATTTCGCGGGTAGCCTGAGCACGCTGGCCCAGGCGCGCGAGCCGGTCGACGCGTTCTTTGCCGATGTCATGGTCATGGCCGAAGACCCTGCTGTGCGCGCCAACCGGCTCGCATTGCTGGGTCAACTGCATGGTCTGATGAACCAGGTGGCCGATATTTCGAGGCTGGCCCAGTGAAGCTCATCATCCTCGATCGCGACGGCGTCATCAATCAGGACAGCGACGAATTTGTCAAAAGTCCCGAGGAATGGATCCCCCTGCCGGGCAGCATGGCGGCGATCGCCCGGCTGTCGCAGGCGGGCTATACCGTGGCCATCGCCACCAATCAGTCGGGGCTGGCGCGTGGCCTGTTCGATACGGCCACGCTCAACAATATCCACGCCAAGCTGCACGCCGAGGTCGCCCAGGCCGGTGGCATCGTCGATGCCATTTTCATGTGCCCGCATGGCCCGCAGGATGGCTGCGACTGCCGCAAGCCGCTGCCCGGCATGTATCGTGACATCGCGCGCCGCTATGACATCGATCTGACGGGCGTGCCCGCCGTGGGCGACTCGTTGCGCGATCTGCAGGCCGCGGCCGCCGCGGGCTGCCAGCCTTGGCTGGTGTTGACCGGCAATGGCCGGAAAACACAACAAGGCGAGTTGCCGCCGGGCACGCGGGTCGCAGCGGATCTGTCGGCCGTGGTCGATGCGCTGTTGCAGGAAGCTTGAGCATGGCCTGGCTGCGTTCAGCGTTATACATGGCGTTCTTGATCATCACGGTGATTCCGTACGCCTTTGCCTGCCTGCTGTGGTCGCCTGCGCCTTTGCACTGGCGGTATAAGCTCACGATGGGCTGGCCGCGCATGGCCATCTGGGGCGCCCGGTTCTTCTGCGGCATCCGCTGGCGCGTCAAGGGCGCGGAGAATCTGCCAGACGGACCGGCGGTGTTGTTGTCCAAGCATCAATCCGCGTGGGAAACCTTGTTTTTCCCGGCTCACATGCCACGCGAAGTCTGCTTTGTGTACAAGAAAGAATTGCACAAAGTACCCTTTTTCGGCTGGGGTCTGGCGCTGCTGCGCATGATCCCGATCGATCGGGCCAAGGGGCGCGATGCGTTCGAGCAAGTCATCAAACTCGGTCAGCTGCGCATGAACGAAGGCCGTTGGCCGCTGCTCTTTCCGGAAGGCACGCGCGTTGCCCCCGGCAAGACGGCGCGGTTCAAGGCCGGTGGCGCGATACTGGCCTCGCGCACGGGCGCGGTGGTGATCCCCATCGCGCATAACGCGGGCGAGTGCTGGCGGCGCAATGCCTTTATCAAGCGCCCCGGTCTGATCACCGTGTCAATCGGCCCCGCCATCGCCTCGCAAGGCCTCAGCCCCGATGAGTTGAACGCGAAAGTGCAAGCGTGGATCGAAGGGGAAATGCGGCAACTCAATCCCGAAAGGTATGCCTCAGAACGGTCAGCTTGAATTGTTGTTCTCGCCTCCCGCACCTGTGACGCCTGCCGCGCCAGACGTCACAGCGGGACCGGCCGCCGGCACCCCCGCCATCATCGTCACGCCTTGCCCTGCCACGCTGCCTGCCGGCGCGCGCTGGCGTGAAGTCAAAACCGAGCAACAAACGATCGGATTCGTGCTGCTGCGTTCGCGCCGCCGCAGCATCGGCTTTGTCATTACCGACGACGGCTTGCGCGTGACCGCGCCCAATTGGGTGACCTTGACCCAGATCGACGAAGCCGTCCGGGAAAAGGCGCGCTGGATACTGTCCAAGCTGCGCGATTGGCATGCGCGCCGCGAACGGCTGGCGATGGCGCAAACGCGCTGGCAGGCCGGCGGCGAATTGCCCTATCTGGGCAAACGCATCGTGCTCGATCTCAGTCCGCAAACACGTCAGGCTCGTTTCTCAGGCGATGTGGAGTCGCCGCAGGATGGCGATGCCTTGATCCTGCCCTTGCCGATGGACGCCGAGGATGCGCGCATCCGTGACACGGCGCAGGCCTGGCTGCAACAGCGCGCGGGCACCTTGTTCGGCTCGCGCCTTGCGCATTTTCTGCAGATCACCGGTCTGAAGATTCGCCGCTGGCGGCTGTCTTCGGCCGCCACCCGCTGGGGCTCGTGTACCAGCGATGGCAACATTATGCTCAACTGGCGCCTGATCCATTTCGCTCCGTCCATCATCGACTACGTGATCGCCCACGAACTGGCGCATCTGCGCGAGATGAACCATAGTCCTGACTTTTGGGCCGAAGTCGGCCAGATCCTGCCCGGTTTCGAGGAAGCCAAGCGCGTGCTGCGCCAGCATGATCCCGCGACCCTGCCTCAGTTTTAGAGACCGCCATGGAACTGCGCCAGCTACGTTACTTCGTCAAAGTGGCCGAATACGGCAGCATGGGACGCGCGGCCGCGGATCTGGGCGTTGTGACCTCGGCGCTAAGCCAGCAGATCAGCCGGCTGGAAAGCGAGCTATCGACGCGCTTGCTGATTCGCACCTCTAGTGGCGTGGTCCCTACTGATGCGGGGCTCGCTTTTCTGCGGCAAGCCCAGCTCGCACTGCGGCACGCCGATGGCGCGGCCCGGGCCGCCAAGGCGTCGCGACTCAGCGGTGAAGTCAACGTTGGCTTGCCTGCGACGACGGCCTCGGTGCTCGCCGTGCCATTCATGCAAGCCATGCGCGATCGCTACCCCGAGGTACGTGTCCATCTGATCGAAAGTCTGTCGGGGTATCTGACCGCGATGCTCAATTCGCGCCAGCTTGATCTCGCGGTGGTGTTTCGCACCGAGACCGCGCGCCGCTGGAGCACGCTGCCCTTGATCGAGGAACGGCTGTTTCTCATCGCCCCGCAGGACATGCCCGGCTTGCCGCCGGAAGGGCCGGTTCGTTTAAAGGACATTGCCAAACTGCCCTTGCTCATGCCCAGCGCCAGCCATGGCTTGCGGCTGCAGTTCGAGGCATCCTGCGCCCGACTGCGTATCGAGCCGAATCTCGCGGCGGAAATCGATGGGCTGGACGTCTTGATGGACCTCGTGCGCAGCGGATTTGGCGCCACGATTCAACCGGGCGCCGCGACCGTGCGCCTGCGTGGCGAGGCCCTGGCGGTGCGGCAGATCACCGACCGGCATCTGCGGCGCTCCAATCTGCTGGCCAGCGTCTCCGACGACGAGCTCTCGCCCGCGGCGCTGGCGGCCCGCGTGCTGCTAGCCCAAACCGTCGAAACCTTGGTGCGCAACGGGGCCTGGCCCGGGGCGACCCTTCACAAATCGTGAACGCCCATTGAGGGAATGGGTCTGGCGTCAGACCCTGCCTGGCCCTATAGTGCGAGCCTGACTTTACAGGCTCATACTCATGATAGACGTACTGGTGATAGGCGGTGGCAATGCCGCACTATGCGCAGCCCTGATGGCGCGCGAGGCGGGAGCCAGTGTCCTGATGCTCGAAGCCGCGCCCAAAGAATGGCGTGGCGGTAACTCCCAACACACGCGCAACCTGCGCTGCATGCACGATGCGCCCCAAGACGTGCTGGTCGATGCCTACCCCGAAGAGGAATACTGGCAAGACTTGCTCAAGGTCACGGGCGGCATTACTAATGAACACCTCGCTCGCCTGGTGATTCGCGCCTCGTCCACCTGTCGGGATTGGATGCGCAAACATGGCGTGAATTTCCAGCCGCCATTATCCGGCGCGCTGCACGTGGCGCGTACCAACGCGTTCTTCATGGGCGGCGGCAAAGCGCTGGTCAATGCCTACTATCGCAGCGCCGAAGCGCTGGGCGTACAGATTCGCTACGAGTCGCCGGTCGATTCGCTGGAACTGGACAACGGCCGCTTCGTGGCCGCGCGCGTGGGCAACGAACGCATCACGGCGCGCGCCTGTGTGCTGGCCGCGGGCGGATTCGAATCCAACCGCGAGTGGCTGCGCGAGGCATGGGGACAGAACGAGCGCGGCGAATGGCCGGCCGATAACTTCCTCATCCGTGGAACCCGTTTCAACCAAGGCGTGCTGCTGAAGTTCATGATGAATGCGGGTGCTGACATCATCGGCGATCCGTCGCAATCGCACTGCGTGGCGATCGATGCGCGCGCGCCCTTGTATGACGGTGGCATCTGCACGCGTATCGACTGCGTGTCGCTGGGCGTGGTGGTCAATCGCGAAGCCAAGCGCTTTTACGACGAGGGGGAGGACTTCTGGCCCAAGCGTTACGCCATCTGGGGCCGGCTGACCGCGATGCAGCCGGGGCAGATCGCCTACTCGATCATCGATTCCAAGGCCATCGGTCGATTCATGCCGCCCGTCTTCCCGGGGGTGAAGGCAGATACGCTGCCCGAACTCGCGAGCAAGCTCGGTCTGGACGAAGCGCAGTTCATGCAAACCATGAACGAGTACAACGCATCCTGCCGCGTGGGCACGTTCGATCACACCTCGCTGGATGATTGCCACACCGAAGGCGTCACGCCCGCCAAGACGCACTGGGCCCGTCCGATCGACACTGGTCCGTTCTACGGCTACGCGCTGCGCCCGGGCATTACCTTTACCTATCTGGGCCTGAAGGTCGACGAGACCGCCGCGGTTCGATTCAACGACAAACCCAGCGACAACCTGTTTGTCGCCGGTGAAATGATGGCCGGCAACGTGCTGGGCAAAGGCTATACGGCTGGCGTCGGCATGTCGATCGGCACGGCATTTGGCCGCATTGCCGGCACGCGCGCCGCCCAAGCAGCGCTGGCGCAACGCGCCGTAGGAGCACAACGTGAAGCAGCTTGAAGCCCTGACCCAACAGGCCCGTGACGCTGCCGCACCGGCAATGATGCCGCGTTCGGCCAGCGCCGCCGTGACGGAACAACCCGTCCATTTTCACGCCAAGGGTGCGTCCATCACGCCCGCCACGCTGACCGACGACGAGACCGAAGTCGCACGCGTGATGCAGATCTGTAACGCATGCCGGTATTGCGAAGGGTTCTGCGCGGTGTTCCCGGCCATGACGCGCCGGCTGGAATTCGGCAAGGCCGACATCAACTATCTGGCCAACCTGTGCCATAACTGCGGCGCCTGTCTGCACGCGTGCCAATACGCGCCCCCGCATGAATTCGGCGTGAACGTGCCCCAGGCCATGGCCAAGGTTCGCGTTCAGACCTATAGCGACTATGCCTGGCCGGCTGCGTTGGGCAAGCTGTACAAGCGCAATGGTCTGACGGTGTCGATGGCCGCGGCTGCCGCGCTGGCGCTGTTCCTGGTGCTGACCGTCATGATCAATGGCAGCCTGCTGCATGCGCCGTTGGCGGGAAATTTCTATGCGATCTTCCCGCACAACACATTGGCGCTGATGTTTGGCGTGGTATTTGTGTTCGCGATCATCGCGCTCGGTATCGGGGTAACGCGTTTCTGGCGGGAGGTATCCCCAGGCAGCGCCTCAGGGGCGGCGGTCGCGGAAGCCACGCACAATGTCCTGCGCTTGAAGTATCTGGATGGCGGCCATGGCAAGGGGTGCAACAACGCCGATGACGCGTTCACGCTGCTGCGCCGGCGTTTCCATCACCTGACCTTCTACGGCTTCATGCTGTGCTTTGCCGCCACGTCGGTCGCCACGCTCTACCACTATGCCTTTGGCTGGGAAGCCCCGTATCCGTACTTCAGCCTGCCCGTGATTCTGGGCACGGTTGGCGGCATCGGTCTGCTCATCGGGCCGGCGGGTTTGCTGTGGCTGAACGTGAAGCGCCATCCGCTGCAAGGCGACACCGCGCAACGTCCCATGGATCGCGGATTCATCGCGCTGCTGTTCTTGATCAGCCTGACCGGCCTGCTGCTGCTCGCTCTGCGCGATACGCAGTTCATGGGCCTGCTGCTGGCGATCCACCTGGGCGTGGTGATGGCGCTGTTCCTCACGCTGCCCTACGGCAAGTTCGCTCACGGTATCTATCGCAGCGCATCGCTGTTGAAATGGTCGATCGAAAAACGGCAGCCGGACCCGCTGAAACTGGGTTCTGACTGATCCGTCCCTGACGGCTGCCCCTCGAGGCAGCGCCAGACATCGCGCGGCGTTTTCTGCATTCGCAGGGAACGCCGCGCTTGTTTTGCTACGATGTCGATGTGGGCCACGAGCCTTGTTTTCAATTAGAAAAAGGAATTCCTCATGCGTCTCTTGCATACCATGCTGCGAGTCGGCAATCTGGACAAGTCGATCGACTTCTACACCAACGTACTGGGCATGCGCCTGTTGCGCCGTAAAGACTACCCGGAAGGCAAATTCACCCTGGCTTTTGTCGGGTACCAGGACGAGAGCGAAGCGGCCGCGATCGAGCTGACCTACAACTGGGACACCGATCACTATGATCTGGGCACCGGCTATGGTCATATCGCCATCGAGGTCGATGACGCCTACGACGCCTGTGAAAAGGTCAAGCAACGCGGTGGCAAGGTCACGCGCGAAGCCGGCCCGATGAAGCACAGCACCACCGTCATCGCCTTCGTCGAGGACCCGGACGGTTACAAAATCGAATTCATCCAGAACAAAAACCGCGTCGACTAAGACCCGGCACTGCCGCCATGATTCATTCCATCCTGAAAATGGGCGATCCCCGCCTGTTGCGCATCGCTCAGCCCGTGCAGGCCTTCGACACGCCGGAACTCGACGCCCTGATCGCGGACATGTTCGAGACCATGGAACACGCGCGCGGGGTCGGCCTGGCCGCGCCGCAGATCGGCGTGGACCTGCAGGTAGTGATCTTCGGGTTCGAGCGCAACGAGCGCTACCCCGATGCGCCGGCGGTACCGCAGACCGTGTTGTGTAACCCGGTCATCACACCATTATCGGACGAACGTGAAGACGGCTGGGAAGGCTGCTTGTCCGTGCCTGGCATGCGCGGACTGGTGCCGCGTTACCGGCATATCCGATACAGCGGCTACGATCCCAAGGGCGAGCGTATCGAGCGCGAGGCCGAGGGCTTTCATGCGCGCGTGGTGCAGCACGAATGCGACCATTTGATCGGGCGCTTGTATCCGTCGCGCATCGAGGACTTTTCGAAGTTCGGTTTCACCGAAATTCTGTTCCCCGGGATGGATCCAAATCAGGACGACTGAGGCGGCGGTTCAGGCACCGCCATCCGTCATAGCGGCAGAAACGACAAGGGGGCAGACATCCAGCGATGTCTGCCCCCTTGCTCGTCAGGCTCTGGTTAATCCAGCGCGCGGTTGCGCGATTCCACGTCGACCAGCTTGATCGCGATCGCGCCCACCACCAACATGCCCGACAGCACGAACAGCGACAGCGTGAACTGTGTGGCCATGATCGGGGCAATCAGCGCCGGGGCGAACAAGCCGCCCAGACGCGCCATCGCGCCAGCCATGCCCATGCCGCTTGCGCGCAGATCCGTCGGGTAGACCTCGGGCGTGAACGCATAGAGCGCGCCCCACGTACCCAGCAGCGAGAAGCTCATCAACAGCGTCGAACCCACCACCAGCGGTACCGAGGTGCCCAGGCTATACAGCAAGCAACCCACCGCGCTGAGCAACAGGAAACCGATCAAGGTCGGCTTGCGTCCGAAACGCTCGACCGCATAGGCCGACAGCGCAAAGCCCGGCAACTGTGCCAACGCCAGCACGATCAGGAATTCCTGACCACGCATGAAACCCAGCCCTTGGGCCGAGAGTTTGACCGGCAGGTACACGAACACACCGTAGTAGGCGATGGATATCAGCATCCATGCGGCAAGCAACGCAATCGAGCGGCGCGCCAGACCCGGGCTGAACAGCGCGAGCACGGACTTGCGCTCCATGCTTTGCGGCTCCAGCGCGGAGATCGTGACGGGCTTGCCGTTCGTGGCAGCCACGCGCTCAAGCACGCGAGCGGCCTCCGCGCCCTTGCCGGTTTTGTTCAGGTACAGCGGCGACTCAGGCACGTAGAAACGCAACACCACACCCACGATCGCCGGGATGCCGGTGACAAAGAAGATCACGCGCCACGCATCGTCACCATAGGACGCGGCGAACAACGCGAGGATCGCCAGCAGGATGGTGCCCACGGCCCAGAACGACTCCAGCCACACCAACCAACGGCCACGACGTTGCGCCGGCAGGAATTCCGCCATCATCGTGTAGTCCACAGGCAGCGTGCCACCCACCCCGATACCGGTGATAAAGCGCAAGACCAGCAGCCAGGTGAAATCCGGCGCGAATGCCGACGCCACACCCGCGCAGGCATCGATAATGACAGCGAGCATCAGCACGGGACGCCGGCCGATACGGTCAGCCAGCCGCCCGAAGACGAATGCCCCGATCAGCATGCCAACAAAAAACATCGTGCCGGTTTGCAGCGCTTGAGGAATGGTCAGACCGAAGGTCTTGGCAATCGATGGCGCACTGAATCCGATCGACAACACCTGCATCGCGTCGGCCATCCAGACCAACCCGAAAATCACAAACAGCCGGTACTGGAATTTCCCGACCCCTACGCTATTCAACCCTTGTTCAATCGTTATTGTTGATCCTGCCATGGCTACTCCTACGCGGTTTGGCCGTTGCTCGTCTCGCGCTTTCGCGCAGTTAAATAATCAGGCTCAGTAATGCAGTGGCATGCCGCATCAATGGGCTTGATCCCGTATTCGACCGATCAACGCGCGGCTATCGGTCCACTCAGGTTCTTGCGGCGCAAAACGCGCCCTTAAATAACTCAACAGATCCTGCACTTGATCATCGTCCAGACTATCCTTGAATCCAGGCATGTAGCCCAGCTCGTCATTGGCCGGATTTTGAATTCCATGCAGAATCACCTGCACAAGATTGTCTGGTGTTGCAGCGTACAGGTTCGTGTTCGTCGACAACAAAGGCTTGACGCCGAAGAGCGTGGGCCCGGAAGAGGCCTCATGGCAGACCGCGCAAGCGTTTTGATAAATACGTTCGCCATTGGCCCGGCCCGCGAATACGCGCGCGCTCGCGTCGGCGGTCAGCGTCTCAGCGGCTGCGGCAGGCTTGGGGCTGCCAGGCAGATTCAGCAAATACGTCGCGATGGCGCGCACGTCCGATTCGGGCATTTCGGCCAACCCATGTATCACCGGTGCCATCGGCCCCGCGGCCACGCCATGGTTGGCGGAATAACCGGTGCGCAGGTATTGCACCAGCGAATCTTCGGTCCAAGGGCGCGCGCCCGTGGCCAGACGATTCAATGCCGGGGCCTCCCAGCCCTCGGCCTCACCGCCGGCCAGATAATTCTCTATTCCGGTCTTCTCGGCCCCCAACGCGTTGCGCGGCGAGTGGCAAGCCGCGCAGTGACCCGCACCCTGCACAAGATAAGCGCCACGATTCCAGGCGAGCGACTGCGTGGGGTCCGGCTGATACACACCCGATTCATGGAAAAGCACATTCCATCCCGCCAGCAGCCCGCGCATGTTGTACGGGAACGCCAGCTCGGTCTTGGGCGGTTCGCTGCGCACGGGCGGCTGCACCATCAGATAGGCGTACAAGGCCTGCATATCGGCATCCGTCATTTTGGCGAATGCCGTGTAGGGAAAGGCGGGGTAAAGCTGCCGCCCGTCGCGGTGCACGCCCTCGCGCATGGCGCGTTCGAACGCGCGATACGACCACTGTCCGATGCCGGTCTCGTTATCCGGCGTGATGTTGGTGGTGTAGATGGTGCCAAACGGCGTGTCCAGCGCCAGACCGCCAGCATTCTGCTTCCCGTTGGGCGCGGTATGGCAGACCACGCAGTCGCCGGCGGCGGCCACCAGCCTGCCGCGCTCGATCGCTGCGGCGGAATATAAAGAGACATCGGGGCCTGCGGTAGGGGCGATAGCCGGCTTGAGCGGCCACGCCATGCTCACCAGCCCCGCCACGGCGCTTGCCCCGGCGGCGAGCCATACGCCACTGCGCCGTAGCCAGCCGCGTGACGCTGCATCCTTTGCGAGCGGCGAGGTGCCAGCGAGCTCGTCGCGCAGTTTCGCCGCATTGAACGGCACTTCGCGCAGGCGCACACCCGTGGCGTTGAAAATCGCATTGCCAATCGCGGCAGCGGCGGGCAAGGTCATCACGCCATCGAGCGCGAGTTGACCGCTATCGACAGGCCTATCTATCGCCGTCTCGCCTGCCACCTGCAGCGAGGACGACGCCACATCAAAATCTGTTTGTGCGAAACTCGCGCCCGCGCCGGCTGCGCCCCAATCATCAAAGGACGCGGGAGCCTGCAACAAGCGCCGCGCGGCGTTTAATAGCAGCGGGTCCTGTTCGCGAACCGTTGCTTGCTGGGCAGTTTGCAGGGACTGGCTGTCGTGGCCAACCACCAGGCGCGTCACATCGACGCGTCCCGTTTTGGGTTCGACTTCCACTTCGACGACCCAAGCTGCCCAGGTCTCACTGCCGTTCTCGGTCGTTTCAGCGTCACGTACATGCGCGGCGGCAAAGCCTCGTCCGCGCAGTACTGACGTGGCGCCATCGTCATGCCTACGGACCGTCAATGCCGAATCGGCTGCCCCGATTTCCGACTTACTGGGTCCTTCATGCGGCAGCCGTGACGCCTCGCGCGGCGCGCCCAACGCAGCCCAGTTCGCTTGCTCGGCCACACGCTGCGTCAGAGTTCGGGCGGGCCCGGGCGGTAACTGCGCCAGCCGATACGCCACCGGATCCGCTTTGGATTGTGCCGCCTGCTCATCCAACCAGGTTTCTTGCGCGAACACCTGCAAGGCCTCAAGCTCGGCGAGCGAAGCATGCGTCAGGGGTCTGCCCGAATCCAAGCCCGCCGGCGCCTGCACCGGCGAATCCATGACTTGCGGCCAGGCCACGGGATCGGCATGCATGGGCTGGCTGAGCAGACGCGCGAGACTGGGGCGCAGCGCCCAGGGCGTTTCAGATATCCATGCAGCGTCCGTGGCGGACACCGACGGCGAGGTTGCTCCACCGGTGGTATCCGCATGTTGGCGAGATGGCGCCGTCGCCCTACGATGCAATCGGATTTCGGCGCCCTGGCCCACGCTGCGTACCGGCAAGCGTACCGGCCGACCGACCGCGCGCGACAGCAGGCTCGCATCGGCCGCAGCATCCAGTACATCCAGCGGATGCGAGCGGTGTGCCACACCCGACTCAACCAGCGTGATGCGTTCAGGCGCCAGCCCTAAAAGCGCGCCGAGTTCAGCGCGCACGATTTCTTGATATGACGGGGGGCAGGATAGCCACACCGTTGCATGGCTGGACGAAGACCACGCCGTTACCAACGGGTTATCTTGCCCAGCTTGCGGCATTGTGTGCCAGGTATAGGCGGGTGCCTCGCCATCGGTCGCTTCACCCGAAGCGCGATTGGCCGCGATGTCGCGCGACTGCCAGCGCACCCGCAAGGCTTCGGCGGCCTGGCGGGCCTGGACGGCCGAGACGGCCACCACCCCCACGTAGTTCGCCAAGCGCACCACCTGCACGACGCCGGATTGCGACGATGTCGCGTCAATATCGATATCAATGAGCTGCGTGCCCACATAACGCTGGCCATCCCAGCGCATTTTGGCCGGACGCACCAGCGCGCCATGCAGAACGCCCTCAGGCACAGCTACCGGCTGCGCCTTGCTGACGTCGATGAGATCGGCGCCACTCACAGCTTTTTATCCTCGGAAGGAGACGCGATAGAAGCTTGCGCACGCAGCACGGCGGCTTCGCGCGCGGCCTCCAGAATTTCCAGATGCGTGCCACAACGGCACAGGTTATGACGCAACTCTTGCCGGATCATCGTTTCGGAGGGATTGGGATGACGCCGCAACAAGGCCTCAACCGTCATGATCATGCCATTGAGACAATAGCCGCACTGCGCAGCCTGACAAGAGATGAAGGCTTGTTGCGTCGG
The DNA here is from genome assembly GCF_009763235.1 of Bordetella sp. 15P40C-2. NCBI lineage: Bacteria > Pseudomonadati > Pseudomonadota > Betaproteobacteria > Burkholderiales > Alcaligenaceae > Bordetella > Bordetella sp. 15P40C-2. The sequence goes on from NZ_WSJA01000002.1 coordinate 80,380, forward strand.
TCCGGGACAACGGCTGTCGCCCAGCCCCTCCAAGGTCGTGACCTCGCGGCCTACAGCGCCCTTGACCGGGATGACACACGATCGTGCGGCTACGCCATCGATCAGCACGGTGCACGCCCCGCATTCCCCGAGACCGCAGCCGTACTTCGGACCGTTCAGGCCCAAGTCGTTGCGTAGCACCAGCAATAGCGGCGTGGCCGCGTCCGCCACAACCGCACACGCCTGACCGTTGACCGATAACGAAATCGTGTCAGGGTGATCTGCAGCGCTTGCAGCGACGGCGTGGCGGTTCATGACGAGGGCCCTGAATAAAAAGGTGAGAGCTTACGCCGCCTTGGACTTCGGGTCGACGAGCGGCACACTGAACACGTCGTAACCGAAGCACCACGAAGGATCTTCGTTCGTGCGCAGCCAGGTGTTGTCATGCGAGATACGCTGGACCTTGCTGGCGCGCTCGGCACGGTTGGCTTCGTACAAATCGAAGGCGAGTTCGTAGTTGTTCACGCCCACTTCCTTGAAGCAACGGGCCAGCATTGCGGCGTCTTCGATCGCCATTGCGGCGCCTTGCGCCATGTGCGGCTTCATCGGATGGCATGCGTCACCCAACAGCACCAGACGGCCACGGCTCCACAACGGCAGCGGATCGCGCTCGAGAAGCGACCATTTGGTGACCTCCACCGTGGCCTCGATCAGTGCTTGCACGGTGGGGTGCCAGCCTTGGAAGGCCTCGCGCATTTCGTCCTTGCTGCTGGGCAACCAACGATCTTTCAGGTCCCACTCTTCGACCGGCACGCCGGTCACGTAATAGAGCTCGTCCTGCTTGCCCGTGACGAAGTAGGTCATCATGTGGCGATCGTCGCTCCACCACTTCACGCACGGGTCGAAAGGCAACATGCCGTCTTTGACTTGCGGGGTCGGGAACACGGCGCGGTGTGCCAGATAGCCGGCGTACTTTGGAGGCTCGGGTCCGAGCAGTTCCTCGCGGATACGCGAGTTCACGCCATCGGCGCCGACGACGAGGTCAGCCTCGGCCATGGAGCCATCGGCGAAGTGCAGATGCACCACATCGCCCTTGTCCTCGACTTTGACCAGATGCTTGTCAAAGCTGATCATGCCATCAGGCAGCGCGTCGATCAGCAAGGCATGGAAATCGCCGCGATGCACGGTGAGGTAGCTCGCGCCATATTCTTTGACCGCATAGTCGCCCAGCGGGATCTGCGCGAGCACGTCGCCCGTCTGCCAGTGACGGCTATACCAGAATTCCGGATGCGAACCCTGCTCGTTCAGCGCGTCCTCGATACCGATACGGCGCAGAATCTTCATCACGTTGGGGCCGACGTGGATGCCGGCGCCCTGACGCGAGAACGACGGCGCCTGCTCATAAACGTGAACGTTATACCCTTGCTGGGCCAGCAGCGAAGCAGCGGCCGCGCCTCCCAGGCCAGCGCCGATGACGGCGATTCGAGGTTGTGCGGACATACAGAAAACTCCTAGCAGTCAAAAATTCGCGCCGACGACCGCAATGTCAGGGGTCGGTTTGAGGATTATCAATACAGCGTATACGCTCTTTTTTTAAAATTTACCGGCACCCAGAATGAAACACAAGAATTCAATGCACAATCTATCTAGGTGTTTTCCCTAGAGTTTTCTGGCCGCTACAGCGCATTGCGGCACGCTGGCAATTTCTATATATTGAGCGTCTACGCTGTATTTTTCGAATACTCCCTCATGGATGCCGCCCGGAGACCGGGACGCTCCGTGCCGACCTCTTTTCTCTGGAGACTCAAGTGCCCACGACGCAAGCGTCCCCCTCCACCTTTCTCTACGGCGCCAACGTGCATGCCAACGGCATCCGTCAACACTACCTGCGCTACGGCGGCCAAGACGGCGCGCGCGCGGAACGTCCCTCCATCGTGCTGATCCCGGGGATCACCAGCCCGGCTGTCACCTGGGGCTTTGTCGCCGAACGCCTGGGTCAGCATTTCGATACCTATGTGCTGGACGTGCGCGGCCGCGGTCTGTCGTCGTCGGGTCCTGGTCTGGACTATGGCCTGGATGCGCAAGCCGCTGACGTACTCGCCCTGACCGAGGCGCTGGGTCTGACGCGTTACGCCTACGTGGGCCACTCAATGGGCGCGCGTATCGCGGTACGCGCTGCGCGTACGCAACCCGCCGGCCTGACGCATCTGGTGGCCGTCGATCCTCCGGTATCCGGCCCCGGCCGTCGCCCCTACCCGGCCAAGTTGCCCTGGTATGTAGACTCGATCCGCCAGGCCACGCACGGCATGGATGCCGAGGCGATGCGCGCGTTCTGCCCGACCTGGACCGAGGCGCAGCTGCGTCTGCGGGCACAATGGTTGCACACCTGCTATGAACCGGCCATCGTGCAGAGTTTCGAGGATTTTGGCCGCGACGATATCCATGCGGATCTGCCGAAAATCCAGACCCCCATGCTGCTCATGACCGCTGAACGCGGCGATGTCGTGCGCGACGAGGACGTGGCGGAATGGCAAAAGCTCGCCGGCCAGACTCAGCATGTGCGCGTGCCGGATGCGGGGCATATGATTCCGTGGGATAACGAGGAAGGTTTCTACGCCGCGTTCGGTGATTTTCTGGGTCAGCGCCTGGACGCTGTACGTTAACGCATCGCCTCACGTTGCTTGCGGTGGCTAGCCGCCCCCCTCTCTCGCTATTTGGAGCCCGCCATGTCCGTCAGCGATATCGATCTGATCCACGCCTGGAAACAGGTACTTAAACTGTCCAAACTGGAAGCCGGTCAAACCGTCACCGTGCTCACCGGCGCCGATACGCATCCTCAGACCTTGCGCTGCGCAATCGCCGCGGCCAGCGACATGGGCGCTCGGGTCAATCGTCTGGACTTACCCCCCGTCAATGCCGAGAAGTCGCTCTCTCGCGATTCGTTGGCCTATTTGGGCACCACGCCACTGACCGGCAATCCCGCCGCCATTGCTGCGCTGAAGGCCAGCGATCTGGTGCTGGACCTGATGACGCTGTTGTTCTCGCCCGAACAACACGACATCCTGAGCAGCGGCACCAAGATCCTGCTGGCCGTCGAGCCGCCCGAGGTCCTGTGCCGGCTCGTGCCCACCGAGGCCGATCGCGCACGCGTCATCGCCGCGTCCGAGCACATCAAAGCCGCCAAGGAAATGCACATCACGTCCGAGGCCGGCACGGATCTGCGCTGCCAGCTCGGCGAATTCCCCGCCATCTGCGAATATGGCTTTGTCGATGAGCCAGGACGTTGGGACCACTGGCCCAGCGGCTTTGTGCTGACCTGGCCTAACGAAGGTCAAAGCCAGGGCGTCGTCGTGCTGGATCGTGGCGACATCCTGCTGCCGCTCAAGGAATACGTCAACGACCCGATCAAGCTCACGATCCGCGATGGCTATGTCCGCGCCATCGAAGGCGGCTTGCAAGCCGAGATCCTGCGCGAATACATGGCCTCGTACGAGGACCCCGAAGCCTACGCGGTGTCGCACGTGGGCTGGGGTCTGCAGCCGCGCGCGCATTGGTCGATGCTGGCTCACTACGATAAAGAATCGCATATCGGCATGGACGCCCGCGCGTTCGAAGGCAACTTCCTGTGGTCCATGGGTCCCAATAACGAAGCCGGCGGCAATCGCACTACCGCTTGCCACATCGATATCCCGATGCGTAACTGCTCGGTTCGCCTCGACGGCCAGGCGACCGTGATCGATGGCGTGGTTCAGGATAAAGAAGGCCTCGCGCGCGCCGAGCGCCGCAAACAACTCGTTGGAATCGTGCAATGAACACCGTCTCGACTCAAACCATTCCCACCGACGGCGTCAAGGGCGACGTCTCGGCCTATGCCCGTCAGGGCTTTGGCACCCCGCTGCCTTTGAAAGCGCCGTTTGGCCTGTTGATCATCGACTTCGTCAATGGATTCGCGGATCCGGCGGTGTTTGGCGGCGGCAATATACCCGAAGCCATGGCGCAGACCGAGCACCTGCTGGCGCACGCGCGCGCGCAGGGTTGGCCAGTGGCGCATAGCCGTATCGTATTCGCCGACGACGACGCAGACACGAACATCTTCTGCCTGAAAGTGCCCGGCATGCTGACCTTGAAAGAAGACAGCCCCGCGAGCCAAATCGTGCCGCAGCTCGCGCCCGCGCCGGGCGAGTACGTGGTGCGCAAGAGCACGCCCTCGGCGTTCTTTGGCACCATGCTTGCTCCATGGTTGGCACAACGCGGCGTGCAGACCTTGCTGGTCGCAGGTTGCGTGACCAGCGGATGCGTGCGCGCCAGTGTGGTTGATGCCATGCAATCCGGTTTCCGCCCCTTAGTCGTGTCCGATTGCGTGGGCGACCGTGCAATTGGCCCGCATGATGCCAACTTGTTCGACATGGCGCAGAAATATGCCGCGGTCATGCCGCTGGCGCAGGCCATCGCGGACACGCAGGCTGTCTCGCGTTAAGCAATCGCGTTGCCATGAGTCTGCCCTCGCCCAAATCCCTGCATGATGGGTTGCTGAATCAACAGGGCGTCCTGTTGATTGTCCGTGACCCCGTCGCCCCACCCAAGCCCGCGCCCGGGCAACCCGGGGCGCCCACGGATTATGTGCCGGAAACGCCGGAGATATTCATCGCAGTGCTCGATGCACCCGAAGCGCCTGGTGGTTGGCGGGTGCAAGCCTTTAACGGGCATGTGGATCTGGGCACGGGCATACGCACTTCCCTCGCGCAGATTGCGGCCGAGGAAATCGAGGTCCCGTTCGAGCGGCTGGACATGGTGCTCGGCCATACCGAGGCCGCGCCAAACCAAGGCCCCACGATAGCCAGCGCCACAATACAGATCTCGGCAGTACCACTGAGGCGCGCGGCCGCGCAAGCGCGCGAGCATTTGATAAAGCTCGCGGCCGAACATTGGCAGGTGCCTGTGCATGCGCTACAAGCGCGCGCGGGGGCCATCGTATTCAAAGATGCGTCGGACACACGCAGCTTGCACTACGGAAAATTGGTACGCGGCCGGCATGACCGACTGACGCTTGCCGAAGATGTGCCTCTGAAGCCTGCGTCATCCTATGAGATCGTGGGCAAGGCGCACAACCGCGTCGACATCCCGGCCAAGGCGACCGGTGAACTCACCTTTGTGCATGACGTGCGCGTGCCCGGCATGCGGCATGGCCGTGTCATTCGCCCCCCTTATCCGGGACGCGATGGCGGGGACTTCATCGGGCATAGCTTGATCGCTGTCGATGAGTCGTCTGTCGCGCATCTGCCGGGCAATGTACAGGTCGTGGTCAAAGGCGACTTCGTCGGTGTGGTGGCGGACCGCGAGGAACAAGCCATCGCCGCCATGCGGGCTCTGAAGATCCAGTGGAAACCTATACCACCCGCACCAGATTTGAGTGATCTGGAGACCGCGCTACGCGCGAACCCCTCCGAGCCGCGCCCGCTCCATCGACAAGGCCAGCCCGATGAAGTGCTAGGCGCGACGCCGCCTGCGCACGCGCGCCACGTCGTGCGCCGCAGCTACGTCTGGCCCTATCACATGCATGGCTCGATCGGCCCGTCATGCGCGGTGGCCGACTATCGAGATGACCGTTTGATCATATGGTCCGGTACGCAGAATCCGCATATGCTGCGCACCGATCTGGACCGGTTGCTGCAGCTGGGCGAAGGCAATATCGAGATCGTCCGGTACGAGGCGTCTGGCTGTTATGGCCGCAATTGCGCCGACGATGTGTGTGGCGATGCCGCGCTGCTCGCCATGGCCGTGGGCGCGCCCGTGCGCGTGCAACTGACGCGCGAACAGGAACATCAATGGGAGCCTAAAGGCACCGCCCAGCTGATCGACTTGCAAGCCGCCACAGACGCAGACGGCAATCTGCTCGCCTATGACCTCGGCGTACGATATCCGTCGAACGATGCGCCCCTGCTCGCGCTATTGTTGACCGGCACGATCTCCAATCAGCCGCGCACCTTGCAAATGGGTGATCGCACCGCGATGCCGCCCTATCGTTACCCTAATATGAACATCGTTTGCCATGACACGCCGCCGTTGGTGCGCGCATCATGGCTGCGCGGCGTGTCGGCACTGCCCAATGTGTTCGCGCACGAAAGCATGATCGACGAACTGGCGCATCTGAGCGACGCCGATCCGCTTGAATATCGGTTGCGGCATCTGGACGACACGCGCGCGCGTGACCTGATTGCCGCCGTCGGCGAACGCGCGCAATGGCGCCCACATACCCCCGGTAGTCGGGGCGTTCCCGGCGCGGATGGCTTGTTACGCGGGCGCGGCCTGGCCTATGCGCGCTATATCCATAGCAAATTCCCCGGCTTTGGCGCGGCATGGGCCGCCTGGGTGGTGGACATCAACATCGACCCGGTCACCGGCCGTCTGCGCGTGGACCGTATCACCGTGGCCCAGGATGCCGGCATGATGGTCAATCCCGCGGGCGTGCGCCATCAAGTGCATGGCAACATCATCCAGGCTTTGAGCCGCACCCTGCTTGAGCAGGTCACCTTTGGCCCGCAAGGTGTCACCAGCCGCGAATGGGGCGCCTACCCGATTATCAACTTCACCGACATACCCGAGGTCGATGTATTGCTGATGCCACGACAGGATGAACCGCCGCTGGGTGTGGGCGAATCGGCATCATTGCCTTGCGCGCCGGCTATCGCGAATGCCATTTTCGATGCCACGGGTTTACGCCTGTGTGCGCCGCCTTATACTGCAGAAAAACTGCGTTCAGCTCTACAACAAACCCATAGCGTCAATGACCCGATCCTCGCCTGACCTGCCGCAAACCGCCGCTCGCACCGCCACGGAGGACTCGAGTAAATACCAGTTTTCCACGCAGGTAGGTCACTTGCTGCGTCGCGCCTATCAGCGCCACACCGCGCTCTTTCAGCAATTCATTCCGGATTCGAAGCTCACGGTTGCGCAGTTCGTGGTGATGTGCGCGTTAAACGAAGATGGCCCCACCTCAATCGCGAATCTGGTCAAGGCCACTGTGATCGATCAGGCAACCATACGCGGCGTGGTAGATCGTCTGAAAAACCGCGAACTCGTGAGCTTGCAGGCGGATCCCGCCGACCGTCGCAAAGTCATGGTCGCGTTAACGGCGGACGGTCAGCAGCTGGTGATCGAGATGCAACCTTTCGCCCGCGCGATTACGGAGGAAACGTTCGGCCCCCTCAACGAAGCCGAACGTGTCGCCTTGCTGTATTTGCTGCGCAAAATGACTGACGCCGAAGCGGGCACGAAATACCCCGACCTCGACCAGATGGGCTCGTAGCAGTCCGGCTTTACACCGACGGACGCGCAAACTCGCCCGGCATAAAGTCATCCACCGCGACCACCTGGCTGACCGCATCTTGCGCGGCTTCAATTTCGCGAGCCTGTTCATCAGTAATCGCCCCCGCCTGATGCGCCAGCCGCCAATCCCGCACACCCTCGCGCTTTAACCGGTCAAGCAGCGGTTGCACGGCATGCACCAACGCGAAGGCGCGCTCAAGTTGTGCGACCGCATCATCGCCCCGGCCCCGCTGCAGATCGGCCACGACACGGGCACGCGTGGGCGATGGCGACAACAACAGCTCGGCACACTCTCGCGTCAACGCATCGCTCGGGCCCCTGTTCAAACGTACCGGCAAGACGATCGCGCGCAGCGCCCATGCCAGGGGACGTTGCGGCAGATTCGCCAGGACCTGATCGAATCGGGTCTCCAGACGCGCGCAGCCGTCGTCCATGCACCATTGCACCAGTGGCAAGTCCGCCTGACAGCGACCATCGTCTTCCCATCGCTTGAGCACCGCCGACAACAGGTACAGCTCAGCCAGGATATCGCCCAGACGCCCCGACAGCATCTCGCGCCGTTTGAGCGCACCGCCCAACACACCCATGGCGACATCCGCCACCAACGCGAACGCCGACGCATAGCGGCTCAACCGCCGATACTGCCGCGCGATCGGGCCGCTAGAGGGCGCGCGAGTCAGCAGCCCGCCGGTCCATGCCCGCCCCCAGGCACGAAAACCGTTCTTGACGCTATGCGTCAGATGCGTCCAGAACACATCGTGAAAGGTCTGCAGACCGCGCGCTTCATCCTTGTCCCCCAACGCCAGGATTTCGCGCATCAGATATGGATGCGCGCGGATGGCGCCCTGCCCGAAAATGATCAGGCAACGCGTCAGAATGTTCGCGCCCTCTACCGTGATGGCTATGGGCAACGCGCGATACAAGGACCCCAGATAATTCGATGGCCCGTCTATCACCGCCTTGCCGGCGTGCACGTCCATCGCATCATTGACCGACTCGCGCATACGCTCGGTCGCGTGATACTTCATGATCGCTGACACCACAGCGGGTTTATGCCCCTGGTTCAACGCCGCGCAAGTCAATCGGCGCGCCGCCTCGACCATATAGGCATTACCCGCCAGTCGGCCCAGCTTTTCCTGCACGCCTTCAAAGCGCCCGACCGCGATGCCAAACTGCTGACGCACCCGCGCATACATGCCGGTCACATGGGCGCTATAGACGGCGGCAGCGGCCGATAGCGAAGGCAAAGAGATCCCGCGCCCTGCCGCCAGTGCGCTCATCAGCATTTGCCAGCCGTGGCCGGCTTTGCCTGGCCCGCCGATCAGCGCATCCAACGGTACAAAGACGTCTTTGCCTTCGGTTGGGCCGTTCTGAAATACCTGCATAGAAGGCAAATGGCGACGGCCGATCGTGACGCCAGCGGAATTGGTCGGCACCAACGCGACAGAGATCCCGATGTCGGTCTTGCCACCTAGCAGACCATCGGGGTCCTGGAGTTTGAACGCCAGACCGAGCACGGTGGCAATCGGACCGAGCGTGATATAGCGCTTGCGCCAATTGAGGCGAATCCCCAGCACTTGTTGCCCATCGACGACCTGGCGGCACACCACGCCGGTATCCGTCATGGAGGCCGCGTCCGAGCCCGCCTCGGGGCTTGTCAGGCCAAAACACGGGATCTCCGTGCCGTCGGCCAGACGCGGTAGCCAGTAATCCCGCTGTTCGGGCGTGCCGAACTGCAGCAGCAGCTCGCCTGGGCCGAGCGAGTTAGGCACCATCACCGTCACGCCGGCCGTGACCGAATACGCGGAAATCCGGCGCACGATCTCCGAATGCGCATACGGCGAAAAACCCAGGCCGCCGTAGGAGGTCGGAATAATCATCCCGAAAAAGCGGTGTTCGCGCAGGAACCGCCACACGGCCTCGGGCAGATCGCCGCGACGCCAGGTGATATCCCACTCGTCCAGCATCGCGCACAACTGCGTGACCGGCCCATCCAGAAACTGCTGCTCGGCCTCCGTCAGCGTGGCGCGAGGTACGGAGAGCAATTTATTCCAGTCCGGATCTCCGGTGAACAAATCGGCGTCCCACCACACATCGCCCGCGTCGATGGCCTCGCGCTCTGTGTCCGACAATCCTGGCATTGCCTTGCGCGCCCAGCGAAAGGCAGGCTCCGAAATGCGCCGACGACGCCATGCGTTGAAGTCCATATGCAACCTTTTATTCACAGTCTCCGCGTATCCCTATCAAGCATACCGAATTGACGCTCCCTGCACATGGGATGAATCCCGTATATCCGGCCAGAACGCACCGTCTGCCCGGCTCGCACCCGAGTTACAGGCGGGCAGAACAGAAATCGGTGCGCGTTGGGGCAAGTCTGCGACAATGAGCGTCGCCATGCACGGCACGTTAACGCTGTCTTCGTCTTCGTCATGCTCAATAAACTCTGGTTGGGATTTTTTCTCGCGGCCGCCGCCGCCGCGCTGCATCGCTGGCTCTATATCGGTGATCCCGAAGTGTTCCGCCAGATCGTCGGCAGCTTGTTTGACATGGCGCGCGTCTCGGTCGAGGTCATGGTGCTGCTGTTTGGCACCTTGACGCTGTGGCTAGGCTTTCTGCGTATCGCCGAGGCCGCCGGTCTCGTGGAAAAACTCGCGGTGCTGCTGGGACCTTTGTTCGCGCGCCTGATGCCCGAGGTCCCGCGTGGCCATCCCGCCATTGGGCTGATTACCCTGAATTTCGCCGCCAACGGTTTAGGCCTGGATAATGCCGCGACGCCGATCGGGTTGCGCGCCATGCGCGAACTGCAGACGCTGAACCCCAGCCCGGACACCGCCAGCAACGCGCAAATCCTGTTTCTGGTGTTGAACGCATCGTCACTGACGCTATTGCCGATCACGGTGTTTATGTTTCGCGCGCAGCAAGGCGCCGCCGATCCCACCATGGTGTTCCTGCCTATCTTGCTGGCCACCAGCGCGTCCACGCTCGCGGGCTTGCTGTCTGTCGCGCTGTGCCAGCGTCTGAAGCTCTACGATCCCGTGGTGCTGGCCTGGCTGGGTGGCGTAGCGCTGCTGTTGGGCGGGTTCATGGCGATGCTGGCCGGGATGTCTGCCGTGGCCATTGCCACGCTATCCTCGTTGATGGGCAACCTGATGCTGTTCGGCATTCTGCTGGCCTTTCTGATCATTGGCGCCTACAAGCGTGTCCCCGTCTACGAAACCTTTATCGCGGGCGCGAAGGATGGTTTCGATGTGGCCAAGAGTCTGTTGCCCTATCTCGTGGCCATGCTCTGCGCGGTAGGCGTGCTGCGCGCCTCGGGTGCCCTCGATATCGCGCTGGACGGCATCCGTTGGCTCGCGCACGCCATTGGCTGGGATACACGGTGGGTGGATGCGCTGCCGACGGCCCTGGTGAAGCCGTTTTCCGGCAGCGCCGCACGCGCCATGATGCTAGAGACCATGAGCCATTTCGGTGTGGACAGCTTTCCCGCGCTGCTGGCTTCCGTCATGCAGGGCAGCACCGAAACGACTTTCTACGTGCTCGCCGTGTACTTCGGGTCGGTCGGCATCCTGCGCGCGCGCCATGCAGTGGGGTGCGCGTTGTTGGCCGATCTCGCCGGCGTACTGGCGTCGATCGCGGTGTGTTATTGGTTTTTCGCGTAACTCAATCGTGGCAATTCCACTGCGATGTTGCCCAATCTGAGTTCGTCGAGGGTTGTCATCAGTCCATAGATTGTTCCGACAAATGCGGCGGCCACGGGAGGCGTATACGCAGGGCCATGTGGACTAAAGCGCGCCGTTGCGAACGCCAGACCCGCACCTACAGCGGCTGCAGGTAACGCGCCCCAGTCGCACTTCCCTTGCATCATGGAGCCCGTGGTATGGCCGAGAAAGCCGCCTATACCTCCTAACATCGCCAAATATGCCTCTTCCATACCACCGCCGACGCGCGAAGCGTCGTGTAAAGAAATTGTTTGCATCGTGTTTCTCCAAATGGTTAATGGTTAGGTTGGCGAATCGAGTCGCCGTCTTCGGTAGCGCTCACGCCCTGACAATCGACATGCTGGGAGCGTTGGTGGCTGAGGTGTCGTTATGTACCACCGGCGCGCTTGAAAAGCCGAAATCGATGGCGCTATGCAAAGCGCCAGCCAGTGCGCTGGCAGCGACAGCGTGCCCCGGGGACATGAGGCTGCTCGGGACGCCAGGAACGTAGCTGGCAATGGTAGGTACGACCCATCCTGTGCAGACTTGCTGAATCACCCCCGCGGGCGAGCAGCCCCCCAGAAGCTGCGATCCGAGCACATAGCCGATTGGGGCGCCAAAACTACCGAATAGAACGAGGGACATGCGGTCGATCCCCCCCGAAGCACGCTCCAAATGACATAAAGAGATTTCATGCATCGTTAACTCCAACCTTGATGTTGTACGGGCTTGCGAACTTATCTTGCTAACAATGCGGTGTCCCGCCACGCCAATTCGACGATCGGGGCACCGCATCACCGGCTTTATAGTTGTGTCAGTTCAGCCCAGGTTCGGAGTTCGCGGTGGATGCGAGAAACCAGACTGCGCGAAGGCTATGCGCAGTCAATATGCTATGCGAAACGCTGAATCCCGCCTTATTCCACCACCAGGATTTTCATCCCGTTGGTCCCGCCGCTATCGCGGTAGGAATCGCCCTTGGTCAGGATCACCCAGTCGCCCGGCTGCACACGGCCACGTTTTTTCAGTTCGCCGATCGCTGCGTCGCTCAGTTCCGACGGGTCATATGCCGATGGATCAAATGGCACCGTATATACCCCTCTGAACATCGCCGCGCGATGTTGCGTGTGGTGATGCGGGCTATAGCAATAGATCGGCACCGCCGACCGGATGCGCGACATAATGAGCGGCGTATGGCCGCTTTCGGTCAAGGCGATGATGGCTTTGACGCCGGGGAAATGGTTGGCCGCATACATGGCCGCGAGTGCGATCGTCTCATCGCAACGCGTAAATGTTTCGCCCAGGCGATGATGCGACTTCATGCTGGTGGGATGCTTTTCCGCGCCCAGGCACACGCGTGCCATCGCCTGCACCGCTTCGACGGGATATTTACCCGATGCGCTTTCAGCGGACAACATGACCGCGTCGGTGTAATCCAGCACCGCATTGGCAACGTCGGATACCTCTGCACGCGTGGGTAATGGACTCGAGATCATCGATTCCATCATCTGCGTGGCAGTGATGACCACTTTGTTCAGCGTGCGCGCGTGCTGAATGATGCGTTTCTGGATGCCCACCAGTTCCGCGTCGCCCACTTCGACCCCCAGGTCACCACGCGCGACCATGACGCCATCGCTGGCGCGGATCAATGCGTCCAGGGCTTCGTCATCGACGACCGCTTCGGCGCGCTCAATCTTGGCGACAATCCACGCGTCGCTGCCGGCGGCGCGCAGCAATTGGCGCGCTTCGTCGATGTCACTGCCATAACGCGGGAACGAGACGGCCACATATTCCAATTCAAGTTCGGCCGCCACCAGAATATCGGCGCGGTCCTTATCCGTCAGGCTCGGCGCGGACAATCCCCCACCACGACGATTAATACCCTTGTTGTTCGATAACGGGCCACCGACCGTCACCGTCGTATGCACGGCATCATCGACAATGCGATCCACAACCAGCACCACGCGGCCGTCGTCGAGCAACAGCTCATCGCCAGGCTTGCAGTCCTGCACCAGTTCGGGATAGTCGATTCCGACAATCTCTTTCGTGCCCTGGTGTTTGGGGTGACTATTCGACAGCACGAACTTATCTCCGACATGCAACTCGATCTGCTTATCGGTAAAGCGCGCGATACGGATCTTTGGCCCTTGCAAGTCACCCATGATGGCGACATAGCGACCTTGCTTCTCGGCGGCTTCGCGCACGAGGCGCGCGCGCTCGCGGTGATCGTCGGCCGTGCCATGCGAGAAGTTCAATCGCGCGACGTCGATGCCCGCACGCACCAGGGCTTCCAACTGCTCGGGCGTGGACGTCGCGGGCCCTAGCGTGGCGACAATTTTGGTGCGACGCAATACTGACATGAATCACCTCTCTGACATTGACAACGAACGACCTATGGTACGACACCCTCGCATGATTGATGAGATATGGCGTACAAACCCGGCGGGCTCTGCGGGTATTATTAACGCGTTTCATTGACTGCGCGCGATCCCAACTCCTTTTATCTGACTCTCAACGATCAACGTGAAAATCGTCATCGCTCCCGACTCGTTTAAAGAAAGCCTCTCTGCCCCCGACGCAGCCGCTGCCATCGCGCGGGGTGTCAAGCAAGCGTACCCGGATGCGGAGACGATATGCATCCCGATGGCCGACGGTGGCGAAGGCACGGTAGCCGCGGTGCTGGCGGCAACCGGCGGCCAATGGCGCACGACCCGCGTACGCGGTGCATTGGGCGAACCCATCGAAGCTCCCTGGGGCTGGCTCGATGACGCCACGGCCGTGATCGAAATGGCCGCCGCGGCGGGTCTGGAGCAAACACCGCCCGACAAACGCGATCCCATGCGCGCCAGCAGCGGTGGCGTAGGGGAGCTCATCCTCGCGGCGCTCGATGCCGGGGCGCAGCGCATTATCCTGGGCTTGGGGGGTTCGAGTACAAATGATGGCGGCGCGGGCCTGCTTGCCGCATTAGGCGTACGTTTCTTGGATAGCAATGGCAGCACCCTGCCCTGCGGCGGTGCCGCGCTGGCAAACCTCGACCGGCTGGATATGTCGAAGCTTGATGCGCGGTTGGCGCAAACCCGGATCGAGATTGCCTCCGATGTCGATAATCCGCTGTGCGGCTCGCAAGGTGCATCGGCGATTTTTGGCCCCCAGAAAGGCGCCACAGCCGAGCAGGTCAAACTGTTGGACGACAGCTTGCGGCGGTTTGCCGATGTCTGCGCGCGCGACCTCGGGCGAGATCTGCGCGATGCGCCCGGCGCGGGTGCGGCGGGCGGTCTGGGGTTTGCCGCGCATGCATTTCTAAACGCGCGCTTTCGCCCCGGCGTCGAGGTAGTGGCCGAACTCGGAAATCTGGCGCAAGCCATGGCGGGCGCGGCGCTCGCCTTCACCGGCGAAGGCCGCATGGATGCGCAGACCTTGCGGGGCAAAACGCCCGCCGGTGTAGCGCGTATCGCCCAACGTGCAGGCGTCCCGGTGGTCGCGCTGGCAGGTTCGTTAGGGGCGGGTTACGAGGAACTGCATGCCGGCGGCATCACGGCCGCGTTCAGCCTGGCGCCCGGGCCCGTGACGCTGGAACACGCCTGCGAAAACGCTGCCCAGTACTTATGTGATCGTGCTCGCGACGTGATGCAGCTGTGGTTGGCGGCTGGGAAACGCAGGCTGTAAACGCGCAGGCTGTAAAGGGCTGGCCGGCACGAGCCGGCTGTCAATGCCTGGCGGGCTATCGCGGGTGATAGGCCGCTGAATATCGTCCACGACGAGGCTGATCCCAACCGCTTACGCCGCAACCACTCCGGCTTCCACCAGCGCATCGGTCATGCCGATGAACTTTTCGACAGAGACTTCCTCGGCTCGCGCGGTGGGCGCGATATCCAGCACTTCCCAGGGAACCTGCGCGGCCCAATCGCCCAAGGCCCGTCGCAGCATCTTGCGACGCTGCGCGAACGCGCGCGCGACCACAGTTTCCAGTGCCGAATCGCTAACCGGTCGCAAACGGTCAGCGGGCAATGGCACCATACGCACGACCGCCGACACCACGCGCGGCGGCGGATCGAAGGCTTCCGGCGGCACGTCGAACAGCTTCTCCATGCGATAGCGCGACTGCAGCATGACCGACAGCCGGCCATAGTCGGCGGTTCCCGGCTGCGCCACCATGCGATCGATCACCTCGCGCTGGAGCATGAAATGCTGATCGCGCACGGTATCGGCCGCGCCCATCAGATGGAATAGCAACGGACTGGAGATGTTGTAGGGCAGATTGCCCACCACCCGCAGTCCCTCGCCCAGCGCCCCGAAATCCACCGTCAAGGCATCGGCCTCGATCACGGTCAGGCGCTCGGCGGGATGTTGGCGACGCAGCCGCGCCGCCAGATCGCGGTCGATCTCGACTACGGTCAGGTGCTTGAGGCTGCGCAGCAAGGGCTGCGTCAGCGCCGACAAACCCGGGCCAATCTCGACGATGTGATCATCGGCGGCGGGCGCAATGCCCCGCACGATCCCTTCGATCACGCTGTCGTCGGTCAGAAAGTGTTGTCCGAAACGCTTGCGCGCCTGGTGCTTGCTCATGAATGCACTCGATACGCTTAGCGGTTGTTCTGCTCGATTTCCGACTGCTTCTCCAGGCGGTTATCGATGTAAGCACCATTGCGCAGCTGTTCGAGCCAGTCTTCGAATGCGGGCTCCGCGCGACGTTCGAACAAGATCTGACGCGCCTGCATGCGCTGCAGTTCATCGCTGACATCGTGTTCGCGACGCTCTTCGACCTGGATCAGGTGCCAGCCAAAGGGCGACAACACCGGCTCGCTGATGCCTCCGACCGGCAACGCATTCATGGCTTGTTCGAACGCGGGCACCATTTCGCCCGGATTCACCCAACCCAGATCGCCGCCCTGCGGTGCGCTGCTGTCTTCGGAATACTGTCGTGCCATGTCAGCGAATTTCGCACCGCCATTGACGACACGCTGGCGAATCTGCTGCAAGCGCTGACGTGCCTGATCGTCGCTCATCACGGCGGAGGTCTTGATCAGGATATGGCGCGCGCGCGTCTGCGTCACCTGTACCGGCCCCTGCTGAGCAGGCATGCCCGCGCCCGGCTGCGGCATCGCCGGCGCCTGCTGCGGTGCCGCCGGCTGCGCGGGTGCCGATCGGCCACCGGTACGGTCGAGCACGGCGAGAATGTGAAAACCGTTGCCGCTCTGAAGCACCTTACTGACCTGACCGGGCTGCAACGACGATACCGCCTGCACAAACAGATCCGGCCAGCCATCGATCGGCCGCGCGCCCATCACGCCACCCTGCAGAGCCTCGGGTCCGTCAGAAGCCTCGGCCGCCAAACTCGCGAAATCCGCGCCTTGTTTCAAGCGTTGCAAGAGGCCTTCGGCCTTTTTACGCAGCGCGGCCACCTGCTCGGGGCTCGAACCCTCGGGCACACGCACGAGGATCTGACCCAGCGCGATCTGCTCGGGCCCCGCCTGAGTCTGGGCTTGAGGCCGCGCGGCCGGCTGACCTTGCATGACGTTGCCGCCAGCACGAGCGGCAGGATTATTCTGCTGATCGCGCAGGAACGCATCGATCTCGGCATCGCTGATCACGATATTGGAATCGACCGCGCGCTGACGCAAGCGATTCAGGCGCAAATCACCAGCCAGAGATTTGCGATATTCCGCCCAACTGACACCGCCTTTTTCGATTTCAGCGCGCATGGCCGGCACCGTGATGCGGTTGCGCGCGGCGATCGATTCAATCGCCTGATCCACTTGCGCATCGTTGATGCGGATACCTAGTCGGTCTGCCTCTTGCGACTGCACGCGCTCGAGAATCAAGTTCTGCAGCACCTGGCGGCGCAGAATATCCTGCGGCGGCACTTGGATGCCCCGCTGTTTGAGCTCCGCCATGGCGCTTTTGGCGGCCGCGTCGACTTCTCGCAGCGTGATGACGTCCTTGTTGACTACCGCCGCGATGCCATCGACCATCTGTTCGCCCTTGGCGGCAGGCTGTGCGGCGGCGCCGGTCTTGGCCGGTGTCGCGTGTGGCTGGGCATAAGCCGCAGACGCAACCGCGCACGCCGTCAGAACCAGCAGATTACCGGAGAGCCGGCGCATAGTATGCAAGCGACGCATTATTCATACCTTTCAAATTTCGATCCCTGTGCGGGCTGTGGCGACACAGCCTGATAGCCAGGGATGCTCTTGTTCAACAGGTCCATCGGATTCGTTCCGAGCGATCCCAGCCCACTTAGTTCCAACTGGAAGAACACCGTGGAGTTCGACTCGGTCGCCGAGACGGCATAGCGCTGAAATACCACACGGCCCGTCCAGCAGCAATCGCCTTTGTACTCAAGTCCCGCGATGGCCTGGGTCACACGCGGGGACTCATTGGTCGAATCCGCGATCGTCGATTGAGGCACGGAGCGCAAGGAATAATCGATCCGGCCCACGCCATAGAGACGATCCGTGAACGGCCACTGAAACGCGAGACTGATTTGGTTTTGTCCGCGCGGCTGATAGAGCGCACCCACCGGCGAGGGATCACGTTGATAACGATACGACAGCGCGACCGACGTCAGGCGCTGAGGACGCCAGCGCGCACTGACAAGCCCGCGCGACCAATTGTTGTCGTACGGGTCGTATTGCGCGGCCACCTCGGTGCTCAGCGTGTCGGTCAACGCGGCGCTGGCGGCAACCAGAAAATCGGACCGGACGTTACGATCCTTGCGCGGCGTTTCGTCCGGCAAGGTCACGCGCTGGTCTTCGAAATAAAGCCGCTGCCCGCCAGACAGCGAGATGCGCTCGAACCCGGTATCCGCATCCAGCCATCGCGTCGTCAACGCGGCCGTCAGCTGGTTCGCATTCGCGATACGATCCCAGCCGCCCACATAGATGTTTTCCGAGAACGCTTGTTCAAAGCTGAAATCCGCCAGCGTGGTGTCATAAACCGGCAGTTTGCTCTGGTCGCGATACGGCACGCGCAGGTAGTACAGACGCGGCTCCAGAGTCTGGATGGAATCATTGCCGAACAGCTTGGTATCGCGCTCGAACACCATCCCGGCATCCACCGACATGATGGGCAGGGCGCGCGACATATCGCGCGACCGGTTCTGCACGTCGTACCAGTCAGTGTTGTACTGCGTGTAATGGAAGCCGACCTTGGGCACGACGTACCAGCCCGCACGGCGAATAGGCATCGCCGCCGTCAGATATGACTGCAAGCGATCGCCATCCTGACCCACCCGGTCTCCCTTGTAAACGGGGCGCTGAAAGCGCACAGCCGAAGATGTCCACTCCAACTCCAGATTGTTCAGATCGTAGCGCGCGCCCTTTAAGGTCAATTCGGGCATCTTGTTATACGGCGGCGTGACCGGCGCATCCGGATCCTGCAGCGTCTGATACTTATAGACTTGCGCGGTGGCCTGCCAGTATTTGTTGCCCCAGCCGACGAGGCCGCGTTGAGGCAGATACGTGGTCGACGCATCGTTGAGCCCCATCGACGAAAAATCGCGGAAGTAGTTGTCGTCGGACACCCGGGCGTAATCCCAGTCCGCGTAGAAGCCGCCACCCAGCGTCTGCTGGTGACGCGAACGGAATAGCCAGCGTTTGTCGCCGGTCTCCCAATCGTCGCCCAGATAGGTACCGAGCAGGCTACCGGAATAACTCTCGCCCAGATAACGGAACTCGCCACCGAGCTGCATGCCACGCTTGCTCAGGTAGCGCGGCTGCAAGGTCGCGTCGTAGTTCGGAGCAAGGTTGAAGTAGTAAGGGACCGACAGATCCAAACCACTCTTGCTGCTGACCCCATACGTCGGGATCAAAAAGCCAGACTTACGTTCTTTTTTGACCGGGAACGTCAGATAAGGCGACGCCAACAACGGCACGCCCTTGAAATACAGCACGCCGTTACGCGCGACGCCTTCGTTCTCGTCGAAGTCCAGATCCACCCGGTCCGCATCGATATACCAGGAGGGTTCCGGACAAGGGCAGCCGGTATATCGCACCTGTGTCAGACGCAGCTGCGATCGGCTGAAGATCTCTGCACGATCCGCGCGCGCCGAGCCGCCACTGGCGCCGATCCAGAAATTCGGCGACTCGATTTCGCCGCTATCCGTATCGATGTTGTATTGCGCGGACGGCCCGGTAATCAGCGTCCCGTCGCGCATCATGCGCACATTGCCCTGCAAATCGGTCTGCCCGGTATCGCTGCGATAGTCGATCCGCTCGCCCTTGACCACGCCATCGATACGACGCACCTCGGCCGCGCCGCTCAACGTGAGATTGGAATCGGGATCACCCTGGATCTGATCGGCCTGCAGGTACGACGCCGCATCGTCCTGGGGCACGTTGCGTACCCTCAACCCCGTCGAGCTGCGCAACTGCAGCGAGCCTTGCGTCGCCGCCGTCCCAGGGGTGGTGCCGGAAGACGACACGGTACCCTGGGCATGCACGGCCCCCGCCAGGGTGACAGCAGAGAGGATCAACCACCGGACCATACGCACCGTAAACGCATACCTTTCGACGAAAACGCCCACCGCGATGAGACCGTCATCAACGGCGAACAGGGCCCGGCCACGACACGCACGCGATCATGCCTGCCAGGGGGAACGACCCGGTATTATAGAGAAGGCGGACGCGAACCTACCGAAGGCTCGCGTCGGCATTGAAACAGAAACTCTACCGCACTGAGAGACGGCCCTCTTGAGCACCGATCACGACTCCCGCCTGAACCAGGTTCGTACTTGGCTCCAATCCCTGCCCGCCGAGCTGGCGCTGGCCCTGGATACCTTGCAACCGGCGTCCAGTGACGCCAGTTTCCGCCGCTATTTCCGCCTGCGCGCGGGCGACCGTACGGTCATCGTCATGGATGCGCCGCCCCCGCACGAGGACGTGCGTCCGTTCTTGCACGTGGGCGACCTGCTCCGCGAAACCGGGCTGAACGTGCCCCAAGTCTTGGCGCAAGACGCCGGGCAAGGCCTGCTGTTATTGTCCGACCTGGGCCGCGACACGTATTACCAGCGCATCCAAGACGGCTTGCCGGATGCCCAGCTGCAAACCCTCTACCGCGAGGCGCTGGCCGCGCTTGTGCGCATGCAGCAGGCGCGAATCGACGGCCTGCCGGCGTATGACAGCGCCCGCCTGTCCGCCGAGCTGACGCTGTTCCCTGAGTGGTATGTCGGCAAGCATCATGGCCTGGAGCTGGATGACAAGACCTCGGCGGCGCTGGCACGGATATTCGACTTGCTTTCTAAGACCTGCGTCACGGACCAACCCGTTCTGGTGCACCGCGATTTTCATTCCCCGAACCTGATGGTGTGCGACGACCCCGCGTATGGGCCGAATCCAGGTGTACTGGACTACCAGGACGCGCTGGCCGGCCCCATCACCTATGACCTGGCGTCGCTCGTGATGGATGCCCGCACCACCTGGGAAGAGCCGCAGCAGCTGGATTGGGCCGCGCGCTATTGGGACATGGCGCGCGCCGCGGGCCTGCCCGTAGACAGCGATTTCGCCGCCTTTCACCAGGCCTATGAATGGATGAGCCTGCAGCGCAACCTGCGCATCCTGGGCGTATTCGCGCGCCTGCATCATCGCGATGGCAAGTCCTCATATCTGAACCATATCCCGCGTGTGAACGCTTATGTGCGTCAGGTCGCGCAGCGCTATGGCGTCTTTGCACCGCTTTTGCGACTCTTAGACCGGATCGACAATCGCGAAGTCAAAGTGGGGTATACGTTCTGATGCGCGCCATGATCCTGGCGGCCGGACGCGGCGAGCGCATGCGCCCGCTCACCGACCATACGCCCAAACCCCTGTTACCGGTGGCCGGCAAGCCGCTCATCGTCTGGCATCTGGAACGGCTGGCCGCCGCCGGATTCCGGAACATTGTGATCAATCACGCCTGGCTGGGCGAGCAGCTGCCCGCGCAGCTGGGTGATGGCAGCCGGTTTGGCGTGAGCATTCAATACTCGCCCGAGCCCGCCGGCGGCTTGGAGACGGCCGGCGGCATCGCGCAGGCCTTACCATTACTGGGCAAGGAAGCATTCCTGGTGGTCAACGGCGACATCTGGTGCGATTGGGACCCCGCCCATGCCCTCGCGCAGCGAGAGGCGATGGACCGGTCACACGCGGACGCATGGCTGCTGCTCGTGGACAATCCCGAACACCATCCGCAGGGCGATTTCTATCTGGCGCCCAATGGCTGGGTCCAAGCAGAACAAGCATCCGCAGACGTCGCCGGGCTGCCTGATGCGAAGTCGCGATTGCCGCGCCTGACCTTTGCGGGCATTGGGGTGTATCGGCCCGGGCTGTTTACCGCGATTCCCGCCGGGGCGCGCGAGCGCCTGGCGCCCATCCTGCGTGCCGCGATGGCCCGACCCGGCGTATTGGGCAGCCATCACGTTGGCGGCTGGACGGATGTGGGCACGCCCGAGCGCCTCGACGTGCTTGATGCGAGACTGCGCGCGGCGGGGTGAAGTCGCAACTAGATTTGTCTAAAATGCCCGTCTCGCGCTACAACCGTTATCCTCTAGGGTTTTGAATCGGCACCTGGCCGGTTACTCACGCACACAAGGTTTTTCAGAATGGGGATGTTCGGACGCTCACAACGAGCTGTATTCAAACCATCGGTCTACCAACCGGGCAAGCGCCAGCGACGCATGCCGCGCTGGCTGGGCGTGCTGTTGGTGGGAATGGGCCTGGGCGCGGGCGGCGTGCTCTTCCTGCAGGCCAATTACGGCCCGACCCGCCTGACGGCGGAACAATCCGAGCAATTGCAATCTGAACTGAACGCCGCCAATGTGGACCGGCAGCGTTTGCAGACGCAATTGAGCGAAGCGACCGCACAGCGCGACGCCAACGAGTCCACGCGCGACAAAGCCACCACCGAGCTGAATGAGGCGCGGACGCGTCTGCAGCGAGCCGAGCAAGCGCTGGCCATTTTCCAGAACCTGATCCCGCCAGACCCCCGCGGCACTGACATCGGGGTACGCGCCGGATCGTTTAGCCGCGCGCCGGGCAAGCTGAGCTATCAAGTCCTGCTGATGAAAGACAGCAAGGGCAATGAATTCAAGGGCAGCTTGAAACTGGCGGTGCAAGGCACTTACCGCAATGGGCGCTCGGGCACCGTGGAACTCGACCCGATCGAGGTGACCTTGGGGCGCTACCAGGTCGCGCAAGGCACGGCGGAAATGCCAGAGGGCTTTACGCCGAACGCCGTACGCATCCAGGTGGTGGACCCCTCCGACCGTCAGCAGGCCATGCGCCTGTACTACGTACGCGGCTGACCGATAACGCGATGATGTGCGTCGCCCGCCGACCCTCAGGTTGGCGCGCGACGCACATCATCGCGTAGAAGTGTACGGCCGACGTCGAGTCAGCCGAATCCGCTTTACTGCACCGCGTACAGATAGACTTCCACGCGCCGGTTCTGAGCCCGGCCCTCGGCTGTCGAATTGTCCGCAATCGGGTCGCGCGCGGCGCGGCCCTCTATGGTCATGCGGTCTTGCGCGATACCTTTGCTCGCCAAGTACGTCGTCACGCTACGCGCGCGGCTGTCGGAAAGCTTCTGATTGTGTGCTTCCGAGCCGGTGCTATCCGTATGGCCCACCACCTTGGTGCGCAATTCGGGATGCTGCGCGAGCGAACGCGCGACACTGTCGAGCACGGGCAGCAACTCGGGTTTCAGCACTGCTTTGTCCGTGTCGAACGAGACGTTACTCGGGATATTGACCTTCAGGCTGCCGTCGGGCATTTCCACCACATCAATGCCCAGGGACGACGCGCCGGACTGCTGGACGTCTTGCTTGACGCCGGACCAGTTGTAGCCGACCAGACCACCCGCGACGGCGCCGAGGCCCGCGCCGATGGCTGCTCCCTTGCCGTGCCCAATCAGCGCCCCAATACCAGCGCCAGCCGCGGCGCCCACACCGGTGCCAATCGCGGTGTTCGTGCCTTGTTGCGTGGCGCAGCCCGTGACCAGCATGGCCGCAAGCGCAATGGCGGTGATTCGGGGAAGGTTTGTTTGTATTTTCATAACGATCTCCACTCGCGGGATTCAGTAAATCAGGCGGCTGCGATAGATGCGCGAATAACAGCCTGATATCTACCCTGTGACTCCCGAAGCGCCAACGTCGCGCGGGTTAAGCAGAAGTAGACCGCGAAATCCTAGCAAGTGAGAGACCCACTGTTACGACTGTTTGTAACCATTCCAACGCCAATGCAATTTCGGTTTGCGCGGCGCTAGAGGCCAAATGTCTGGGATGGGCCCTCCGAGTCCATGCCATTCCTGCTAGCAAAGGACCGGAGAGCCGGGTCTGCCTCACATCATCGCTCGGCGTACCGTTCCGGCACGAATGCTCCCTGCGCGGGCTCGTCCGCTGGCACCTGCACGAGGCTGCCACGCACGCCAAGGATGTTGCGGCGCGCATTGTCGAGCAGCGGACCCGAAATCAGGGACGCCGCCTGTGCAGAGATGGGCGTGGCAACAGCCATGGCGGCCGTCACAACGCAAGCCAGGCACGCAACTTTGCAACGCAGAAATAGAGGAAAACAAGTCATAACGCACTCTCTCTGGTAAGTACAACCGACACTCGCCGGCACGGTGGATTCTCTGGGCAGACCGTTTGCCATGCCTAGAGAACCTGCAGGCTAGTGAAAATCGGGGGATAACTCCCATTACAAGCGTCGCGGCACTGACCTCTGCTGCGGGGCAAATCCCTCAATAACACGGGCTAAACACGCCCCTCAAATCTGATCGCGTTAAGCCGGCCGGTGGTTGTAAACAGGACTGATCCACGCCTGACGACGCGGCCCCGCGATACGGCTGGCTCGGAGGTCGCCCCCCTCAATAGATCCGCTGGGCCGCTTACGCGTGACGATCTATATAGCTTTTACTTATATGTAAAGCGTATATCAGTGTTTCACGGCAAGTTTGTAGGCACCTAGAATGGCTTTGTGTAGGCAGCACTTACACCACAGTGTGAGCTGCTCACACGACCATTTTCAAACGCGGCTTCCATGATCATTCCCACTGCACTCTCTGCCTCGGCAATAGAAGGAAACGCCCCGATCAGCTTCGGTGACGACGCATACTCGCGCCTGCGCAGCGACATTATTTCTTGCCGCCTGCCGCCCGGCGCGTTCGTGACCGAGCCCGAGCTGATGCAGCGCTACGGGATTCGTAAAGCCAGCGTGCGCGTTGCACTGGTGCGACTGGCCCACGAAGGCTATATGCAATCGCGCCCTCGCAAGGGATACCAGATCACGCCGATCACCCTGCGCGACGTCGAGGAAGTTTTCACGCTGCGCGTGCAACTCGAGCCGCTGGCGGCTCGATTGGCCGTGGGCCGCGTCGACACCGCGCATTTGCGCGAACTGGAAGCCGCATGCCGGCAACATGACCCGGCGCTGTCATTGAGCGAACACATCCAGTCGTTCATGCATGCGAATAAAGCATTTCATCTGGCGATCTCGGCCGCCTCTGGCAATGAACGTCTGCATCGCACGCTGGAATCCTTGCTGGACGAAATGTCGCGCCTGGTGGCGTTGGGATTTGGCGTGCAAAAGACCAAGCCCGAAATCAAGCACGATCACAACGCGTTGATTGACGCGTTCGAAGAACAGGACGCCAAGCGAGCCGAAACCATCGCCCGCCGGCACATCGAAACCTTTCAAAGCATGACGATGGAAAAGCTATATGCAAGCCTGGCGCAAACCGGCGCGGCGATCCCGTTTACGGGTGCGGGGAGCTGGCGATGAATGTGTTAAGCCCCGAAGCCTTGACGTCTGACAGCCGCGCGCGCAGCGATGCGCCCACCGTGCTGGACGTGCGGACGCTGAACAAGTACTACGGCAGCTTGCAGGCGCTGCGTGACGTTTCCTTCGATGTCCGCCGCGGTGAAGTCGTCGCGCTGTTGGGCGCATCGGGCTGCGGCAAAAGCACGCTGCTAAACATCGTGGCGGGGCTGGATACCTTCGATAGCGGCACGCTCGAGATCCAGGGCGTGCCCGCGGCACAGTTCCAGCAATGGCATCAACTCGCCTACATGTTCCAGGAAGACCGCCTGCTACCGTGGCGCACCGTCAAAGAAAACGTCGAGTTCGGTCTGGAAGCCAT
Source organism: Bordetella sp. 15P40C-2 (assembly GCF_009763235.1). Taxonomy (NCBI): domain Bacteria; kingdom Pseudomonadati; phylum Pseudomonadota; class Betaproteobacteria; order Burkholderiales; family Alcaligenaceae; genus Bordetella; species Bordetella sp. 15P40C-2. Next base: position 105,483 of record NZ_WSJA01000002.1, read on the forward strand.
GCGTCTGTCCAAACAAGAACGTCATGCGCGCGCCGAACGCGCATTGCAGGTAGTGGGATTAGAAGAGTTCGCGCGCTCGTGGCCGCATCAATTATCGGGCGGCATGCGCAGCCGCGTGGCCCTCGCGCGCAGTCTGGTCGTTGAACCCTCGATTCTGCTGATGGACGAGCCGTTTTCGAAACTGGACCCGCATACCCGCAGCCAAATGCATCAGGAGCTGCTGCGTATTCAGGGCGAAACTGGCGCGACGATCCTGTTTGTCACGCACGATGTAGAAGAAGCTGTCGTATTGGCCGATCGCATTGTGCTGCTTGAACCGCGACCCGGCCGCGTCAAGCAGATCGTGGAGGTCGACCTGCCGCGTCCGCGTGTACCGACGGATCGCGATACCGCCGAACTTACCCGTCAACTCCGTCTGCAGGTCACGCCATGAGCAACGGCTCCCAACGTTCCATCTGGGTCGTCGTGGCTCAACGTGTCGCGCTCGCGGCGATCTTCGTGGCCATTTGGGCCTTGGCGGCCTCGCGTATGCCTGCCTTCGTGTTGCCCGGCCCGCTAAAAGTCTGGCATGCGATGCAGTCCTTGTTCGGCACCGCGACCTTTGCCCATGACGTGGGCATGACGCTATATCGCGTGGTCATGGGCTTTCTGCTGGCCACGGTCGTGGGCACGCCCTTGGGGCTGTTGCTCGGGTCGAATCGTACGCTAGCCAGCTTTTTCGAACCGCTCCTGTCGGTCACCAATACCGTATCGTCGGCCATCTGGGCCGTGTTCGCCATCATCTGGTTCGGTATCTCGAATGCGACCACGATCTTCGTGGTGTTCATGACGGCCATGCCGCTGATCTTGACCAACGTATGGCAGGGCTCGAAGAACGTCGATAAACAGCACATCGATCTGGCGCGCAGTTTCCGCATGACGCGCACACAGATTCTACGAAAGATCTATCTGCCCACCATCTTGCCGTATTTCTTTTCCGGTGCGCGCCTGGCGTTTGGCTTTGGCTGGCGCGTATCGTTGGTGGCCGAAACGTTGGGCTCATCCGATGGCATCGGTTATCGCCTGCGGCAGGCCGCCGATCTGGTACAGACAGACCAAGTGTTCGCCTGGACCTTAATGCTGGTCTTGCTCATGCTGGCGCTCGAAGGCGGCATATTGAAGCCTCTGGAAAGACGCCTGTTCCGCTGGAAACCGCTCTAATTCAAGGAGTTCGACATGAACGGAAAAAAATTGCTTTCGGCCGGGCTCGCTGCGGCGGCCTTGCTGACCAGTGCGTCGGCGTTCGCCGCCGACAAGGTGCGTATTGGTTATTGGAGCAGCGGCGTGAGCCTGGGCTATGGCTCGGTGCTGGAAGCCACTGACTTTCTGAAAAACCAGGACCTCGATGTCGAGTTCGTGCGCTTTCCGGACGTGAATGCACCGCTGCGCGCGCTGGCCTCGAACTCGATTGACTTCGCGTTTGGCGCGCCCGCCGCAGGGGTCTTTAGCAGCGCCGCGGAAGGCGTGCCCGTCAAGGTGGTTGCCGCCACGCAGCCCGCCGATGTGCAATTCGTCGTGCCCGAAGGCTCCCCCATCACCTCGCTGGAACAACTGCGAGGCAAAAAAGTCGGCATGTCGCCCGCAGGCAGCTCAGTGGCCGTGATCGCTGGCGCAGTGCTCGATGGCAACTACGGCATTAAAGCCAACGACTTCTCGTTGGTGGGTGGCAATGAAGCTCGTCTGGCGCAGTTTCTGGCGCAAAAACAGGTCGACGCTTCTGCCTTGCGCTCTGTCACCATTGCCCAACTCAAAGACCTGAAGGTCACGCCACTCGGATCATTCGCCGACGAATGGAAAAAGCTGACCAAGACGGACTCGGTGCCCTATATCGGTATCGGCACCGTGCGCAGCGAGTTCTTGGAAAAGCACCCCGAGGTTGTCGCCCGCGTTCTGGCGGGTCTGCGCAACACGCTGGCCTGGGGCGATAAAAATCGCGATGAAGTCGCAACGATTCTGCAGAAATCGGCCAACCTGCCGGAGGCGGACGCGCGCGTCTATGCCGGGCAATGGTCGCAGATGAACCGCGTGGCTTTCGAGCCAGCCGATATCGACACGCTCAAGCGCGAGCACGAAGTCTTTAAGGCCAGCGGCATGATCAAGGGCGAGCTGCCGGCTGACCTGTTTGTCACCGGCCCGTACGAAAAATCCAAGTCCATTCAATAACGACTACCGAAGAGAGAGTAACCATGAGCAAAACGATGAAAGCCCTGCTATTGAGCGAACACGGTGACCTGGACAAATTGCATGTCGTCACCGACAAACCCGTGCCCACGGCGACGGAAGGCCACGTGGTGATTCGTGTGGGTGCGTCCTCCTTTAACTATCACGACGTGTTCACCGTGCGCGGCATGCCCGGCATCAAAGTGCCGCTGCCCGTGGTGATCGGTCTGGACATGGCCGGCGAGATCGTCGAGGTCGGAGCGGGCGTCGAAGGCTGGAAAGTCGGCGACCGCGTGCTGGTCAACCCGCTGAACCGCTCCAAGGGCCTGATGGGCGAAATGCTCGACGGCGGCATGGCGCAATATTGCCTGGTGTCCGCACCTCAGCTTATCGCCCTGCCGGACGCCGTCAGCTACGAAGACGCAGCCGCCTTGCCGGTGGCCTACGGTACCGCGCACCGCATGCTGATCACGCACAACACCGTCAAGGCCGGCGACCGCGTGCTGATCCTGGGCGCCAGCGGCGGCGTGGGTACTGCCTGCGTCATTCTGGCCAAGTTGCTGGGCGCCGAAGTCATCGCTTGCGCAGGCAGCGACGCCAAGGGCGAGCAGCTGCGCAAAGTGGGCGCCGACCACGTCATCAACTACCGCGAAACCGACTTCTCCAAGTGGGCCATCGCGCAATACGGCAAACCGCAACGTCGCACCGACGAAGGCGGTGTGGACGTGGTGATCAATTTCACCGGTGGCGACACCTGGGTGCCTTCGCTCAAGTGCATCAAGCGCGGCGGTACGCTGCTCGTTTGCGGCGCGACGGCCGGCCACGATCCGAAGGAAGATCTGCGCTATGTGTGGAGCTTCGAGATCAACATCAAGGGTTCGAACAGCTTCTACGACGACAACCTGAAGGCCCTGCTGGACATGGTTGCCGATGGCAGCGTCAAGCCCGTCATCGACCGCGTCGTGCCGCTGGAGCAAGCCGCCGAAGGCCTCGCGCTGATCCGCGACCGCGAAGTATTGGGCAAGGTCATTGTCACCCCCTAAGCTGACACGGCGTTCACATCGTCCGAACTATTTTTGAGAAGCAACATGAGCGAAAACACTCTCCCCAGCAAAGAAGACGTCCAGACGCGCCTGCGTCGCGGCCCCTATCACCAATGGCTGGGCATCGAAGTCCTGTCGGTTGGCGAAGGCGAAATCGAGCTGTCGGCCAAATGGCGTGAAGAATGGGTCGTGAATCCCGAAGGCGGCTACACCCATGGCGGCATCCTGGCCGCATTGGTTGACCTGACCGCAGACTGGGCACTGGTATCGCAAACGGGTCGTGGTGTGCCCACCATCGACCTGCGCGTGGACTATCACCGCCCGGCCATGCGCGGTGATCTGCGTGCCAAGGGCAAAGTCATCAAGGCTGGCTCCATCTCCATTGCCGAAGCCTACGTTTATGACTCGGAAGGCAAGCTGTTGGCCAGCGGCCGCGGCGCGTATTCCACGCCGAAACCCAAGGCATAAAGCACTTGCGTCCCCTGCTCGCGCGGGGGACGCGCCGCTTCAGGCACGACCCTCATTCCGGTTCACCGACACGCAGTCCCGCATCATGACAACTCTGAAAAATCTGGGCGATCTGATCGATCCGCAAGCCGACCCGCAACAAGTCGCCCTCATTGGGCTAGATGGGCGCGTGGGCGCCGCGGCTGTGCCGCGCACCTACACCTACGCCGATGTGGATGACATGGCACGCGGTGTGGCCCAGGCCCTGCGGCAACAGGGTTATCAGCCCGGCGATCGCATCGCCGTGCTGGCGGCCAACTCCGTGCCGTATATCGCCACCGTGCTGGGTATCATGCGCGCGGGGTTGATTGCCGTGCCGGTGAACTACAAATTTCCGCCCGCCACCATCGAGTATGTGTTAAAGGACTCGGGCGCGCGCTTGGTACTGCATGACATGGCACGTGCCGGCGCGGTGCCGGCTGGCATTCCCAGCCTGGCGCTCGATACGGCAGCGTTTGATGTCTGGCGTGCCGAAGGCAGCGCCCCGTCGTATGCGCCCAGCGCCGACGATACTGCCCTATTTCTGTACACCTCCGGCTCGACCGGCAAGCCCAAAGGCGTGCGTTTGTCGCACGCAGGACAGTGGTGGACCGTGCAGACGCGCGTGCAAGCCACGCCGCTCAATGCGGAACGCGCGCTGATTGCCGCGCCGCTCTATCACATGAATGCGCTTGCGCTGGCCTTTCTATCCCTGGCCAGCCACGCCACCACAGTGCTGCTGCCGCAATTCACAGCGGCCGCCTACATCGATGCCATTGGTACGTATCGCTGCACCTGGCTGACCGCCGTACCGCCGATGATCGCGATGATGCTGCGCGAACGCGAACTGCTTTCGCGTACGGACTTGTCGTCAGTCAAAGTGATCCGCATGGGCTCTGCCCCCGTGAGCGCGAGCCTGCTCAAGCAGATCCATCAGATCTTCCCCGCCGCACGTGTCATCAACGCGTATGGCACCACCGAAGGCGGACCCGTTGTGTTCGGCCCGCACCCGGACGGTCTGCCGGCGCCCACCATGTCGGTCGGTTATCCGCATCCGCTGGTCAGCGTCAAACTCATCCCCGGCCCGCAAGACGGCCCCGATCAAGGCATCCTGGCTGTACGCAGCCCCGGACTGATGCAAGGCTATCACCAACGGCCGGATCTGGCCGCGCCCTTTACCGAAGACGGGCACTACATCACTGGCGACGTATTCCGTCGCGATACCAATGGCTTTTACACCTTCGTCGGCCGGCGCGACGATATGTTCGTCAGCGGCGGCGAAAACATCTACCCCGGTGAAGTGGAAAAGATGCTGGAGCAACATCCCGCGATTCAGCAAGCGGCGGTGGTCCCGGTCGATGACGACATCAAAGGAACCAAGCCGGTGGCGTTCGTGGTCCTGCGCTCCGGACATCAAGTCGATGCAGAAGAAATCAAACAGCACGCACTGGCCAATGCGCCCGCATATCAACATCCGCGGCGCGTTTGGTTCGTCGATGCTCTGCCACTGGCATCCACCAACAAAATCGATCGCCATCAACTGTTAGCCGACGCCGCGCGTCGGCTGGCCCAAGAAGCACAGAACAAAAGTTAAAAATTGGTGCGAGGCGTCCATTCACAACAGCCTCGCACCCTACTCACAGGACTGAGAAGGAATCATCATGCGCTTTACGCTGCTTACTCTGACCTCCGCGCTGGCCGCGCTCGCCCCCTTGACGGCCGCGCACGCCCTGGACGAAGTTACGGTCGCCCTGGCCATCCCACCGGCCGTGCATGACGGCGCACCCTACGCGGCGGCCGAAGAGCTCAGATTCTTCAAAGACGAAAATCTGAGCGTGAAAACGATCGTGTTTCAAGGCGCGGGCGCGTTGCTGCCACAAGTCGCCAGCAAACGCGTGACCATCGGCTATCCGACCTCGGAACCCGTCATCTCCAGCTATTTCAGCGGCAAGGACGTGCTGCCGCTGCGCTACTTCTATAACGGCGTGCCGACCAACACCATGGAATTCGCCGTCTTGGAGGAATCGCCGATCAAGACCATCACCGATCTGAAAAACAAACAGATCGGCGTGGGCGCCCTGACCTGGGGCACCATCCCGGGCGGCCGCGCCGCGCTGCGCACGGCGGGTCTGACCCCCGGTAAAGACGTGGACTATGTGGCTGTGGGCGCCCTGGCGGCCGGTTTTCAAGCCCTCAAGGCTGGCCGCGTCGATGCGCTGAACTTCAACAGCAGCTGGAACGATATGCTCGAAATGTCGGGCACCAAGATCCGCCGCGTCGCGTATCCCGAGGTGTTCAGCGAGACGGCCGGCAACGGCTTTATCACGCACGTCGACAACTTCCGCGACAACCCGGATCTGCTGGCCCGCTTTGGCCGCGCCTATACCAAGGCTCAGATCGCCTGCCAGGCGAACCCGGAATACTGCGTGCAAGCCTTCTGGCGCGCCAACCCGCAGGCCAAACCCGCCGATGTCGCGCCGGAAAAGGCACTGGCCGATGCCGCAACCCTGCTGTCGCGCCGTCTGGACCGGGTGCTGAACAAGCGTGATGGCACGCCGCGCGTACCGGGCCAATACGATTTGACCTCGATCAAGGCGGGCATTCAGGCAATGGCCGATGCCGGTGAGTACCCTTCGGCCAATGTGCCCGTCGAAGACATTTTCTCCAATTCGCTGATCGAGCAGATCAACAATTTCGACGCCAACGCCGTGCGCGAAAAGGCCCGGAGTGCTAAATGAGTCAGCCGAACATTGAGGTCACCCCCGTCGATGCCGCAGTTGACGTCCGCCGCAGCGTGCGCCTGAGCGGATTTACCGCGGGCCCTGTGACGCTCGTTGCGACGTTGTCGCATCCCGATGGCAGTACATGGCACAGCACCGCTCAGTTTGTCCTCGACGAGACTGGCATTGTCGATCTGGATATTCAGGCGCCGCAACAAGGCGACTGGGACACCCCGGACGCGATGGCTACCGTGTGGGCAATGCGTTGCCAGTCGCTGCCCACCGAACTGGAACTCTCCGAGGAAACCAACGCGCTGACGATACAGCTGTCGGCCAGCAATGATCGCGGTGAAAAGGCACAGACGCAATTCATCCAACGCTTTATCGTCGATGGCGTGACACGCCGCGAGATCGCCGAAGCGCAGATCGTGGGGACCTTGTTCACGCCGGCCACGCCGGGCCCGCACCCTGCGATCATCGTCATGAATGGCTCGGGCGGCGGGATTCCGCGCCAACGCGCGGCACTGTATGCCGCTCAGGGCTATCAAGCACTGGCGCTGGGCTATTTCAAAGCCCCGGGGCTGCCGGACACTATCGGCGATATGCCGCTGGAATATTTCGAACGCGCGCTCGATTGGGTGCACCGGGAGCTGAAACCCGCCGATGGCTTCGTTGCCATCACGGGTCAATCGCGCGGTGGTGAACTATCGTTATTGCTTGCTTCGCGCTTTCCCGAAAAAATCAGCGCCACCCTCGCTTATGTGCCCAGCTCGGTTATACACGGCACGCTGCGCGCGGGCTTTGCCGGTCAAGCGCCGGACTCCTCCGTCTGGACATGGCAAGGCAAGCCCTTGCCCAACGTCTGGCAGAACAATCCCGATGTGGACTGGAGCGCTTTTGATCAGCGGCCGGAAGATGGTCGCCCGGTACGTCAGGAGCCTGCTTTCCATACGCCCATGCGCAACGCCGCCGCCGTGGCCGCCGCGCGCATTCCGGTTGAGCAGATCCGCGGCCCGGTCATGCTGATCTCGGGCACGGATGATGGATTCTGGCCGTCCAGCTGGTATAGCGAGCAAATCGAGCAGACCTTGCGCGAGCACCAGCATGCCTGGCCGGTCGAACATGTGCGTTGCGAGGGTGCGGGCCACGCCATCGGCGTACCGAACCTGCCGGCCACGCTGATCGCCAAACCGCATCCGGTAGGCAAGGTCGTATTAAGTGGCGGGGGAACCGCCGCGGCTAACGCCACGGCCAACCGTGTCTCGTGGGCCCGCGTGCATGAATTCCTCGCCCAGGCGCGGCAAGCTCGCCACGAAGCAAGCGGCAACAAGGGACAGTAATGAGCGCCAGTTTGAACCTGCAAGGCGTGGGGTTGACCTACCCCACCCGTAGTGGCGTGATCGAGGCATTGCGCGATATTGATTTGAAGATTGAAGACGGCGAGTTCGTCGCCGTGCTCGGGCCTTCCGGCTGCGGCAAGTCCACCATGCTCAAGCTCGCAGCGGGTTTGCTGCCGGCGACGTCGGGCACGATCGATCTGGGCGGCGAACGCATCACCCGCCCGAGCCGCCGCACCGGTGTTGTGTTTCAAAAGCCCAACCTTTTGCCCTGGAAAACGGTGCTGGACAATGTCTTGCTGCCGGCGACGACGTTAAAGCTTCCAACAGGCCCCGCGCGAGAACGCGCGCGCACCTTGCTCGAGTTGGTCGGACTCGAAGGCTTTGCCAAGAACTATCCCTATGAACTGTCGGGCGGGATGCAGCAACGTGTTGGGATTGCCCGCATGCTGCTACCCGATCCCGATTTGCTCTTGATGGACGAACCCTTCGCCGCCCTCGATGCACTGAGCCGTGAAGCTCTCACCCTGGAGTTGCAACGTATTTGGAGCACGCAGAAAAAGTCCGTTCTCTTCATCACGCATAGCATTCCCGAAGCGGTCTTTCTGGCTGATCGCGTTTTGGTGATGTCGCCCCGCCCGGGTCGCATCATCGAGGACTATCGCCCGGACCTGCCGCGTCCTCGCACCCTGGAAACGCTGAACGACGCGGACTTCACCGCGGCCTGCCATCATCTGCGCCGCCATTTCACTCATGAATAAACGTTTTGATATCACCGCGCTTGTCTACCCGTTGATCAGCCTGTCGGTGCTGGTGTTGGTGTGGCATTTCGCAATACAGCTGTTTGCCATTCCCGACTACCTTCTGCCGCCACCCTCGGCCGTGTTCTCTGCCCTTTATCAAGGCTTTGCCACCGGTTCACTGTGGCCACACATCTGGGCCACGCTGTCCGAAACGCTCAGCGGCTACGCAATAGGCTGCAGCCTGGCTATCGTGATGGGGGCATTGCTGGCGGAATCGCGTACGTTTGAACGGTTTCTCTACCCCTTGTTCATCGGTATTCAAGCGATGCCAAAGGTGGCGCTGGGCCCGATCATCCTGGTGTGGTTTGGCTTTGGCATGGCGTCGAAGGTCGTGCTCGTGGCGCTAGTCTGCTTTTTCCCTCTGTTCGTCAACACGATCAATGGGATCAAACGCACGGACCCGGAATTGTTAGACGCCTGCCGCGCGTTCTCGGCATCGCGCCTGTACATGTTGCTGCACGTCAAGCTACCGGCCGCATCGGGGGAGATCTTCTCGGGCTTGCAGATCGGTGTGTCATTGGCCCTGATTGGCGCCGTGGTGGGCGAATTCCTTTCGGCACAAGAGGGGCTGGGCTACTTGATTGCTTCCGCCTCAGTAAGCATGAGCCTGGCAACGATGTTCTCGGGCGTGTTGCTCCTGGCCGCGATCGGCCTAACCGGCTCCATGATCATGCGCGCGATCCATCGGCGCGTGGTGTTCTGGGAGTCGCGTTCGTCGGGAAAACGCCGGTAAATCGCCCTGCCTGCGCGGCGTGGCGCCGTGGCAGGCAGGCGTGGACGCGCGCACAGCGCCCCCGCGATCAGAGTGCGGGACCTTGCTCGTCGGATTCTGCTGCGATCAAACGCTGAATCGAACTCTGCATATGGTGCAGCGCTGCCCGACGCGCACCCTCTATGTCCCTGCGGGCGATCGCTTGCGCAATTGCCGCGTGTTCTTCATTCACCTGCTGAAAGAAATCCTCGCGACGCGCTTCATGCGTACGCGTGATCGTGATCACATCACGCAGCGCGTGTCCGATAAACTCCAGCAGCGAGGTCAACAACGGATTTTGGGCAGCCTCGGCAATCGCCGCATGAAACGCCATATCCTCGGCCACGCCATCGCCGCCATCGGCCACGGCATCGTCAATCCGCCGCAGGGCACGTTGAATCCGCGCGATTTGCTCATCCGTGCAGCGCGCGGCGGCAAGCGCCGCCATTTCGCTCTCCAGACCGCAGCGCACCTCTTGCACGGCCCGCGCTTCCAGCTCGCCGCCTAGCGCATCGATGCGAAACGTATTGCGCTTGGGATCGAGCACCACGGTGCCACTGCCCTGGCGCGTTTCCACCATGCCTTCTGACTTCAGGCGGGAAATGGCTTCGCGCACCACGGTCCGACTCACGCCAAAGCGCTCGGCGAGCTGAGGCTCGGTCGGCAGCCGCGAATTGACGGGATAGGCCCCTCCCCGCACGAGCTGCATCAACTCTGCCGTCACCCGATCCGCCAATGTACCGCCCACCGGCTTACTGACTTCCCCCACTGGGCGCGCGCACATAGACTGGCTCCTGACGATATCAGCCACTGAACCAACGCGCCGGAATAATGACCAGCGCCGGGAAAAACACGAGCAGGAACAGCACGATCAGCTCGGCGATCAGAAATGGCCATACGCCGCGCATCACTTGATCGATACGCTGCCTGGTCACCCCTGCCACGACGCTGAGCACGGTGCCCACCGGCGGGGTGATGAGGCTGATGGACATATTAATAATGAACAGAACGCCAAAGTATACGGGATCAATCCCCGCCTGCCGCACCAGGGGCATCAGCACCGGCGTGAGGATCAGGATTGTCGGCGTCATGTCCATCGCCATCCCCACCACGATCACCAGCAACATGATCGCGATAAGCAACATCGTGGGGTTATCCAGGAACGGCTCCATCATGTCGGTAATTGCACCGGGCAAGTCCGCCACAGTTACCAACCAGCCCGCGATCGAGGCCGCCGCGACCAGCAACATGATCACCGCGGTCGTGCGCGCCGCCGTCATGAACACAGCGTATAGCTGCGAGAGCTTGAGTTCGCGATAGATCACCGTGGACACGAACAATGCATACACTGCCGCCACTACGGCCGCTTCCGTGGGCGTGAATACACCCATACGCAGCCCCACGATGATAATGACCGGCAACATCAGCGCCCAGCCAGCATCCAAAGTGGCACGCCACAGTTCACGCGCACTCGCGCGGGGGCCGGGCTCCAGATCTTCTTTGCGTACGCAGAGCCACCACGTCACCCAGAGCGCTGCGCCGATATAAATTCCGGGCATGATGCCAGCCAGAAATAGCTTGGTGATCGATACGTTGGCCGCGACCCCGAAGATCACGAAGCCGATACTTGGGGGAATCACCGGCCCGATAATCCCCGACGCCGCCACCAAACCGGCCGACCGCGTCTTGGCATGGCCGGCCTTGACCATCATGGGAACCAGCAGCGCCGAGAGTGCCGCCGCGTCCGCCACTGCCGAGCCCGACAATGCCGACAACAAACATGCCGCGACAATCGTGACGTAGCCCAAACCGCCTTTAATATGGCCGACAACGACCATTGCCATATCGACAATCCGGCGCGACAAACCACCGACGTTCATGACCTCGCCGGCCAGCATAAAGAACGGAATCGCCAGTAGGGGGAAGTTATCCGCCCCCGCGATAAAGTTCTGCGCGATGATCTGGGCATCGAAAATGTCCAGATGCCACATCAGCGCTACGGACGATACCAATAGCGCAAAGGCGATGGGCATACCCAGCGCCATCGCGCCCAGCAGTGCCCCGATAAATACGAGCACGGTCATGGCTGTTTCCCCTCTGCCTCGGCGAGTTCGCGCTTCAAGTTATCCAGTTCGGCTTTTTCTTCGGATTCGGTCACCATGACCAGCTCGTCGTCGCGCATACGGCCAGACAGCACCCGGTATAAGTCCCACAGCACCATGGCGCCTGCCGACACGCTAAACACAATGCCTACCATGTAGACGATCGCCATCGACCATCCTGTCGCCGGTGCCTCGACATGCAAGTTGATCAGCGTCTGCTCCCAACTGCCCGACAAAAACAACCAGAGCGTGGCGAGCATCAAGAGCTGACTTACAATCAAACAGACTTTCTGCCCCGCGACCGGCAAGCGGCGCACCAGAATTTCCACGCCCAGGTGCTGACGTTCGCGCAGCGCCACCAGCGCCCCCAGGAACACCAGCCAGACGAACAGCCAGCGCGACACCTCTTCTGAACTCGTAATGCCCGAGTTCAAGCCGTACCTCAACACCACATTGCCAAACACCAGCACAACCATGCCCACAAGGCACAACACCATCAGCAGGCTCAGCATTCGGAAATAGCCGTCAATCAGCTTTTTCATGTGCGCTCCTTTACGTGGGCGGATTCTGCGCCGCCGTGGACGTTATGCCCAGGCGCGCCATGTGGGCACGTACCACTGAGACATAGTCCTCATCCGCGACAAACCCCAATGCACGTGCGCGCACGGTATCGAAATCGTTAGGCCACGAGGCCACGATACGCTCGACCGCAGGATCCGGTTCGTAACGGATCAGCTTCGTGACGGCATCACCGGCCGCCGTACGCAACGCTTCGATCATGCTGCCCACTGACACCGACAAGCCCGGCAGGTTTACCGTACGGTCATTGCCCAACAGCGCGCCATCGACTTCCAACGCATGCGCCAGATTGTCTATCGCGCGATCGGGCGATTGCAGCCACATGCGCAGTTCAGGCGACACCGGGCACACCGCCTCTACGCCTGCCAAGGGCTCGCGAATAATGCCGCTGGCAAAACTCGACGCGGCCTTATTGGGCGCACCCGGGCGCACGGAGATCGTCGGTACACGCAGCGTGATTCCATCGATATAGCCCTTGCGCGTGTAATCGCCCACCAGCAACTCGCCGATGACTTTCTGCACGCCGTAAGAACTCTGAGGCAATGTACGCGTGTCGTCTTGCACCCGCTCGGGCAACGTGCCGCCAAAGGCAGCCACCGAACTGGTAAAGACAAAACGCGGCTTGGTGCCAAGCGCGCGCGCATGTTCCAACAGCGCCCGAGTGGCATCGATGTTCACACGCATGCCCAGATCGAAATCCGCCTCCGCCTGCCCGCTCACCACGGCGGCCAAATGGACGATAGCGTGCGTATCGGTGGTAATCGCGCGGGCGAGCGTATTCGGGTCCGCCACGTCGGAAACGATGCTTTCCACACGTGGGTCTTGAACGGGACACGGCACCGGGTCAATGGTGACGATACGGGTGACCGGTTTCCCGGCCACGCCGCTTTCGAGCAGGCGCCGCACCAGCATCGATGCCAGGAAACCACCTCCGCCGGTAATGGCGATCTGCATAATTGACTCCGATACTGACTTAGTTGGAAGAACCGCGAACTTTGTTGATCTCGACCATCATCTCGGCACCGAGATCGCCGCCCAGATCCTTGGAGAACTTGTCGATCACCGGCTGCAGCTTCTCGCGCATGCGCTTGGCTTCTTCAGCCGACAACTCGTTGACTTCCATGCCGCGCTCCTTCAGCTCGGCCAGAAAGCGCGCTTCGCTTTCGCGCGAAATCTTGCGTTGATACTCGGACGCTTCGGCAGCGGTTTCCTTCAACAGCTTTTGCTCGTCGGGCGTGAGCTTGTCCCACACGCGCTTGCTGACCACCACGACATACGGCGTATAGGTATGACGGGTCAGGCTCAGGTACTTTTGCACCTCGTTGAACTTGGACGTGTTGATCGTGCCCAGCGGGTTTTCCTGACCATCCACGGCGCGCGATTCCAGCGCGGTGTAGACCTCGGGGAACGGCATCGGCACGGCATTGGCGCCCAGCGTATTGAACGTCTCGATGTAAACCGGGTTTTGCAACACGCGGACCTTCAGGCCTTGCATGTCTTCGAACTTGGTGATCGGACGACGGCTGTTGGTGATGCTGCGGAAACCGTTTTCCATCCAGCCCACGACTACCATGCCGTTGGCGTTCATCTTCTCGGCGATTGCATCGCCAACTTTACCCGCCAGAACGGCATCGACTTCTTGTGCCGTATTGAAGGTGAACGGCAGGTCCAACAGGCCGATTTCACGTACCACGCTCGCGATCGGCGACGAGGTGATGATGCCCAGCTCCTGCACACCGCCTTGTACGGCGGAGGTCATCTGCGTATCACCGCCGATGCTGCCGTTGCCATGGATGCGTACCTTGATCTTGCCGCCGCTGCGTTCGGCCAACAGCTCCTGCCAGCGCTTGGCGCCCAGGGCGGCCGGGTGATCGTCAGCAATCACGTGGCCGAGCTTGAACGTGCGTTGCTTATAGTCGGGCGAATCAGCAGCGATCGCGCCGGCGGCGAAACAGGCGGCAATCAAGCCCAACGCATAGCGGCTCATTTTTTGACGAGACATAGCGAATTTCATGTGGGGTCTCCTAGGTGCTTATGGTTCGTGATGTCGTAGGTGCTGCGGGGTAAAACAGGTGACGCGGAATCAGGCGGCAATACCTGCCCGGCGCAAGTCAGCCAGCCAACCGAAGCTGTCGGCCGAGGCGCCCGTGGGCTTGTACTCGGCGCCGACATAGCCTTGCCAGCCCAGACGGTCCAGTTCGCGCAGTATCTCGACGTAGTTCAGTTCGCCCTGATCCGGCTCTCCGCGCGCCGGCGCGCCCGCGATCTGTACGTGACCGATCTTGTCGAAATGACGGCGCATGCGCATGATCACATCGCCTTCCTGAACTTGGATGTGATAGCAATCGAACATGATGCGCAGATCGCTCAAGCCTTGATGATCGATGATGTCCGCGGCCTGATCCACGCTATGCAGGAAGTACCCCGGCCGGTCGCGGCCATTCAGGGGTTCGATCACCAAAGTGGATCCGCTGCCCTCGGCCCAACGCAACGCCCGCTGCAGATTGTTGAGGTAGCAACGACGCGCGTCTGACGGCGATACGTGGCCGGCCAATCCGGCCATGACATGAATGGCCGGGCCGCCTACGGCATGCGCGAACTCCAACGTATCGCGCATGGATTTTTCAAACGCATCCTCGAAGCCCGGCAACGCCGCCAGTCCCCATTGAGCGCCTTCGCCCCACGGGGTGTTGATCCCGACCATCTTCAACCGATGCTCGGTCAACCAGGCGCTGATTTCGGCAGCGGAACCGTGTTCGTAGGGAAACCAGCACTCGACCGCATCAAAGCCAGCTTGTTTCGCGGCGGCAAATCGTTGCGCAAAAGGAAGCTCAGTAAAGAGGATCGAAAGGTTTGCGGAAAACTTCAGCATGATGTCCTGACTAAGGGCGAATTGGGGGAGATGCCGCGCGTTTACCAGCGTGCACCGAACGCTGTGCGCAGCTCGTCGATCTGTGCTTGCGACAGCGCGCTGGCATCAGTCATCAACCAGAGACGTGCGGTTTCCTCGAGCTCTTCGAGCACGGCCATCGCGGCCGCAGGACTGTCGTGCCAGACATTGGGACCCAATCGGTCCAGCATCACGGCGCGCAACGGCGCACCGGCGCGCTGCCCCTGGGCAATCGCATCGGCCACCAGATCGCCCACCTGTGCGTCACCCGGGCGGCGATACGGAATCAAAGGCACATGACCGACCTTCATCACGAAGTAAGGCGTAATGGGCGGGACGATATCCGACTCCCGCCACACACCTTTCAAGGTCAGCGCCACCAGGTGCGTGCTATGCGTGTGAATCACGCAACGCGCAGTCGGCTCGGCCGCATAAATCCTGCGGTGCAGGACGATCGTCTTGCTCGGGCGCGCGCCTGCGGGAGCATTGCCCTCCGCATCCACGCGCACCAGATCAGCCGGCTTCAGGCGTCCCAGACAAGCGTCGGTGGGCGTGATCAACACACTGCCATCTTCGAGTAGCGCGCTGATGTTCCCCGCCGTCGCGTGCACATAGCCGCGCTCGAAAAGCGAGCGCCCAACAAAACAGATTTCCTCGCGCAGGGCTGCCTCGCTCATACCGCCGCCTCGTTGTTCAACATCTTGAATGCCTTGATGAAAAAGTCGTCGCTGCCGAAATTGCCGGATTTCAGCGTCAGATGCAGCCCTTCGCCCGAGGCCGCCGGGCTATGCGCGTAGCACCATGGCACGCCGGGATCGATCTGAGGCCCGATCTGCATCCGATCGATATCAAGCGCCTGCACGCAGGCGCCAGAGGTCTCGCCACCCGCGACAATCAGCTGACGCACGCCGAGTCTGACTAAGCCTTGCGCCACGGCGCCCAACGTACGCTCGACCAATTCGCCGGCTTCTTGTGTGCCCAGACGCGCTTGAACGGCCTTGACGGATTCCGCGTCCGCGGTCGAATACACCATAACGCGCTCGCCCTGGTTCACGCGCGGCTGCGCCCAGGCCAATATGTCGGCAACCGGGTTCTCTGCCTGCGCGAGTTGCAAGGGATCTAATGCCAGCGCAGCGCCCCCCGCGTCGATGAACGCGCGCGTCTGCCGCTGCGTCGCCGCCGAACAACTGCCTGCCAATATCGCCTGCGCGCCCACCGCTTGCGGCAAACGCTGCGCGCTGGCGTTGGGTTCAAAACCCCACTGCGCCGGCAGACCCATGGCCAATCCCGACCCGGCTGTGACCAAAGCCATATCGGCCGTGGCCGCGCCCAGTGTCAACAAATCCTCGTTATCGATCGCATCGACAACCGCCATGCCGATGCCCTCTTGCTCAAGCTGCTGGAAACGCTGCTTGATCGCGAGCGCGCCCTGGCGCACAACACGATGGTCCACCAAGCCCACGCGCCGGCGGGACTGCGCTTGCAACACACGCACCAGATTCGCGTCGGTCATCGGCGTCAAGGGATGATGACGCATGCTGGAGTCGCTGAGCAGCACGTCTCCAACGAACAAGTGGCCCTTGAACACCGAACGCCCATTGTCTGGAAACGCGGGCGTCGCGATGGTGAACGACGATCCCACGGCATCCATCAGTGCCTCGGTCACGGGACCGATGTTGCCTTCGGGCGTGCTATCGAACGTGGAACAGTATTTGAAATAAATCTGCGCGGTAGGGTTCAGACCACGCAACCATTCGCACGCCCGCACCGACTCGGCGATCGCATCGGTGGCCGGCGTGGTGCGCGACTTCAGCGCCACGACGATAGCGTCGGCATCGACCTCGCCCGCGTCTTTCGGCACCCCTATCGTCTGAACCACGCGCATACCCGCGCGCACGAGGTTGTTCGCCACGTCCGTAGCGCCGGTGAAGTCATCGGCAATGCATCCGAGTCGCATTATGTCCCCTATTATTGAAATTCTGAGGAAGTGATAATACGTATTCGTATGATGATTTAGAAACTAGGGATTACCCTGGGTGTCATGATGCACAGTTTTACGCCGACCGCCTCACTTGTTTGAACGGGACCACGAACCGGTCCCGCTCCGAGGAAAAAGTGCGGGCGCCTCTACACCGTCAACAAGGCTCTCGTCTCGATAAAATCGCCAAGACGATTTAGGCCCGCACTGGACTTCATCGCACTCGCCACGCAGCGATACATAGCGCGGCTAATGGCTGATCATCCACGGACGGCTATTGGCGAATGTCTTGCTGCCATCGGCGGCCACCCGTGTCTTACCAGACCGCTTCGCGCCGCCACAACAGCCGCAGTTCATGCCGTGGCCAGACCGGATACTGCGCGGCTCGTTGGCGCTGGCCTCATTGCGCGCCCTGGCGCGATTGATGGCCGAGGACAAGGCACCCAGCGCCGGTGCACCACCCAAGATGCGCGGCGACGCCTCGCCACACGTCGGGCAGGCGGCGGGGTCTTGCCACTGCGCGAGCGGGCGCAGCGCCGAAAACTCACCACATGCGCGGCAGGCATAGTCATAGGTAGGCATGACGTCTCCTTACAGATCTGGCGAAACAGGCATATCAACGTCGCCGCTGATGAACTTGGTCGGGCCACTGGCCGAGGGCATGATGTCGAAGTCGAAAATCTCCGTTGGCAACCACAAGGTCGCGCACGCATTGGGAATATCGACCACCCCGCTTACATGCCCCTGCACCGGCGCGGTGCCCAGAATCGAATAAGCCTGCGCACCGGAATAGCCGAACTTTTTCAGGTATTCGATCGCGTTCAAGCAAGCCTGGCGATATGCCACCGTCATATCCAAGTATTTCTGGTTGCCCTGTTCATCGACGGAAATTCCCTCGAAGATCAGATAGTCCTTGTAGTTCGGCGTAATCGGACTGGGCTTAAAGATGGGGTTCTTGATCCCATACTTGTCCATGCCTCCCTTGATCACATTGACTCGCATGTGAATCCAGCCCGCCATCTCGATCGCGCCGCAAAACGTAATCTCGCCGTCGCCTTGCGAGAAATGCAGATCGCCCACAGACAAGCCACCGCCCTTGACGTAGACCGGAAAAAACACCCGGGACCCCCGCGACAAATCCTTGATATCGCAGTTCCCCCCATGCTCGCGCGGCGGCACCGTACGAGCCCCTTCGGCCGCGGCCTTCTCGAACGCATCGCCTTTTAGACGGCCCATATGCGCCGTCTTGGGCGCGGGCGGATTCGCCAACGGCGGCACACGGGTGGGATTCGTATCGATCAAACCCTGCTCACGCTTGTTCCACATATCCAGCATCGCCTGATCCGGCAAACATCCGATCAAGCCTGGGTGGATGAGGCCGGCAAACTGCACGCCCGGAATGTGGCGCGACCGGGTGAACATACCCTCGAAATCCCAGATCGACTTCTGGGCCAGAGGGAAATGCTCATCTAGAAAACCCCCGCCATTCTTTTTGCTGAAGAAGCCATTGAACCCCCACAAGCTGTCCGGCTTGGCACCTATATCCAGGAAATCCACCACCAGCAGATCCCCGGGCTCGGCCCCCTCTACGCCCACCGGCCCAGACAGAAAGTGCACTGTCGTCAGGTCTACATCACGCACATCATCGGCGCTGTCATCGTTCTTGATTGCGCCACCGGTCCAGTCATAAGTTTCCAGCACGAAATCGTCGCCTGGCTTAACCCATACCGCGATGGGGATATCGGGGTGCCAACGATTATGGATATTTTCGTTCTCATAAGGCGATTGCTTCAGGTCGACTTCAATCAGGGTCTTGGGCATGACGATCTCCTCGGTGTCGCGGTATGCGAATACAGGTGGGTCAAACAGACAGATAGGCACTGATGGTTTTATCGTCGACGTCCTCGCGCAAGTTCTCGTTCCGAGGGTTTGGCCGGGGGGACATCCAACACCGCGGCGGGCTTGGAATCAAGGCCAGCGCAAGGCGCCTGGAGATCGCCGGTAGAGACGCGATCCATAGAACTTCGCGCCTTGCGCGAGAACCTTGGCTTGATGTACTGATCATACAGCCCAACCAGCCCATTTGGGAATGCCATCACCACCGCAATGAAGAGCAAGCCAATCAAGAGCTGCCCCAGATCCGGGGAACTTTGAAGGGCGGCTGAAGAGATCCATCGACAGGTGTTCATCGATCCGATTTCTCAAAGCGTTGCCATTCGGTGGCGTTGAACATGGTTTATTTGGAGCCCGGTAAGAACCTCCAATTAACCCTTTCCCGCGGAGCCCATATGCGCGCCCCTGCCGTTAATGTCTCAAGCCAAGCCGCGTCCTTCCTTGACAACGTAAATGCCGACCCGGAACACCGTCCAACCAAGGGCTTAATCCTGGCCGCTATTATCGGAGACGAGGTACCTGACTTGACCGCCTTGATCGAAAGGCACTCCGATGACTTAGCTCAAATACGCTACGAAAGAGGCCTGACCGTACTGCATGTCGCGACCGATCACGGTAGCAACTCGATCGCCAGACATCTCCTCAGCGAACACCCGGATACGGTGAAAGAACTGATCAACGCCAGAGATGACACGGGGCGCACACCGCTAGTGTGCGCACTTTTAAATCCCGAAAATGACCCCGACTTGCTTCCCCTGCTACAGCTTGATGAAGCACAAAATTCCTATGCCCTGGCCAGAGTACTGCAGCAAGACGACGTCTCAGCGGAAATTAAAGGCAAGGCCGTGCAGCGGTTGACCAAATCGGGCGTCAATATTACTCAAGCCCTTGACGTTGCGGTCGAACATCAATGGCGTACCGCGATACGTTTGCTGACGGTTCTAGGCGCCCCGAGCTCTGAAGTGCTCAGTGCAGCGGCCATCGCCGGCGATAGAAAAAAAGTCCAGGCTCTCTCCTCTGAACCTTCAATAGTGGCGGCCGCCCTCGTCAAGCTAGCTAGCGCTAACCAGTCCGACGGCTTGACTCTTCTTTGCGCGCCCGACATTGGACCAGCGCATGCCCGAGTGGTAGCCCATGCGTTTTGCCATATTGCCGAAGACTTCAGGTCGGACGCTCCATCCACAATGCCAGGCACAATGGCGAAGCTCGTGCAGTGCATAACACACACAATGTACCCAGAGTTCGCACGAATTGCCGCGCTTGGCAATATTGATGCGATAAAAATATTGGCCGAAGCCAAGGCGTTATTCGCCCTCAAAATAGAGAAAATAATCTGCGACGGGAATCTCGCGGCTATGCGGACACTGGTCGCGGCAGGGGCAACCGTCCCTATCGAAACCCAGGAAAATTTGTTAGCGCTTTACACCAATGCGCCTCCGGGAACCCCACAGCTGAGGGCCGCCTGGCAAAATTACAAGCTGCTCTATGCTGTGGAAGCGGATATCAGCAACATGCCTCAACATGTTCGCGAGAAGATATCGAGGGAAATCGCCACACTCCGTGCTCATCCCTCGGCGCAGCTGGACAAGGCCCTCATCAACGTTATTAATCTGAAAGAGGTCGCACAAGTCAAGACGCTGATCGACCGAGGAGCGAAATGGGAAAATGCACTAACGGCACTGAACTCCGGCGATATGACTGGGGTACAGGTACTCCTTCATGCCGGCGTAGACGCCACCCAAGCGCTTTGTTATGCGGTTAGAAACCGGCTCATGGCTGTGGCAACCGCTTTGATTGAGGCAGACGCACGCTACGTACGCCATTTGGACGCCGCCCCATATGTTTCGCACCCTATCGTCGCCAGGGTCATCATAGACCTTATTCAGAAGAAGGATGACGCCTTTATGCAGTGGTTTATCCCGACGTTGAGCAATGGGACAAATGAACTGGTCTATGCTGCCCGGATGAAACATGTGCCATTGGCACAGACCCTGATCAACCTCCGGGTAAATGGGTCCGCCGCTCTGATCCACGCATTAGCGACCGGCGAATACGAGGCTGCGGGCCAGTTGATTTCATGGGGATACGCGGATGTGGATACGGCACTCATGCTGAGCTTCCGCCTGGAGCAGCCTCAGATCCAGGCTCCGGTTCAGTGCATTTTGCAATCCCTCGGTGGCCACTTATCAATCGCTCTGTTGCGGGCGGCCGAATCATGGCAAATCGATGCAGCAAAGAACCTGATTGCCCGTCACCCCGAGATCGGCCGTTCCGCCCTGATGGAATTAACTGGGGACGATTGGAGCGTATTGAAGCTCTTGCGCCTCAGAGTCGTTGTGAATTCGGGTGCCGATACGAAAACCGTCATTGCCGATCTGATTCGCAACGGTATGACCGTGAGCAACAAGCGGAGGCTCCAGAGACTCGCCGATGTGGGGGTTACTGAAGCACAGGAAGCACTCGCAGGTCATTTTCTGACGCTTTAAGTCGCCTTCGGGGCGTACCCGAACAACAGTCTTCTTTCCCCGTCGCGCGCGGCGATGCGCACGTCAATACAACACCGCGAGGAGTCGCGGTGTTTGTCTATATACGCCAGTTGAATCCGAAACTTATGAAATTCATCGAACTTTCGTAGGCTGGTTGTTACTCAATGCAGGTTTGCCCCCTGCGCCGGCGCGTTTACCACCCTACCTGAGGAAGCGGTCCATGTACAACCAACCCTATTCCCGTTCGTCGCCATCGTCGCCAACAGACAGTTGGCCTGCCAATTCAAGGACCGCCACGGACGATATCTCGCAGGCTATACGTGACGACAATTTGCAGGCCTTCACGAACCTGTTGCCCGCGACCAGGGAAAAACGCCGGGAACACCTCGACCAAGTAGGCCTGGATTATCTCAGCACGGCTTTTCTGACAAGCAGCGATAGGATCGCCCTGGATCTTCTCGTCTATCATGAGTGGGACAGCGATCTACTCGATCGCAGAGATTCCTGCGGCAACACCTTCATCATGGATGCTGCCCGAAAAAATAACCTCATTTTGCTCGACGCCTTGATCAAGGCCGGAGCCCGGGAGGGCCTGCCGGAGGCGCTAGCGCATGCAGCGGACTTCGATCAAATGGAGGAGGTATACGAGGCATTGATCGACCTTAACAAGAAATATAACCCTTCCCTAGCGCTAAGGTTTACCGCGAAAAGCGATCAGCATCTCGAAGTATTCAAGCGGTTGCTCGAGGCCGGCGCGTCCGTGGAAAAACTGATAAGAACAACCCCTGCCGACATCATCGAACCGTTGATCAAGGTCGGCACCAAGGCGATCAAGTCCGAAGCGCTGACTTATGCGGTGGAGTGTGGTCATACAGACATAGCCAAGAAGTTGATCAACGCAGGCGGGACGGCATACTTACCGAAAGCGTTGGACATCGCGGCAGCACATGGTCATGCGGAAATAGTTCAGGCATTGCTTCGCACCGGCACTAAAACCGACCTGTCCCCAGCAGTGATAGGGGCAGCAACAAACGGCCATGCGGACGTGGTCAAAGCGTTGCTCGAAGTCGGCGCAACAGGTTACCTGCCTAGGGCCCTGGAGTACGCTGCCCAGGGCGGTCATACGAACGTAATCAAGGTGTTTCTCGAGGCCAAGGCGACGACAGGCCTCTCCAGGGCACTAAGAGAGGCGGTAATACATCGTCATACGGAAACTGCCAAGCTGTTGATCGATGCCGGCGCCGTCCCCTACAGGACGCTGGCAATCATCGCGGCATACAAGGACGACCCATCGCTAAAAGCTCGAGCCCTGCAGTTCATAACGGCGCAAAACGCCGACGCTTCGGACGCACTCGGTTTTGCAGCGGATGCATTTGATCCCGATGATTTAGTCATTGCATTCGCGCCATTGCTTTTGCTGGGCGCTCAAAGAGACAGGGCGTATGCTTTTCCAGAAATATTTACCGAGATTTCCGCACAAATACATAAAAAACATCCTTTGGATGTCGTGATGCGGGGAGCGGAGATCACGCCAGCGTTGCTGAGTTTAGTGAAAAGCGTCGGTGAAGCGACCATTAGAACGCATTCGCGCTTCACACTTTTCGAAGATATGACCGCGGCTGACATTTTTGTTAGAGAGGTTGCGGATACGACAGCTTTGTTGAAACTGGCCGAAAAGGAAGATACGGCATGCCTGAAGGAAATAATCGCGCTAAGCGCCGAGAAAGACCATTTGCACGACGGCTGGGAGACGCTGGCAACAAGAGGCTATATCGACACCATAAAATTACTGATCTCTACGAGTCCGTCACAGGCGGAACAACTCCTATACCGGTGCGCCAAAAACGGTAATCTGGCGGCGGCGAAGACTTTGATGGCGGCCGGTGTGCGCACCTCATATGCGCTGGACACCACCCTGAGCCAGTTGTACGGCCGCGATCACAATGCAGAACTGGCTGCGTTAAAGCTATTAATTGCGGCAGGTGCGGATTCGTCGACGCTGCCCGAAGAGATAAGCGCCAAGCTAGCCGAGGAAAACACCAGCAGGCAGGTTCTCTCAACAGATCATTCGGTCCTCCAGACCCTCTTAACGGCAGCGATTAAAGGGGACGCGATTGAGGTCGCCTCGATGCTCCCCAATGTCACCCCGCTTGTCGTTTTAAGATCGCTGCACAGCCAATCAAAGGCGAAGGAAGGCCTGCGCACCTTGATCAACGCCGGCTTGGATGTCCCCAAAGCACTGCTAGATTGCGTAAGGGCGGGGGATCGACTCCTGGCCCGCTTGTTAGCCAACAACGATGACGCTTCCGCGCGGACGCTCGTGCATCTGCTCAAAAGCACGGACGAACGCGATGAGGAAACCGCACGCGCGCTCATTCCCGCCGTGACGGACGGCGTAGGCGCATTGATTCAGGCGGCTCGAAGCAACGATCAAGATTTGCTAAAGAAGCTGCTCGAGATGAAAGCAAACGGACCCAAAGCACTGCTGACATTATTGTCGGAACACCGTTACGAAGCGGCGGGGCGTTTGATCCAGTTGGACGTAGACGTTCACACGGCGCTGATGCTGACCTACCAGCTCAGCGATGATGAGCGGCCCAGCGACATTCGAACGAACCTGGAACTAATGGGAGCCAAATTCGATACCGCGCTCCGACGGGCCTTCGATCTCAAGGACACCAGAACCGCCGCAGCGATGACTCGTGAACTCTACCGAGATTGAACCCACGTCAAACCGGCATTGACTTATCAAGACCCTGAGCGAGGATGAGCTGGGGCACATCGTGCTCCAGCGATCAAGCAAGGATATCCATAGCGCGGTGGTCGGTCGGCACGCCCCGGACAAGAAACACTATCCCATCGCTGCTTGCCGTCCTTAACGGTTTTATCGCCTGGTAGGCTGGTGAGTCATACCAGCGTGATGCATGCTCCATATCGGGAAACTGGATGACAATCAAGTCTGCTGTCGGCTCGCCCTCCAACGAAATATATGGCCCCCCATGAATAATGAATTGCCCTGCATACGGTTGTAGTGTCGAGTCGATTCGCTCGAGATAGGCGCGGATCTCGTCGTTCAGGTGCGTTTCGGAAAGGATGGCGACGGCATAAGCTGGCATGACAGACTCCCGAGATAACGGCACTGACAGGTGCGCAACGCGCGATGCATTGCGGCGATGTGATGCCATTGTCGACCGCGCGATCCTCTGCGTCGATGACGTCGGAGGTAATCGCGTTGTATGTCATCCGCTGGCGTAATTCCAATCGCGCAGTGACCGGGATACCCATTGCCGGTCCCGCCGGCGCCGTGCCCCGGTGGCTGGCACCGAGAACACCCTTCTGGCGCCGCGCGGTCGCATCAAACGGATCAGCGGTCTCCTTGGCAAGATGCTATCTTGAAGGTAAACGTGTCGCGTGGCAGTTAGTCAGCATGGAGACAACATGGACCAACAAGATCCGGTCCGGCTGAGTGCGCGCGGCAGCCGCCACTTTGCCGATTTCGCCACGGCATTGCGCTACTGGCGTGACAAGCGTGGCTATACCCAGCTTCGGTTGTCGAGCGAGAGCGGTATCTCGCAGCGTCACATCAGCTTCCTCGAAAGCGGGCGCTCGCAGCCGAGCCGCGAGATGGTTCTGAAACTTGGAATCGTCCTCGACATCCCGCTGCGCGAACGCAACGTGATGCTGTTGGCGGCAGGCTACGCGCCAGCCTATCGGGAAGGCCGGCTGTCGGACCCGGAACTGTCCGCCGTGAAACAGGCCTTGGATTTCATGCTGACCCAGCACGCCCCCTATCCAGCGTTGGTGGTCGACCGGCTGTGGAATCTCGTGATGGCCAATGCGCCGGCGACAATGATGATGCGCTGGCTGCTCGACATGCCGAACGACACCCCGCTGCCACGCGAGGGTGTCAATGTGCTGAAACTGATGCTCGATCCGAATGGTGTTCGCCAGCACCTGCTGAACTGGAAAGACGTCTGCGCTGACCTGCTGCATTGGATCCAGCGTGAAGCGATGAGCGACGGCCTCGGGAGCGAGGCGGCGAGCCTGCTTGATGAACTGATCGCATTGCCGGAGATCGGCGAAACGACCCGCTTGCCCAACCTCGATGCGCGCGCGCTACCCTTCTTACCGATGCAGATTCGAAAGGATGGAGTGGCGCTGAACTTGTTCACTTCCATTGCCACCATGGGCACGCCGCACGATGTGACTGTGCACGAGCTACGGATCGAATCGTTCTTTCCGGCTGACGATGGCACGGCGCGCTGGTTCCGTGAGCACGCCGCGGGCGCGTAGGACCGGGTTGCGCCTGGTTTCGACGCGGTACTGTCATACGAACATGGGTTACGCGCCGTCTAGAACCAAAGGCCGGCGCAAAAAAAACACCGCGACGAATCGCGGTGTTTTTTCGATATTCTGGTGGGCTGTGAGTGGCTCGAACACTCGACCTACGGATTAAGAGTCCGCTGCTCTACCAACTGAGCTAACAGCCCGTATCGCCAGGCGCTTAAATACTCGCCAGCAATCGAGAGGAAGAATTATACGAGGTTCTGAAAATTTGCACAAATCACAGTCGCCGGCCCCCTATTTCCTGGCAGGCTCCCCTTTTCCAGACGGTTTCTTTTCGGGCTCACGCATCTGTTTCATCAAAGTGCCACACTTGGCGTCGTCTTCGCCTGAGCTAGGGGCGACGAGCGCCAACAGGCTGGCTACTGGGGTGAGCAGGACACCAAGCGCGACGGCTCCCGCGCCACGTGCGGCCAGTGGCAGCACTTGCACCCCTGCATCCGGGTCCGCGAACGTGCCCTTGACGTACAACGGCGAACGCAGCGAAAAGATCCGGATGCCTTTGCTCTCCGGATCGATATCCAGATCCAGCGTTTCGTTCTTGAAGTTCACGTCGCCGTGTACCTGCACGATCGCATTCTCGGTGTCGAAGATAAACACCCGGGGCGTCATGACGCCCTGCTTCATTTGCAGATCGGCGGCCGCGCAATTGATTTTGACCTCTTCGTCGCCAAACAGCTTAGTGACGACGTAGCTACCCACATTCAGGCCGGCAATTTCCATCAAGCCGCGACTGATCACGCCATCATTGACGATCAATCGCGTGTCGCCATTACCCGTACCCAGCAAGGCCGCGACTGAGTTGCCCGTGCCAGTCAAGGCGATATCGCCGTTTAGCTGCCCCAAGGCGCGTTGCATGGCTTCGACATCGGGAAACAGTTGCTTCAGGCGCAAGCCCCGTATGGCGACTTTCGCCTGGCCGTCCATCGGAGTCTTCGCCCCATTGAGCTTGATGTTGGCGTCGATCGTGCCGCCGGCGAAACCGAAGCGCAATGGGTCCAGTGTCAGATGGCCATTTTCGAGCACGAAATGCACATTCATTTTGGTGATAGGCAATTTCTCGTCGTAGATAATGCGCTCGGCTTTCAGCGCGACATTGGCGTCCATATCGCGCCAGCGATTGGTGCGGAATTCTTGCGTCGGCAGGACTTTGTCTTGCCGGCCTTTCTTGCCTTCGTCCTTTTTTCCGGCATTCTTTTTATCGTCAGTGTCGACACCGATCAGCGGTCCGAGATCAACCATGCGCAGCTGACGCGACGTCAATTCGCCGCTGAGTTTGGGCCGGGGTTCGCTATCACGATAGGTCAAGTCGCCATGCAGGTCGCTGCGGCCCACGCGGCCATTGAACCCTCGATAGTGATACACCGCGCCTTCGGGCTCTTGCAAGAGCGCCACCAAGTGGCCATCGGTCGCATAGGCAGGCGTATCCGGCAAGGTCACGCCGATCAGCGGATAAAGGTCCGACATGCTCTTGCCCGATAGCTCCAGGCGCAGATCCAGGGCGCCCAAACTGGCGGGGTCGGTCAATGTGCCGGTGCCAGCAATACGCGTCGGACCAATGGACACATCGGCCTGCACCGGGAAAGGGCGCGTGGCGTCGCGCAGCGCCAGCACGCCGCCAATTTTCCCTTCGCCTTTGACAGCTTGTTTTTTATAGCTGCCCTCGACTTTCAGCCCAAAGGCATAGTCTTCTTGCACCTGCGCGCCGTCATTCGCGACGGACGCCGCACCTTTGCCTTCGGCGCGTTGGTCCCCCGCGATCGCTGCATAAGGTATCGGTTTGCCCAAAGGATCGATCTGTACGCGCAGACCTGCGGACAGAATCTCGTCGCGATAGGACACGTTCCCCTGATCGAAACCGATTTGATCTATATCGACCAGCCATGGCGAGGGCTCGCCATCTCCCTCATCAAAGGCGAATTCCCAGTTCGTGCGACCGTCCTTGAGCCGCTCCAGGTGCACATCCGCCCCCGTGAGCTGGATTTGGCGAATAACGACATAGCGCTTCAATAGCGCCAGCGGAGAAACCGTGAATTCCGCGCGCTTTAACGATGCCATCCGCGGCGGCTGACCCCAGTCGGTATTGGCCACCGTGACATCATTGGCTGTGACGTAAGGCCATGGCACCCAACCGCGCCACCCTGGCGTATCGGCGGGGCGACGCCACTGTACAGTCAGATCGCCATTGATGGCGAAGGGCCGGCCAATCGCCTTGGACACCTTTTCATTGATGGTCGGCCTGAGGGAGTTCCAATCGAACAGTGCAACGGCAATGACCACCGCAGCCGCAAGCACAACGATTGCAGCGCCCAGACCGATAAGTAGCTTCTTCGTACGCGTCATGACCACTCTTCCTTTGCCTGGACCCGCCTGGGCCGATGCGTCACCCGGCCACGGGCGCCGGAGTCATCAACCATTATGGGGGAGACTTCGACTTTACCCGCGACGGCGACATCGCGACAACAACAGGGTCGAGCGTAAGTGGCAAGTTCTATGCCGCGGCAGGCTGCAAAGGCGTGGCAGGCCCATTCGGGTCATTTTCAGCGTCGGGACGCGGGGCAATAGGCGGCAAACCGAGGTTTGCGCGCAGCCCCTGGCAATCTGGGTTGACGGATCCGTCTGGCTGCCACACTTCGAATTCCCGACAAGGCGTGGGCCTGACGCTATAGATATCGCAGTGAATGCCCGGACGGCCCAACTCTCCGCGCAGCGCGACGCAACGCCCGCCGCCCGTTTCGGTGCCCGCCATGCAGACGCGTAGTGGACTGATAGGCCGCACGAGCTCGAATGGGACGATTCCTCCATTTTCACCGGCGACTTCGCCACAGTAAAAAGACACGCGGAAATGCGCGCAGCAGGCCCCGCAGCTCAGACAGGGATTTGCCGCATCCGGGGCCAGGGTGGTCGGAGAGACAATTTCGACTGGGTTCGTCTGTAGCCGGGTCATAGGAGCAAATGGCGAGAAGGGGCGCAGAGTTTATCGACCCCAGACACGGATTTCAAGAACTCATGCGCATCGCGCTGGCGTCGACTGGCTCAGTAGACGCCAGCACCTGACCTAGAAATATATTTCACAAAATGAGAAATTTTGTGGAACTTACCGGCGAGTAATTTCACTTAACTGGCTCTAACCTAATAGTGGATAGTCCAGATGAAAACCGCTAGGAGTGGTGTGCGTTGGTGCTGTGCAACGTTGACGGCGCTCGCGCTGTCTCCGTTGTCGACCTCTGCGTCGACATGGTTCGTATCCCCCCAAGTCAGTACATTGGGTTTAAGCGGTCAGCTAGGCTATCGCAGCGACCATGATTTCAGCGTGCGGGGCGCGTGGAATCAGTTTAGCTTCAATACATCGTTTACCATCGACAAAGTGAAATACGATGCCGATGTCAAGCTGCGGTCCCTCGGCCTTCTGTTTGATTACTACCCGATGAACAATGGCTTTCATATCACGGCCGGTCTGTATCGGAATGACAATCAGATACGCTCGGCCGGTCCCATGGATATTACATATTCGACCAAGGTCAACCATGGGAGGCGCGTTCACGGTGAGACGTATGTGGATCTCAATACGCGAGTGAAATACGCACCCTTCGCCCCTTATCTCGGGATCGGATACCACAAGGTGACAGAGAAAGGTTTTAGTTTTGCCGCCGACCTCGGTGTCCTGTATCAAGGAAGCGCCCGGGTCAGCGCGGAACCACGGACCGCCATCGACGTTACCCGTTTTCCAAAAGTCCAAGAACAAATCGACGATCACGAACGCGCGGTTCGTGACAAGGCAAACGAGGCACGCTGGTACCCGGTGATCAGCCTGGGGCTGGTCTACACGTTCTAAATAAAAACAGCGGACACCCAGTCCGCTGTTTTTTAGGTGCCCCGCATGCCGGGGCAGCCAAATGCGCGAGACGCGCCTAATTCATGGCCTTGAGCATATCGTCCGTGATGGTTTGCAGATTCGCCAATCCGGTCGTCACCACATACCAGCCGTTCGGATCGGCGTAATACACACGGCCTTCCTTGAAGGCACGGCTTTGGCTGATTTCGGGATGCTTGGCCAGCGTCTCGGCGGCAGTCTTCTTGCCCCCGTTAATGGCACCGCGATCCAGCACAATCAGCCAGTCCGGATCAGCCTTTAACGCAGTGGCCAGCGTTTCGGCACGCTTGGCAGCAGCGGCCTTGGCGGCTTCCGAGCCCGGTTCCGGACGCGGCTGAGCCGGCGCATTCGGATCGGACGGCGGCAGCACCGAATTCAAACCGGACAATTCATAGGCATAGCCAAAACGATCGCCGGGTGCATGCGTCATGACGTTGCCGTTGATCGTAAACAGGAACAAGCCACTCTTGCCTTTGTTGGCGGCGTGCAGTTTTTCCACCGTGCCATCGAGCTTGGCCAGCGCGGCCTGCGCTTGCGCCTCTTTGCCAAACGCCGTACCGATCGCCTTGGCGCTCGCGCGAACGGAATCTAGAAAAGCGCGCGGATCGCCCGTGTAGCTGACAGTCGGTGCGATCTTTTCCAGCTCGGGGATGGCTTTGGCGCTGCGGCCGCCAGCGAAGATCAACTCAGGCTGCAATTGTTTGAGCACGTCATAATCCGGCTCGAACAAGGTGCCGACGACAGTCGCCTTGTTGAAATCGGCCAGATCGCCTTCATACGTGGATTTCGGTACACCGATCACGGGAATAGCCAGCGTGTGCAAGGTGTCGAGCACGCCGAGATCGAAGGTCACTATCTTCTTCGGCGTGGCAGGCAGCTCCAGTCGTGGCGTGGCAGGATCCGTCAAGGCTCCTTCCCCATGGCGCAATTCAAAGGCATGCGACGAGAACGAGGCCATGATCGAGCCGGCCAGCAGAATCCAGGATTTCACAGCGGTAGTACTCCTTGTGCAGAGGAAAAACGGCGAGGGACCGCCACTCAAACGTAAATGATATTGATTGTTACTACCGATTATAGCGACAGATCCGGGAGCGTTTGGGTGCTCTCCCATGCGCACCGCAGTTATGCGTTCTGACTTAAGACCAGCGAGATGATTAGCAAGGGCCCGGCGTTGAAAAACCCGTGCAGCAGAATCGCGGCGCCTATGCCACGGCGTACGCGCATCCAGCCGACCACCAATCCCGCGGACCACTGCGGCAGCACTAGCAGGGGCAGCATCCAATACGCGGTGTCGGCGAGGCGGAAGTTATGTAAGTGGACAGCGGCAAACGTGATCGCCGACAGATGAAATACCAGCGGGAATTTCCAGTGGTAATAGCGCCGCCAGTCCATGCGCCAGCCGGAGCGTTTCAGACGCCCCGCGCGCAGTGGCAGACACGCCAAGGCCACCACCACCGCCAACCAGGCAAAAGTCCACCCCTGCGCGCCCCATAACAAGGGTGGCAGCATGGCCGGGCACAGCCACAAGGCCTGACGCGGTCGCCGCAGCCCATAGCGAAACAGCATTTCCTCGACAAACGGCGCCCACACTACCGCGGTAAACCACGGCAACATCGCGGGGTCCATCCGATGCGAAGCGCCACCCGAGGTGGCAGCCAACACCGCCAACGGGCCGAGCAAAACAAAGTTGAGCAGCCACAGAACCGCCGCCCAAGCCAGCACACGACGCAGCGGCACGCCAGGCCACCAATCGCTGCCCAGCCCACTGGCCGCGCGTCGGCCCGGCAGGCGTCGCAGATCGGGGCGCTTGATAAAGCGCCAGAAATCCGCGAACTCCTGCTTAAACGTCGGCTTGCTGGTAGAGGACTGCATCGTACTCAGGCCGTATTGCCGCTATGCAGCTCGCGTGTCGCGCGCTCGAAATCGCCGTCCAGCATAAAAGGCACCACGACGCGGCAACGCCGGATGACCTCATCGATCTGCGTCTGTTCCTCGCGGCGCGGCGGATGCAGCACAAAATCCGCAACCTCTTGCGCCAGCCCCAATGTGCGCGGATGCCCGATGCCCATGCGCAGCCGCCAGAAATTCGGACTGCCTAGAGCCGCCTGAATATCTTTTAAGCCGTTATGGCCCGCATGCCCGCCACCCTGCTTTAACTTGACTTGACCAGGCAAGAGGTCGAGCTCGTCGTGCAACACGAGCACCTCTTCAGGCAGCAACTTGTAGAACCGCGCCAACGCACCCACCGACTGCCCCGAGCGGTTCATATAGGTAATCGGCTTGACCAGCAGCACGTTCTCGCCGCTGTGCCGCGCCTTGGCCACAAAGCCAAAGAAGCTTTTTTCCAGATTGAAATTGGCGCGCAGATCATCGGCCAGATGGTCAGCCAGCCAGAAGCCGGCATTGTGGCGCGTGTTTTCGTAGTCGGGACCCGGATTACCGAGCCCCACGATGAGACGGATGGCGTTAGACATGGTGGGATTCTATAGGGGAACGGGGCCGTCACCGCCGCTCGCAAAAAACAAAACCCCGCGAATGCTCGCGCACACGCAGGGTTCAGACACGATCCGACTGTCGTCGGAGGCGCGAATTTAGGCTTCGGCTGCAGCGTCGCCTTCAGCGGCGTCAGCAGCGCCACCCTTGGTCACGGCCGTAGCCAGCAAGGGGTTGGCCTCGCCACCGTGTGCAACGTAGGTCACACCCTTGGGCAGCTTGATGTCGGCCAGGTGAATCGAAGCGCCGCCGATCAGGTTGCTCAGGTCGACTTCGATGAATTGCGGCAGAGCGGACGGCAAGCAGGTGATTTCCAGCTCGGTTTGAATCTGGCTGATGATGGCACCGCTCAGCTTCACGGCGGGCGATTGCTCACCGTTGATGAAGTGCAGGGGCACCTTGGTCGTCAGCGCTTGGCTGGCGTCCACGCGCTGGAAGTCAACGTGCAGGACTTGCGGCTTGTAGGCGTGCCATTGAACCGAACGCAGCAGAACGGGTTCTTGCTTGCCGTTCAATTCCATTTGCAGAATCGAAGCGTGGAATTCTTCCTTGCGCAGGGCGTGGAAGATTTCGTTGTGATCGAGTTCGATGTTCAGCGGGGCAGCCGTACCACCATAAACAATGGCGGGAACGCGGCCCGCGCGGCGCAGGCGGCGGCTCGCACTCGAACCCTGGACGCTACGCGCAGTGGCATTGAATTTCATGGATAACTCCAGACAATCAGGCAGTCGTGAAACTACCGGTTAATTACACGGTGCGCGACATGCGTACCGTGTTATCGCCCGCCTGCCGCGACCAGCAGACGGGGGGATTCAGATTCGGACTGAGGAATCAGTCAGTAAACAGCGAGCTGACCGATTCCGCGTTGGAAATCCGCAGGATCGTCTCGCCCAGCAAGGCCGCGCAGGACAACTGGCGGATCTTCTTGCTGGCTTGGCCCTGTTCGGACAGCGGAATGGTGTCGGTCACCACCAGCTCGTCGAGCTCGGAGGCCTCGATGCGGTCGATGGCGCCGCCGGACAACACGGGGTGCGTGCAATAGGCGTAAACCGCACCGGCGCCACGGTCCTTCAGCGCCTGGGCGGCCTTGCACAGCGTGCCGGCGGTGTCGACCATGTCGTCCATGATGATGCAGGTACGGCCGTCGACTTCACCGATGATGTTCATCACTTCAGAGACGTTGGCGCGCGGACGACGCTTGTCGATGATCGCCAGGTCGGCTTCGAGCTGTTTGGCCAGCGCACGGGCACGCACCACGCCGCCGATGTCCGGAGACACCACGACCAGGTTCGAGAAATTGCGGCGCCAGATATCGCCCAGCAAAATCGGACCGGCGTAGATGTTATCGACCGGAATATCGAAGAAACCTTGGATCTGGTCAGCGTGCAGGTCCATCGTCAGAACGCGATCGACGCCTGCGACCTGCAGCATATTGGCCACGACCTTGGCCGAGATCGCCACGCGCGCCGAACGCGGACGGCGGTCCTGGCGGGCGTAACCGAAATATGGGATGGCGGCGGTGATACGGCCGGCCGACGCACGGCGCAACGCATCGACCATCACCATGATTTCCATCAGGTTGTCGTTGGTCGGCGCACAGGTCGGCTGCAGCACGAACACATCCTTGCCGCGCACGTTCTCGTTGATTTCGACCATCACCTCGCCATCGGAGAATCGGCCTACGGTCATTTTGCCGAGAGACATATCAAGATGGTTTACTACGTCAACGGCCAGACGGGTGTTGGCCGTGCCGGTGAAGATCATGAAGCTGTCGTTTGCCATGATGGAAGCTGCTGCGATGGTCGGTTAGGACGCGAAAACGTGTACTACTTTGCGTACAGACGTGCCGAAAAATGCGGCAAATAAAAAAAAGCTGCTGAACCGAGGCCAGTGTCTGACAGGCGCGTTCAACAGCTTTTTTATGAATTTTTGGCTGGGGAGGAAGGATTCGAACCTTCGCATGCCGGAATCAAAATCCGGTGCCTTAACCAGCTTGGCGACTCCCCAACTATCTTGCAATCCAGTTCCGCAACGGGTGTTCAACTAATCCGGGACATACCCTAATCAACCGAAACCCTTTCTGCGTTTCGCTAGCAAATTCACTAGCGACGCGCATTGTAGCGTGAATTTCTTGCTCTTTCAAAACGGCTTGTTCTGTTGTCGCGAACTGGGCGAAAAGACACGCACCAGACCCGGACATACGCACGTGGCAACCACGTGCCGTTAGCCACTGCGCCGCCTGAGAAACCTCTGGGTAGCGCCGATAAACTACCGGCTCCAAGTCGTTTCTGCCAAAAAACCTTGGTGCTGACTGCTCGGTGTAACCGGCACCAAAACTTTGTGAAGCAAGAAAGTCCGCTATTGTGACTAAAGAAGAATCCCTTGTCAAGTCAGGATCCGAGAAAATATTTGCGGTGGGCACACTGCTGTCCGGTTGCGCCACCAGATAGCTGGCCGCCGGCAAGTCCAGCGCAGTCAATTTCTCGCCCACGCCTTCGGCGAAGGCGGACTGACCAAACACGAACACGGGCACATCCGCACCTAGGGGCAATGCCAGCGCCATCAGATCCTGACGCGACAGCCCGGTGTTCCAGAGGCGATTCAAGGCGATCAGCGTCGAAGCCGCATCGCTCGATCCGCCGCCCAGCCCTCCGCCCTGCGGAATGCGTTTTTCCAGCGAGATATTGGCGCCCAACGAGGTGCCCGTGGCGCGCTGCAAGGATCGCGCGGCACGCACCACCAAGTCTTGCTCGGCGGGTACGCCGGGCAAATCGGTCAGGCGCTCGATGCGTCCGTCATGGCGCAATTCAAAATGCAGCGTATCGCAGAGGTCGATAAAGCGAAATGCCGTCTGCAGCAGGTGATATCCATCTTCACGGCGTCCGACCACATGCAGAAAAAGATTCAGCTTGGCCGGCGCCGGCACGTCATACAACATCATCACTGATCGACCGCTAAACGCACCGTGATTCGGCGCCCCGGCTCCGCTCGTTGCAATACCAATAACCCAGGCCCTTGCGCGTCATAACGCGACAACCGCGCCTGCCAATCGTCTTGTTCGAACGAAGCGGGACGCCCCGCTTCGTCACGCGTGATCTGCGTGGCCGTATTGGACACGCGTCCACGCATCCAGTCACGCAGATACGACACGGGCACCGGTCCACCCAAGGCTTCTTCGGCCAGCGCGTCCGGGCCATCGGCCTGTAGCACGGAACCGTCGGCCTTGGTCAAGGTCGCCATGCCAGGACTGCCCTCGACGCGCCCTTGAATGGAACCCAACGGGCTGATCAGATCCAGCCGATACCGTTGCCCATCATCTTGCCAATCGAAGCCGCCTTGCACGGCCTGCTGTTCGCCGCTTGCCTCGCTCACGGTAATGGCAAAACGGCCATGCCGCGTAAAGGTCTGATCGCCAGCCATCCCGGGCGCTTTAGGCACGCTCGAGCAAGCCGCCGTCAACGCGCATACGCCGGTGGCCAGCCACACGCGCCACAGTTTGGACACTGCCCTCATTTATCGCCTCCCAGCGCGATGCCTAAACGCTTAGCGGTATCGAGCAAGGTGCGATTCTTGGGGTCTTTCTTAAAGCCCGTCTGCAGCAGTTCGCGTGCGCGCTCGCGTTGTCCTTGTTTCCACAACACTTCGGCCAGATGCGCGGCGATATCGGGCTCGGGCAAAAGCGCATACGCGCGATCCAGGTAGTCGGCGGCCGCCGGGATATCGCCCATGCGGTACTTCACCCAGCCCATACTATCCAGAATGAACGGATTGTTCGGCAGCAGCTCCATCGCCTGAGTGATCAGATCGAGCGCTTCTGGCAGACGATCATTCCGGTCCGCCATGGTGTAGCCCAGTGCATTCAAGGCATGCGCATGATCCGGATCCAACGCGATGACCTCGCGCAGCAGCTTTTCCAGTTCTTTATAGCGGTCTTGCCGCTCGTACAGCATGGCAAGCTCGTACTTGATCTCGACGGTGTCGGGCTGCGCTTGATTGGCCGCTTCGAGCAGCTTGACCGCTTCGTCCAGGCGATCCGCATCGCGCAAGAGTTGCGCCTTGGTGAGCACGCCTTGAATCTGATCGTCCTCGTCATTGGGCTGTGCGCTATCTACCATCGCTAGCGCTTCCTGCAAACGGCCTTGCTTTGCGCGCAGCACGGCCTGGCGCATCTGCGAGGAATAACGCAGCGACGCATCGTCGATCTGAGCGAGTTGCGCGATGGCTTCGTCAAGTTCCCCTTCATCCTCGGCAATGCGCGCGAGCAGAATGCGGGCATCCGCCTCGGCCGCGCCCGCATCGCTGGCGCCCGCGGCGATCGACTCCTGCCGCTGGTTCTGGACGTCCAGATATTCCTGCAGCAGACGGCGCGATTCGTCCTTGCGATCGGCCTTGTAGGCGAGCTGAGCCTGCAAGAACAGCAGATCGAAATCCTCGGGCGCGCGTCGCGACATCGCCCGCAGTTCTTTTAACGCGCCATCGTAGTCGCCCTTGTCCGCAAGCATGCCGGCTAACGCCAGCTGGAGTTTGCGGGCATCGGGATACTTCGCCAGATAAGCCCGCGCGTCTTTCTGAGCGCGATCCGCATCGACGCGAGCGCCGTATTCCAACACGCGCTGCGCGGCCGCCTCGGACTTCGGATCGGCACGCAAGGCCAGGCGTGCTTCGGCGACGGCACGCGCGTCGTCGCCCGCGGCTGCCGCCACATCGGCGAGCGCCATATGGGCTTCCGGCAGCTTGCGCACGGCAGGGCTGAAGGACTCTTCGAGAATCCGCAACGCCAGGCGACGATCGTTCAGGCGGCTAAGCACGCCCATGGCTTGGGCAATCGCCGCGGGCTTGTTGGGGGCCGCCTCTATCCTGCTGCGCAGGGCAGCGGACAAACCAGCGGTTTCACCATTGGCGGCGGCCAGAGCCAGCTCGGTGGAACTGGCTTCGACATCGCTAGGCGACTGACGCGACCACATGCGGGCAGCCTCCAGCGCTCCGCGCAAGTCGCCGCCGGCCAGCTGGAATTCCAGCGCGCGGCGCGCTAGCCGGGGGTCGCCGGTTTCCTGGGACAAGCTCAACAAAGTGGAGGCCGCCGTGTCGTACATCCCGCGCTGGGCGGCAATCTCGGAGGCCATCAGCCGAAAGAAAATATCGCCCGTCAGGGTCACATAGGGCAGTTGCCCGGCACGCAGCCGTATCACCTGCGTCTCGGGTGCGCGCGGCTGTTTGACGATGCGCGGTCCGGTCGCGTCGCCGGGAACGACTTCCGCCGCGGATAGCGCCAACGGCTGCATCCCCACGACTGTCAACGCGAGCACCGCAGTGAGAAAAGAAACTGATTTCAATGACGACTTCACACGACCCGCCCGGTTAATGGCACAATCATCTGTACACGTTTGCCCATCTTACACTGGCTAATGCCGGAACTCCCTGAAGTTGAAACTACACGTCGCGGTATCGATACCGTGATCACTGGCAGGACCCTGCGCCATCTGGTGGTGCGCGAGTCCCGCATGCGCTGGCCCATTCCGGCCGAACTGCCTGAGCTGCTCACTAACCGCACCGTGCTGGAATGCGCGCGCCGCGGTAAATACCTGCTGTTGCGCTTCGAGCATGGCACCCAGATTGTGCATCTTGGCATGTCAGGCTCGCTGCGCAGTGTGCCTGTGGACGAGGCGCCTCGCAAGCATGACCATGTCGATTGGGTGTTCGAGCATGCCACCCTGAGGCTGCATGACCCGCGCCGGTTCGGCGCCGTGTTATGGCATCCCGCCAGCGATGGTCCCATCATCGCGCATCCTCTGTTGGCCAAGCTGGGCATAGAGCCATTCGATCCCCGGTTCGATGGTCACTGGCTGCATCAGCAATTTCGAGGCCGCAACGTCGCGGTCAAGCAGGCGTTGCTGGCGGGTGACGCCGTGGTCGGCGTGGGCAATATTTACGCTTCGGAAAGCTTGTTTCGCGCGGGCATTGACCCGCGCACGCCTGCGGGGAGGGTTTCGCTTGCGCGCTGCACTCGGCTGGCCGACAGTATTCGTGCCACCTTGGCGGACGCCTTGGCTTCGGGTGGCAGTACGCTGCGCGACTATGTGGGCGCGACCGGGCAGCCCGGCAGCTATTTCGAGATTCACGCGAAGGTGTATGAACGGCATGGTCAACCTTGCCGGGTTTGCGGCACGCCGATCAAGCGCCTGGTGCAAGGCCAACGCGCGACGTATTACTGCCCGCGCTGCCAGCGTCGTTGATATCCGATCAATAGTTCGCTGGCTGCACTGCAGAGGGCCTGTGCGATAACCGCTCTCTTCATTAACGCTGGGTCATCGCCGCTCGCACCAGGAAGTGAACGCCCTACCCGCGCTCAGCGTGCATCTGGTATTCGTTAATAACGAACGTATTGCACAAAAACAAATCAGAATCTATATTGGGGGCTTCAGGGCGAACGCCCGACGTCCAATACAAGTCCGGAGACAAAATGAGCAAGCAATTCGCCTCGCAAGGCGACCTGAGCGACAAGGTCGTGTCCTTTGAAAAGCTGTCGGATAACGCTTATGCCTATACGGCCGAGGGCGATCCCAATACCGGCGTGATCATCGGCGACGACGCCGTCATGGTGATCGACACACAGGCGACTCCGGTAATGGCGCAAGATGTCATCCGCCGCATCCGCGAAGTCACCGACAAGCCGATCAAATATATTTTGCTGTCTCATTACCATGCCGTACGGGTATTTGGCGCCTCGGCCTACAACGCGCAAGAAATCCTCGCCAGCCGCGATACCTATGATCTGATCGCCGAGCGCGGCGAGCAGGACAAGGCCAGCGAAATCGGACGTTTCCCGCGCCTGTTCCGCAATGTCGAATCCATCCCGCCCGGGCTGGTATGGCCAACCATGACGTTCCAGGGCGCCATGACGGTGAACCTCGGCAACCTGGAGGTGCACCTGCTGCAAGTCGGTCGCGGCCATACCAAGGGCGATACCATTGCGTGGCTGCCCGAGCAAAAAATCCTATTCGCGGGCGACCTGGTGGAATATCAATCCACACCCTATTGCGGCGACGCCTATTTCCGCGACTGGCCCACGACCTTGGACGCGTTGGCGCGCTTCGAAGCAGAGAAAATGGTGCCCGGCCGTGGCCCGGCGCTAAAGAGCGCCACCGAAGTCAGGCAAGGCCTGGCGGGCACCCGGGCGTTTTTGACGGACCTCTATGGCGCCGTCAATCGCGGTGTCGCCGAGGGCAAGGACCTGAAGACGATTTACCGGGAGGTCTATGACTTCATGCAGCCGCGCTATAGCGACTGGGTGATTTTCGATCATTGCATGCCGTTCGACGTGTCGCGCGCCTATGATGAGGCGACAGGCTACGATGACCCGCGAATCTGGACCGACAAACGCGACATCGAGATGTGGAGACAGCTCGAGGGCTGAGCGCCCTGCCCCGACTCTGAATTCGACCCGTTAAAGGCCGCGTACGGTTTCCGTCAGAGAGACCGGCGACGGCCTGTGGCGAGCATGGCGCTCGTCACAGGAGACTAGCGTGACCGAGACCGACTATCAGGCGCTGGAATTCGCCTATTGTCCGCATGCGGACCAACAATGCGCCACGCCCGCGACCCATCCCGTCGTTGTCGTTGGCGCGGGTCCGGTGGGCCTGACCGCCGCACTGGATCTGGCGCAACGCGGCGTGCGCGTCGTGTTGCTCGACGACGATCACAAGCTATCCACGGGGTCGCGAGCGATCTGTTTCGCCAAACGCACGCTGGAAATCTGGGACCGCCTGGGCCTGGGCGAACGCATGACCAGCAAGGGGGTATCGTGGAACGTCGGCAAAATCTTTTTCCGCGATGAGGAAGTCTGGCGATTCGATCTATTGCCCGAGCCAGGACATCGCCGACCAGCCTTTGTGAATCTGCAGCAGTATTACGCCGAAGGCTTTCTGTATGAGGCCGCGGCGCAACACCCGCTGATCGATCTGCGCTGGAAAAATAAGGTCGTAGATGTGAGCACGCAGCCAGATGGCGCGACGCTGCGGGTGGACACACCGGATGGCCCCTATACGCTGCGCGCGCAGTGGCTGATCGCTTGCGACGGCGCGCGTTCGCCCATCCGCAAGATGCTGGGCCAGGAAGCCCATGGCCGGGTGTTCAAAGACCGGTTCCTGATTGCCGACGTCAAGATGACGGCGAGCTTTCCATCTGAACGCTGGTTTTGGTTTGATCCGCCGTTTCATCCGAATCAATCGGTGTTGTTGCACCGACAGCCGGACAACGTTTGGCGTATCGATTTTCAGCTGGGATGGAATGCGGATCCCGCCGAGGCGGTAAAGCCCGCCAATGTGTTGCCGCGTATTCGCGCACTGCTAGGCGCGGACACCCCGTTCGAGTTGCAATGGGCAAGCGTCTATACCTTTGCCTGCGAACGCATGGACACGTTCCGGCATCAGCGCGTGGTGTTCGCGGGGGATGCCGCGCATCGCGTATCGCCGTTCGGCGCGCGGGGCGCCAATAGCGGCGTGCAAGATGCCGATAATCTGGCGTGGAAGCTGGCCGCCGTGCTCGAGGGCATTGCGCCCGATACGCTCATGGACACCTATGCCTCGGAACGCGAAGCCGCCGCCGACGAGAACCTGCTGAACTCCACGCGGTCGACCGACTTTATTACGCCTAAATGCGCGGTGAGCCGGCATTTTCGCAATGCCACGCTGCGCCTGGCGCGAGAGCACCCCTTTGCGCGCGGCCTGGTCAATAGCGGGCGCTTATCCCTGCCAAGCGTGTATGCGGATTCGCCACTGAATACGCCGGATAGCGAGCACGAATCATATGCCGGACGCATGGTGCCGGGAGCGCCAGCGTCGGATGCGCCGGTGCGTGACGCGCGGCATCACGACGCCTGGTGGTTATCGATGCTGGATGGGCGCTTCGTGCTGGCGCTGTTTCATGACGAGGCTCTACCCGTGTCCACACTCGACGCGTTGCGGGAGATCGCGCAAAACAGTCCCATGCCGCTTCAACTGGTACTCGTTGCCACGGCAACGGTCACCGCTTCCTCGGCGACAGACTTTACCTCGGTGCATGATCATGAAGGCTGTCTCGCGCAACGCTACGACGCGCGCCCGGGCACCTGGTATCTGATACGCCCGGATCAGCATATCGCCGCGCGTGGACGCGAAGTGGAGTCGCAGCGCATCGTCCGCGCGCTGCGACGCGCACTCGGCCAAGCCTAAAGAGGACCGCTATGCCATTGAACATAGAGCCGAATCTTGCATCGCCGGATGCGTTCTATCAGACGCTGATAGAAACGCATCAGGGCCTCAGTGATGAACAAAGCGCGGAGATGAATGCCGCGCTGGTGTTGCTACTGGCGAATCACATTGGCGACATGGAGATCATTCACGACGCGCTAGCGCGCGCAAGGCGCGCGATCCTGCCGTAGAAATAACCGAAGAGCTGATAAACAAATTCCGCTTCAGTTCTCCTCGACAAACGTATCGACCATGAGCGCGCGCAGCCACTGATTACCGCTATCGCGATGGAAGCGTCGATGCCAGTAAAGATTCGTCTGCAGGGCCGGTATCCGTATCGGTGGCGCGAACAGACCTAAATGGAATTGCGCGGCCACCGTGTCCGCCAATTTGCGCGGCACCGTCGCCAACAGATCCGTGGTACTGACGATATAAGGCACTGCCGAGAAATGCGGCACGCTGAAATGCTCGTCCAGTTTCACGCCTGCGCGTTCCAGGGATTGATTTACCTGCCCATGAGGCGCGGCGCGCGACACCACGAGATGCCGCTCGGCGCGAAAGGCTTTGACGTTCATCCCCTCGTGGGCCGTCGGATGACCGCGACGAAAGAGCGTGGCATAGCCCTGGCGAAACAACATGCGTTGCATAAACCCGCTGCCCAAGTCGTCGAACGCGCCGATCGCCAGATCCACGTGCCCGGCGTCCATCTCCCGCCGCAAATCGGTGCCTGTGAGCCGCAGTGAATCAATGCGCACCCCGGGCGCCTGCCGGCTGCAAGCCTTGACCAGACGTGGCATGAAATGAATTTCCCCTACGTCAGTCATAGCGATCCGAAATCGCCGGCGGCTCTCCTCTGGCCGAAAGTCATGCGTGGCGTCCAGGGTATGGGACAACAGCGCCAAGGCCTCACCCACCGGGCCACCCAGACGTTCAGCATGCGGCGTGGGTTGCATGCCTTGCGCCGTACGCACGAAGAGTTCATCGCCCAGCGCGCTGCGCAAGCGCCGCAGCGCATTGCTCACCGCGGGCTGTGACAGGTTCAGACGTCTCGCGACCGCAGAGATATTGCGCTCTTGCAGCAAATGCTGAAAGACCACAAGCAGATTCAAATCAATATTGCGTAATTCCGCCATAACGCGTCGGCCTGTATCCGGTTCTGGTATTCACCAAACTTATAGTCGATATTTTCCTATTCCCATAGCCGAGGGGTGGATTTTTGTCGAAAATGGCTTCTGTACAGCGCGCACGGGCCGTCGGCCTACTATCGGCGCGACAGGAGACGACCTCATGTCTTTGCAATATCAAACCGGCTTTGGCAACGACTGGGCCAGCGAGGCGCTGCCCGGCGCGCTACCCGTCGGACAGAATTCCCCGCAACGGTGCGCCTATGGTCTTTACGCGGAGCAATTGTCGGGCACGGCTTTCACCGCGCCGCGGGCCGAGAACCGTCGTTCATGGCTCTATCGCATCCGTCCTGGCGTGCAGCACTTGCCGTTCGAACCGTTCGAGGGCGCGGCGCGTTGGCTCAGTCATTTTGGCGCTGGCCCCGTCACCCCGAATCAGCTGCGCTGGAGCCCATTGCCCATTCCCGAAGCGCCCACCGATTTCATCGAAGGGATGCAAACCTGGGGCGGCAACGGCGCACCGGACGAGCATAGCGGTGTCGGCATCCATCTCTATGTGGCCAACCGCAGCATGCAAGGCCGTTTTTTCTATAACGCCGATGGCGAAATGTTGATCGTGCCGCAGCAAGGGCGCCTGCGCCTGGCGACCGAACTCGGCATCATCGAAATCGAACCGCAGGAAATCGCCGTCATCCCGCGCGGCGTGCGATTCCGCGTCGAACTTCCCGATGGGCAAGCGCGCGGCTATATGCTGGAAAACTTCGGCGCCGCGCTACGGCTGCCGGAGCTCGGACCGATCGGCTCGAACTGTCTGGCCAATGCACGGGATTTCCAAACCCCTGTAGCTTGGTACGAGGATGTCGAAGGCGACTTCGAACTGATCGCCAAATTCACGGGTGGCTTCTGGCGTGCGTCGATCGACCACTCGCCGCTGGACGTCGTCGCCTGGCATGGCACGCATGCCCCTTATAAATACGACCTGCGCCGCTTCAACACGATCGGTTCCATCAGCTTCGACCATCCCGACCCGTCGATTTTCACGGTGCTGACCGCACCCTCCGACACCCCGGGCACGGCCAACATGGATTTCGCGATATTCCCGCCACGTATCCTGGCGATGGAACACACCTTCCGACCTCCCTGGTATCACCGTAATGTGGCCAGCGAGTTCATGGGCCTCATTCACGGCGTGTATGACGCCAAGGCAGAGGGCTTTGCCCCTGGCGGCGCGAGCTTGCATAACAGCATGAGCGGCCATGGCCCAGACGCTGATACTTTCGCCAAGGCAAGCGCCGCGGACACCTCGCAAGCGCACTACATCCGGGATACGATGGCGTTCATGTTCGAGACACGCCGCGTGATCCGCCCCACCGCGCAAGCGCTGGCGAGCGAGCAACTGCAGAAAGACTACTACCAATGCTGGCAAGGGCTGCAAAAGCATTTCAACCCGGCCAAGCCTAACTGAACCGCGAACTCATGACGACTCTGAACGAAACTCACGACGCCACCCTGACCAGCTGGGTCGCCAGTGCCAACAATGACGCCACGGGATTCCCGGTGCAGAATCTGCCGTATGCCGTGTTCCGCCGGCGCGGCTCTCAAGAGGCCTTTCGTCCAGGTGTGGCGATCGGCGACCGCATCGTGGATCTGGCGGCGTTGGCAAAAGCCGGCGTGTTCGAAGGACAGGCCGCGCAAGCGCTCGCTGCCTGCCAGGGCGATAGCCTCAATGCCTTGATGGCGCTGGGTCGTTCGCATTGGAGCGCGCTGCGATTGGCGCTGTCGCGTGCGTTACGCACGGGCTCGGCGCTGCAAGCGACCATCGAGCCGCTGCTGGTGGCGCAGGCCGAGGCCGAATTCACCACGCCGGCGCGCATCGGGGACTACACCGATTTCTATATCTCGGTGCATCACGCAACCAACGTGGGTAAACAGTTCCGCCCGGACAATCCCCTGCTGCCGAACTACAAATGGGTGCCGATTGGTTATCACGGGCGCGCCTCCAGCGTGGGCGTCAATCAAGCGTTCCCGCGCCCGGTCGGCCAGACGCGCCCCGCAGCCGAAGGCGGCGTGCCGCAATTCGGTCCGTGC
The DNA here is from genome assembly GCF_009763235.1 of Bordetella sp. 15P40C-2. Taxonomy (NCBI): domain Bacteria; kingdom Pseudomonadati; phylum Pseudomonadota; class Betaproteobacteria; order Burkholderiales; family Alcaligenaceae; genus Bordetella; species Bordetella sp. 15P40C-2. Next base: position 149,900 of record NZ_WSJA01000002.1, read on the forward strand.
CAGCGTCTGGATTATGAGCTGGAGCTGGGCATCTTTGTGGGAACGGGCAACGCGCAAGGCGACCGCGTGACTTTGGATCAGGCCGATGAACATGTGTTTGGCATGTGCATTCTGAATGACTGGTCCGCGCGCGACATTCAAGCGTGGGAGTATCAGCCGCTGGGCCCCTTCCTCTCGAAGAATTTCGCCTCGACGATCTCGCCGTGGGTAGTGACGTTCGAGGCCCTGGAACCGTTCCGCATCCCCTTTACCCGTGGCGAAGGCGAGCCTCAGCCGCTGCCCTATCTGTCGTCCGAAGCCAATCGCGCCCAGGGCGCGTACGACGTACAGATGGAAGTGCTGATGACTACCGAAGCCTCGCGCGCCGCACAGCAGGCGCCCGCGCATTTATCGACCAGCAACTTCCGCGATGCGTACTGGAATGTGGCGCAGTTGATCGCGCATCACACGGTTAATGGCTGCAATCTGCAGCCAGGGGATTTGATCGGTACGGGCACGCTGTCGGGCGCGAATCCGGGCGAGTTGGGCTCGCTACTCGAACTGACTCAGGGCGGCAAATCGCCGATCACCCTGCCATGGGGCGAACAGCGCACGTTCTTGCAGGATGGCGATCAAATCATCATCCGCGCGCAATGCCACAAGCCCGGCTATCCCCGCATCGCTTTCGGCGAGTCGTCCGGCACGGTGCTGCCCGCCCGTTAATTCGCCGTTCCGCTTCCGGCCCCGCAGCGCTGCGGGGCCTTCGGGCCGGCGGCTTCTGCCGCCGGCCTATCGCCATCAAGCCTGCAGGACCTTGCCCGGGTTCATCAACCCGACCGGGTCGAGCGCGCGCTTGATGCGTTTCATCAACTCCAGCTCCAGTGCACTCTTGTAGTGCGGGAGTTCGTCGCGCTTGAGCTGACCGACACCATGCTCGGCGCTGATCGAGCCATCGTGCTCCATCACGCTACGATGGACGATGTCATAGATGTCCTGCTGCAGCGCAAGCAAGTCGGCTTCGGTCTGTCCGGGCGCGCGCGCCACGTTGTAGTGCAGATTCCCATCGCCCAGATGGCCGAACACAACATTGCGCACATTGGGGAACCGCGCTTGCAGCAGCGCATTGGTCGTGCGCACGAAATGCGCGATGCGCGAGATCGGAATGGATACGTCGTGTTTGACGCCCTTGCCTTGCTCGGCCTCGGCAAGCGGAATGCTTTCACGCAAATGCCACAGGGCGCGGCTTTGCGCGACATTGGCCGCGATGGCGGCATCGGTGACGATGCCTGCCTCGATCGCCTCGCCCAGCACACTCTCGAAACGTTCGCGCGCATGCGCCTCGCTTTCGCTATCGGAAAGCTCCAGCAACGCGAACCACGGCGACGCCGCGGAATCGCCTTCGAACGGCAAGCGCTGTTGGGGAAAGAGCTGCACGACGGTTTGCAAACAATCGCCCGCCATCAACTCGAAGCCTGTGAGCGAAGCGCCAAACCCAGCACGCGCACGCGACAGCAACTCTACCGCCGCATCGATGGTATCCAAAGCCAAGAGCGCCGTGCACGAGGCCACGGGCTTGGGATAGAGCTTGAGCGTTGCCGCGGTGATGATGCCCAGGGTGCCTTCGCTACCGATGTACAGGTCGCGCAGATCGTAGCCGGTATTGTCCTTGCGCAGACCGCGCAGACCGTTCCAGAGCTCGCCCTGCGGGGTCACGACTTCGAGCCCCAGCGCCAACTCACGAGCGTTGCCATAACGCAGCACCTGGGTGCCGCCTGCATTGGTCGCCAGATTGCCGCCGATGGTGCAGCTGCCCTCGGCCGCCAGGCTCAAGGGGAACAGGCGACCCGCATCGGCCGCGGCTTGCTGGACCGTTTGCAGAATGCAACCCGCCTCGACGGTGATCGTATCGTTATCGGTATCGATCGCACGAATCTTATTCAATCGGGCCGTGGACAGCAGTACTGCCTGACCGCTTTGGTCCGGCGTCGCGCCGCCGCACAAACCGGTATTGCCGCCTTGAGGCACCACGGGCGCGCCGTGCTCGGCGCAGAGCCGCACGGCCTGCGCGACCTGCTCGGCGCTAGCCGGCCGGATGACCGCCAGCGCGGCACCACGATAACGACGGCGCCAGTCGTGCAGATAAGGTTCGGCATCGTCACCGGTCAGCACATGTTCCGGGCCCAGCAACGATTCCAGTGCGTTCAATAAGCTCATAGACATTACCGCAGTCAAAGCGCTCGGCGCCACTCGCCCAGCGACATGGAAGATAACCGCTATTGTAGGACGCCGTAACCTGGGATGCTGCCCGTCACACATGGCTCGCCGCAGGCGGCGGGAATCAACGATAATCACTCCATTCACGCGCCGTGCGAGCAGTTCCGTCACGGTAGGCGTACTGCTTTCGCTATCTACCTCCAGGAGCCAAATTGAACGACGTCGCACGCTATCCCGATTCGGTATTCAAGGCCTATGACATTCGAGGCATCGTACCGGACGCCCTGAACCCGGACTTTGCCCGCGCGCTCGGGCGCGCTCTCGCGGCGCAAGCGCGCGCCCAGAATGTCTCCACGCTGGTCGTGGGCCGGGACGGACGGCTGAGCAGCGCCGAGCTATCCGAGGCACTGCAAGCCGGCATTCTGGAAGGCGGCATCGACACCCTGGACATCGGCCAAGTGCCCACGCCCCTGGTGTACTACGCGGCCTACACGCAAAAAACGGGTTCTGGCATCGCTATCACCGGCAGCCATAACCCCCCGCAATACAACGGTTTCAAGATGATGATGGGCGGGCGCGCCCTGTATGGCCCCGATGTCCTGGCCCTGCGCGACGCGATGAACGCCGCGCGTGTCACCCCGCCCGCAGCGGCCGAGCAACCGGGCACGCGTCGCGAGCTGGACCTGATCGAGGAATACATCCAGCGCATCGTCGGCGACGTCAAACTCGCGCGACCCATGAAAATCGCCATCGATTGCGGCAACGGCGTGGCCGGCGCCGTTGCGCCCCGTTTGTTCCGCGCGATGGGCTGCGAGGTCACCGAGCTGTTCTGCGAAGTCGACGGCCGCTTCCCCAACCACCACCCCGATCCCGCGGACCCGCACAACCTCGAAGACCTGATTCACTGCCTGGCCACCACCGATTGCGAGATCGGCCTGGCCTTCGACGGCGACGGTGACCGTCTGGGTGTAGTGACCAAGTCCGGCCAGATCATCTGGCCCGATCGCCAGCTGATCCTGTTTGCCCGCGACGTGCTGGAACGCTGCCCGGGCGAAACTATCATCTATGACGTCAAGTGCAGTCGCCATGTGGGTCTGGCCGTCGAGGCCGCTGGCGGAAATCCGCTGATGTGGCAGACCGGCCATTCGCTGGTCAAAGCCAAGCTCGCCGAAACCGGCGCGCCGTTGGCGGGTGAGATGAGCGGCCATATCTTCTTCAAAGAGCGTTGGTATGGCTTTGACGATGGCCTCTATACCGGTGCGCGCCTGCTGGAAATCGTATCCCGCCACGCCAATCCTTCCGAGCCCCTCGAAAGCCTGCCGCAGGCGGAATCCACGCCCGAGCTCAAGATCGAGATGGAGGAAGGCCAACCGTTCGCGTTGATCCAAGCCCTGCAAGCCGAAGGCAAGTTCGACGGCGCGCTGCGCGTGGTGACCATCGACGGCGTACGCGCCGAGTATCCCGATGGATTCGGTCTGGCCCGTCCGTCGAACACGACGCCGGTTGTCGTCTTGCGATTCGAGGCCGATACGCAAGAAGCCTTGACGCGCATCAAGGAAGATTTCCGTCAACAACTGCTGCGTCTGGCACCCGAGGCCAAACTGCCGTTCTGATATGAGGCTGATCTAAGCTCGCTGGCTACGCCCGGCGGGCTTAGGACGGGGCTGTCAAAGCCGTGTGTGTGTACGCATCACAGAGATGCTTGACGGCGCGGCAATGCTCTTAGCGCGCTTGCCGCAACGTTTGATACAGCTCCAGGTGCTTGGTGCACACGTCCTCGATATCGAACTCGCGCTCGGCCAGTGCACGCCCCGCCGCGCCCATCCGTTGCCGTAGCAACGTGTCCTGAGCCAGCCGCGCAATTGCGGCTGCCAGGGGCTTGGCATCGTGCGAGGGCACCAACAACCCCGTCACATCAGGCTCAATAGCATCACGACACCCCGGCACATCGGTGGTGACTACGGCGCGGCCACAGGCCGCCGCTTCGATCAGCGAGCGGGGAAGCCCCTCGCGATAGGAAGGTAGCACGGCGATATGGGACGCCGCATACAACCGGGCGATATCGCTGCGCTCACCCAAGGGCTCGATGATGCCCTCGTCCTGCCACGCCCGCACATCCTCCGCAGTCACCGAGGCCGGATTGCCCGGATCAATGCCCCCGGCTAACAACATCCGAACATGCACATTCTGCCGGCGCAGAATGCGAGCCGCTTCGACATACTCCAACACGCCCTTGTCGCGCAGCAAACGCGCGACCATCAAGGCCACGACCGGCGTGGGCGGCTCGGCAACCGCGGCGTACTCCGACAGGTTCACGCCGGAACCTCGAATCATCACCACCTGCTCGTCGCGCACTGCCCCCAGCTTGCTCAGCACATCACGGTCGCTGGCGTTCTGAAACACGATGCGGCTATTCGGATGACCAAGCGCGATGCGATACAACACGGTTACCACCCGGCGCACGAGTTCGGCCTTGGCCCCACGCGAGACGAAGACGAAACCTAAGCCCGATATCGCGGAGACCATGCCCGGTACGCGGGCCAGTCTTGCCGCAACCCCACCATAAAGCACTGGTTTAATGGTCACCAGGTGCACGATGTCTGGCCGAACCCGCCTGAACAGGCGATACAACGCAAGCATCGTCTTCAGTTCGCTAAGCGGATTCTTGCCGCTACGCGTCATGGGGATGACGTGGTGCGTCATACCATACGACTGAATACGCGCCACGCTGTCGCCGTCCATGGTCGCCACATGCACCTCATAGCCCTCGCGCTGGGCGGCCAGGGCCAGCGGCAGCCGGTGCGATAAAAAGAACGCCGGATTGTTGACGACAAACAGCAGACGCGGTCGGTTCATGATGACTCCTTCGCACCCCGGCGCGAGATGCGACGCCAGACTGACTCGTACTGAGCGACCATATGGGCCAGATCGAATTCGGCGAGCACGCGTGCACGTCCGGGGCCTCCCACGGCATCGCGGCCGCGCACCGTGATGTCCTGCAGCGCCCGGGCGATACCGTCAGCCAAGGCTTGCGCGTTCTCCGGCGGAACGACCGGGGCAGTCTGCCCGACGATATGCGCGGCGTCGCCCACGTCGGTGACGACGCAAGGAGTACCACAAGCCATGGCCTCCGCGACCACATTAGGAAAACCTTCCGCGCAACTCGACAGGACGTGAATGTCCAATGCATTCATGACGGCCGGCACGTCATCGCTGGGGCCGAGCAATAGCACCCGATCACCCAACCCCAAACGCTCGACCATCGCACGCAGCGCGGCATTGTCGAGGGTCATACCCCGTCCGATTAACGCGCAGCGTATGTCGGCAGCCCTGTATCCAGGGGCATCGGCACGAGTCGTCGTGATAGCCCCGCCCACGCCGTCATCCGCGCCGGGCTGATATCGCTGCACCAACAACGCCATTGCACCGAGCAGGTTGCCATGGTCCTTCAGGGGGTCCCAGCGCGCCACACATCCGATTACCGACGTCGTATCCGACACCTGCCACTGTAAGCGCATACGTTGACGGGCTTGCGCATCGGGCTGATAACGCGACAGATCGTAGCCATTGGCGATCACGGTTAAACGATCCGCGCGATAGCCGTATTGCTCGTGACGCACCGCCGAATCGCGCGCTGCGCATACGATCGCTGCAGGAATTCGACCAGAGAGCATCGCGCATAGCTTCAAGACCAGTCGCGCGGAACGGCTGCTGCGCTGCAAGTGCGCACCGGAGTTGCGTATGCCCCAGGCGATGGCACGCACACCCGCCAATCGCGCCGCGATGCCGCCGATCAAATCGGCGTGGTACATCCATGTCTGCACGGCATCCGGCCGTTGCTCGATCAGCAGGCGACGCAATCTGGCTAACCCACTGAGACTAACGCGCCCCCGCGCCATGCCCAAGGTGTGGACGGTGACGCCGGCAGCCCGCAAACGTTCACCGTACACACCGTCATCGGTCAGCGAAATGACGGTGTGCTCAACGGGCTGCCCGGCAAAAGTGGCCAGCCGGAACAACACGGCCTCTGCGCCGCCCTGCCCCAGGCCGGTGATCACATGGGTAACGCGCAACGGCTCGCCCGTGGTCATGCCTTGCCTCGCACCGTCTCGAACAAACGATCCCATTGCGCCAGCACCGCAGGCAGCGCATAACGATCGCGCACGGATTGCGCGGCGCGCAGGCCCAGGCTATGACGCAGAGTCGCGTCGGCCATCACGCGGCGCATGCCATCGCGCAGTTTGTCCCGATCACCCGCGGGCACCAGGATCGCGTCCTGACCATCACGGGTCATCTCACGCGGGCCGCTAGGGCAGTCGAATGCGACGCAAGGCAGACCCAGCGCCATCGACTCCAACAACACGTTAGGAAACCCCTCAACCGCGGAGCTCAACACAAAGGCATGACCTTCGGATAACGCTTCCCAGGGCGCATCGGTGCGTCCGGGCAGCTGAATGCGATCCACTAACCCCGCGGACTCGACGCGCCCCCGCAGGCTGTCCCGATCGGGCCCCTCGCCCCAGATCCACAAGTCCCAATCCGGATATGCGGTCGCCAACTGAGCGAAGACATCGATCAACAGATCAAACTGTTTAGCGGGCACGAGCCGTCCCATCGCCAAGAGCCGCTTGCGCGGCGTCTCTGCCTGCGCATCGACTAGCGGGGCATCCAATAATGCGGGTGGCAAGGGATTGGGAATCACTTCCAGGCGGCGCATGCCGGGCACCTGCCGGGAGAATGGCCCCACGGTGTCATCGGCCTGTACCGTGACCATGTCGGCCTTCGGATACAAAAAGCGCCGCGCCTGAGACCAGACACGGCCCGTCGTCGTTTCCGCGACCGGATTCGTGCGCTCGCAGACAATCAGTGGCACGTCCAGCTTGCCCAGGACCTTGGTGGCCAGAATGGCCGCGACGTTCACATTGGTCAGAAACGACACCACCACATCGGGTTTTTGCTCGATGATGAGTTGGCGCAACGCGCGCAGTCGCGTCCACGCCGCCAGCGGCCCGCCATGACGCGTGCCCGCGCGATCGGCCAGCCAAATGAGGTTCACCGCATCTGAAACGGGATAAAAACACGTGCCCTTGGAAGAATACGTGGGCACCAATGTCACGGTATCGCCGCGCTCAGTCCAGGCGTTCACCAATGTGGCGGCCACCCGTTCGGCGCCGCCCGCGTGCATGGAACTGACCAGCAGCAATATCTTCATCGTCGTGTATCCTTTTGTCCAACCATACCGGCGTGATAGCGATCCAACCAGGCCTGCATCATCAGCACGCCCCACAGACGGCTGCTCCAGTCGCGATGCCCGGAAACGTGCTCACGCCACTTCTGCAAAATCGGCTCGGGCTCGAACCAGCCCTCCTGACGCAGCCGCTCCGGTTGTAGCAAGGACTCTGCCCAGTCGCGTAACGGTCCACGCAACCACGCGGCCAAGGGCACCGCGAATCCGCGCTTGGGACGATCTACCAGGGCTTGAGGCACATGGCGGTAAAGCACCTGACGCAGCAGCCATTTGCCAGTGTTGCCCCGGACCTTGTACTCGAAAGGCAAGCGCCAGGCGAACTCATAGACACGGTGATCCAAGATGGGCACACGCGTCTCCAGGCTCACGGCCATGGCGGCGCGATCCACTTTCACCAGGATGTCGTCGGGCAAATACGTCACCGTATCGAGCTTCATCATGGCATCGAAGACCGAGCCCTCCAATCGTTGCTCGAACAACGAGGGCGGCTCGACGCCCCCTTTGACGACACGGGCGGGATCGGCCCAGTAAGACACGAACTGACGATAGAAATCGCCATGACGGTCCGTGCGCAGCAATTCACCGAGTTTGCCGACCTTGCCGCGCCACGCGCCACGCCCAGGCAGAGACGTCGAAGCACTGAGCATCGCCCCCATCAGGTGACGTACGGGACGCGGATATCGTTCGCATTTCGCCCACCAGTCACGCACCCGGAAATACCGCGAGTAGCCGCCAAACAGCTCGTCGCCACCATCGCCGGACAATGCCACCGTCACATGCTGACGCGCCATGCGCGTGACCAGCGACGTGGGGATCTGCGATGAATCCGCGAACGGCTCGTCATACATATCGGCCAGCGTGGGCACCACGGCCAGCGCGTCGTCAGCCGTCACATAAAGCTCGGTATGATCCGTGCCCAAATGCTTGGCCACCGCTTTCGCGTGCTCGGCCTCGTTGTACTTTTTCTCGTGAAAACCGATGGCAAAGGTGCGCACCGGTTGCGAGCTCTGCGCCTGCATCAACGCCACGATGGTGGACGAATCGATCCCACCCGAAAGAAACGCGCCCAGGCTGACGTCCGACAGCATCTGCCCACCCACTGCCCTGGACAACACGGCCTCTAACTCATCGGCCGCGTGCGCATCGGAGGCGAAATGACTGCGCGTCTGCAAGCCGGCATCGGCCATCTGCATCGCGGACCAGTAGGCGACATGTTGAGGGACACGAGCGCCTTGCACATCAGCCTCGCTGACCTCCAGCCAACTGCCAGGAGTCAGCTTGTAGATGCCTTCGTAGATCGATTGCGGCGACGGAATATAGTTGTGCCGCATGAGCGACGCGATCGCGCCGCGATTCAGCTCACGGCCAAAACCTGGGATGGGCATCAGCGCCTTCAGCTCCGAAGCAAATACGAAGTTGCCCCCCGTAAACCCATAGTAGAGCGGCTTTTCGCCCATGCGGTCTCGCGCAAGCGTCAAGCTGCGCCGTTCACGATCCCATAGCGCGATAGCAAACATACCCACCGTCTCTTGGAGCGTTTTCTCCACGCCCCAGGCACTGAATCCCGCCAGCACGGTCTCCGTGTCGGAATGCCCGCGCCACTGCGGGGCATGGCCTGCCTGTTCCAACTGCGCGCGCATTTCGAGATGGTTGTACACCTCGCCATTGAGCACCAGCACGTACCGGCCACACGCCGACACCATCGGCTGATGACCCGCTTCAGACAGATCCAGAATCGCCAGACGGACATGCGCCAGCGTGATGCCAGCGTTCAGGTCCTCCCAGAGACCATGACTATCCGGGCCACGATGCTGTATGCGCCGGCAGCTGTCGGCCAGCACTTGCGCCTTATCGGGTAAAGCTCCCCAGATTCCGACTATTCCACACATGATGGTCTCTTTTGCGTGCGTCCGGACGATGCCGCGCCAAACTAGTTAGCCCGCGCGCCGCACATCGTCAAAAAGTTGTTGCCACATACCCAGCACCCGCTGGGCGGAAAATCGTTCGCGTGCGTCGATGGCACGCGCCGCCATGGCCTCGCGGGCCGCGCTGTCACGCATCAGCGTCGATAGCGCCGCCGCCATAGCGGCCACATCGCCGTTGGGTCGCACCAGCACTCCGTCTATGCCATCGCGCACGACTTCGCGCGGTCCCGTGTCGCAATCAAAGCATACCGCGGTCAAACCGCTGGCCAGCGATTCCAGCAGCGTATTGGACAAGCCCTCGAATCGGGAGCTCAGCACATAAAGATCGGATTGCGCGTACCAGTCTCCGACATTGCCGACGCGGCCGGGCATCGATACCCGCGCCGAAAGGCCCAGCGCGTCGATCTGCGCCTGCAAGGCCTGTCGCTCGCTGCCCTCGCCCAGGATGATCAAATCCCAGTCGGCATGCGCTTGCGCGACACGCGCGTAGGCCTGCAGCAGCAGATCGAATCCTTTATCAGTATGCAGTCGTCCGACCGCCAGCAGCCGGCGACGCCCGTTCGCGGCAGGCGGCATCACAACCGGCTCGCCTCGCGTCAACGGCCAATGCACGGGATTCGGAATCACCGCCAGGCGCGAACCTGGCACGTGCTGATCCAGCCAATCCGCCGTACCGCGCGTCAACGCCACCACGCGCGCGGCGCGCGGATAAGTCAGACGGCGCAAACGCTGCCACAATCCAGACAGCATCTGCGACGGCGGATGGGTATGTTCGGTGGCAATCACCTGGCAGGGCAGACCGCGAGCGGCCAACACCGCCAGCACCGAGGCGGTGGTCATCATGCCCAGCACGATGTCTGGCTGAAACTCGCGCAACACCTCGCGCAATGCGCGCACGCGGCGCACATTCGCGACGATGCCGCGCAGTCCGCCGCCCTCGCCGGCGGTGTAGAGGATCCGCCGCTGCACGTTCGGGTGCAGCGTATAGGCGTCATCGCGATCGTCGGCCTGCGTGACCACCATCACCGGCCAGCCCGACTCGGCCCAGTGCGCGCTCAGATCCGCGGCGACGCGCTCAGCGCCGCCGCCATGCAGCGAGTGAATAAAGATCAGGACACGCGGCACAGGCATCGTCGTATCGTTCACACCGCCTCCTTGGCAACAGGCGGATCAGGGCGTTTTAGCGCCACCACGAGATAACAGGCAAAGGACAAGGCATACATCAATGCCGTGGCCAACATGATTCCCGCGGTGCCCATATGGTCGGCCAGCACACCATTCAACGCCGCCTTGAGCAAAAAGTTCGCCACGGCGATAAAAGCCATGACACGGTAGCGATTCTGACTCGCTAGAAGCTGCACCAGGATCAAAACACCGAAGTAAAACGGCAATTGCAGCAGGCCCCAGCGGAACACCTCGGCCACCATCTGCGTATCCTGAGCGGTGAACTCACCACGCTGAAACAACACCGCAACGCCCCACGGCGCCAATGCCCAGGCGATCGCCACCGCGACGGCCCCCGCTCCCAGCATCAGGGCCGACCACTTCAACGCCATAGTCCGCGCGCGCGCCGCATCGCCACGGCTTTGCACATCGGCCAGCACGGGCAACGCGGCACGACCCACCGACACCGCGCCAATGCCGATCAACAGCGACAGCAGCCGGGCTGCATACCCCAACGTCGCGTTGGCGTTATCGCCTAACTGCGCCGCCGTATATTGATCCAAGGGCCCGACGAAGCTCATCGCCACTTGCCCCACCAGCATGATGCCTGCGGCGCTAACGAGTTCGGGCCAATGCGGCGATTGCAGACTCAACCTGGGCGAGCCCCAGAACCCACCATCCGCACGCGCGGCCAGCCACGCCAGCCACGCAGTCTGAATGGCATAACCGACCAAGGTACCCCACAACAATGGACCGACATCATTGACGGACTGCGCGGCAAGCATCACCCAAGCCAGCGTAGCAATGGCGGGCAAACTATCGAGCAGCGTATTGACGTGCCGTTCGTGGGACCGCAGACGCGCCCCACTGATGCCCGCCACCAATAACAGCGCCGCCACCGGCGCGAACGCCAGCAGCAGTTCGGTGCTCATGCTCGACACCTGGGCCGACAGCCCGCTGCCGCCCCAGCGCAACACCCACGGCCAGGCAGCGACCGTCAGCCCGGCTAGCACAACGCCGACCAACAGCACCCAACCCTGCAATTCGCGCACGAACTGATTGCGTTCAGCGCCCCCAGTGCGCTTGAGGCGCACCAGGACTGGGATGAGCACCACGCCCAATACGCCCACGATGGTCGATGGCAACCAGCTCGCCAGTGTCATCGTGAACTGGTAGGCATCCACGGCGTCGCTCACGCCGTAGCGGTAGGCGACGGCCATTTCCTTGACCGCGCCGGCGGCCTTACCCAGGATCAAAAAGATCGCTACCCGAAACGCCGCCTTGAAAATGCGCTGGTGATCAGGATGGATCGCATTGACTCTGCGAATGAGCGCTTTCAAGATAAAAATCGATCAGCGCAGGAATTTGACATACCAGGGCATGGCGACCTCCAGCCCACGCAGGATGTCGTAGGCCGGGGAGTAACCCAATAGCTTTTCCGCCTTGCCAATATTGGCTTGCGAATGCCGCACATCGCCGGGACGGAAATCCCCATACACGGGTTTCTTTTCATACCGCACGCCCTGCTGGCCCAAGGTCTTCGCCAGATAGTCGAACAGCTGATTCAGCGTGGTACGACCGCCGAAGGCGACGTTATAGACCTGATCGCGCGCCTCGTCACTGGCTACCGCCGCCAACAGATTGGCTTGCACGGCGTTATCGACAAAGCAGAAATCACGGCTCGTCTCGCCATCGCCGTTGACCCTGACGTCCTCGTTGAGGATCATGGCCGCCGTCCATTTCGGAATCACGGCGGCGTAAGCGCCATCCGGATCCTGGCGCTTGCCGAACACGTTGAAATAACGCAGACCCACGCTGCGGAACCCATACGAACGCGCGAACACATTGGCGTACAGCTCGTTGACGTACTTGGTCACCGCGTAGGGCGACAAGGGATTGCCGATGTTTTCTTCCAGCTTGGGCAGCGCCGGATGATCGCCATAGGTCGAGCTCGATGCGGCGTACACAAAGTTCTTGACCTTGGCATCGCGCGCGGCGACCAGCATGTTCAGAAAACCGCTGATGTTCACCGCATTCGTCGTGATCGGATCGACCAGCGAGCGCGGCACGGAACCTAGCGCGGCCTGATGCAACACATAATCGACGCCCTCCACCGCGCGCTGGCAATCCGCCAATTCGCGAATATCGCCTTCGATAAACGTAAAGCGCGCCCACTGTTCGGCGCTCACGGAATCGCGTACCTCATCGAGGTTGCGCTGATAACCCGTCGCGAAATTATCCAGACCGACCACGGTCTGATTCAGCTTGAGCAGCGTCTCCAGCAGGTTAGAGCCGATGAATCCGGCGCAGCCGGTCACCAGCCATTTGGCAGGCGACGCTTGCAGTTCGCGCTGGATGCTCTCGTAGCGATTAGACATTCATACCTCCTTACAGACGCAGGTCGGATTCGCTGGGCTTGAGCACGTACTTCAAGTCATACAAGACATGCTTCGGCTTGCCGAATTCGCGAATCGCGGCGGCACCCATTTTCACGAACTGCTCATGCGAGACGGCCAGGATAATGGCGTCGTACTTGCCGGCTTCGGGCTTGGCGATGGGCTCGATGCCATACTCGTGCACGGCTTCCTGCGGATCGACCCACGGGTCATACACGTCCACATCGACGTTGTACTCGCCCAACTCGTGCACGATGTCCACCACGCGCGTATTGCGCAGGTCGGGGCAGTTTTCCTTGAACGTCAGGCCCATCACCAGCACGCGCGCGCCCTGCACATGGATGCGCTGCTTGGTCATGCACTTGACCAACTGCGACACCACATAGCCGCCCATGGAGTCATTCAGGCGGCGACCCGCCAGGATGATCTCGGGGTGATAGCCAATCGACTGCGCCTTATGCGTCAGATAGTACGGGTCCACGCCTATGCAGTGGCCGCCCACCAGACCCGGGCGGAACGGCAGGAAGTTCCACTTCGTACCGGCCGCTTCCAACACAGCCTCGGTGTCGATGCCCATCTTGTTAAAGATCAGGGCCAGCTCGTTGATCAGCGCGATGTTGACGTCGCGTTGGGTGTTCTCGATGACCTTGGCGGCCTCGGCCACGCGGATGCTGGATGCTTTGTGCGTGCCGGCAGTGATGATCTCGTTGTAGAGTGCATCGACCAGATCGGCGACTTCCGGCGTTGAGCCGGAGGTCACTTTCTTGATGGTGTTGACGCGGTGAGCCTTGTCGCCCGGGTTGATGCGCTCGGGGCTATAGCCGGCGTAGAAATCTTCGTTGAACTTCAGACCCGACACACGTTCGAGCACGGGCACGCAGTCTTCTTCGGTCGCGCCCGGATACACGGTCGATTCGTAGATCACGATATCGCCGCGCTTGAGCACTGAACCGATGGTCTCGCTCGCCTTGATGAGCGGCGTCAGATCCGGATTCTTATATTGGTCGATCGGCGTGGGCACCGTCACGATGAACACGTTGGCTTTGCCCAATTCGGCACGATCGGACGTATAGGTCAGATTCTTGGCTTGCGCGAGCTCGTCGTCTTCGACCTCCAGCGTGTGATCGTGGCCGGCCTGCAGCGCCTGGATGCGTTTGACATTGATGTCGAACCCGATCACCGGACGCTTTTTGCCGAACTCCACGGCCAGGGGCAGCCCGACATAACCAAGGCCCACCACGGCAAGTTTCACTTCATCGATACGCAAGATCGCTCTCCCTTTGCCGCTTTACGATCGCGGCATTGCAAATAGGAACGGGAATTGTAACAACGGCGAGGCAGTGGCCTGCTCAGTGCGCCCTTGGCAGCAATAGCCAGGACGGGCGACGCCAGGACACGAGCCGGACGTACAGCCAGATATAAACCGCTGCGAACACCACCAGGCTCAGGCAGAGTATCCAGGCGTTATCCCACCATATCGTGGCCGGCACCAGCCCGATCAGGGCCAGCACCCACATATAGGGGGACGCCAGGGCGTTGCACAGAGCCGGCACGGCATGGCGACGATCACGGCTGAACGTCACCCGCACCAGGCGGCGAAAGACCAACTGATGCAAGTGCAACGCATCCGGCTGATCCACCGGCACTCCGCGTTTGAAGCGCCTGCGCCAGATTGAAAACCCCGTTTCGAAAACCGGATAAAACAGTACCGCCAGCGCATAGAACGGCGATACGGAAGGATTACGCACAACCAGCAAGACGGCCAGTTCCGCGAGCATGAAACCCAGAAAATACGCACCCCCGTCGCCCAGGAACACGCGGCCGAACGGAAAATTCCACACCAGAAAGCCCAGCGTGGCGGATGCCAGGGCCGCAGCGATCATAAAGATCGGCATATCGCCCACTTGCAGCGCCACCAGGGCAATCGAGACCGACATCAAGGTTGCGACCATCCCGGCTAAGCCGTTCATCCCGTCCACGATGTTGAGCGCGTGCGTACAGCCCCCCACCGCGAACATGGTGAAAAGCAGCGATACCGGCCAGAACGACAGCACCCAATCCACAGGAGCCATGCCGACACGGCTGACGCCGCCCAGCAACCACCACGCAATCGCGGCGGATAAAAAAGCGGCAAGCAGGCGCTTACTGGCGCCAATGTCCTTGGTAATGTCTTCGAGCAGCCCCGCGACGAACACGGGCAAGGCCGCGACAAACAGCGCAGGCCATAGCCAAGTCAGCGTCATGTTGCTCGGCCCGAGCACGAGCAGCCCCGCCAAGGAACCAGCGAGTACCGCAAGTCCACCCACGCGAGGCGTGGCACGCGAATGCGAGGCCTGAGGCTTATTTAGGTCGCTGTCACCGGTAAACGCGCCATGCCAGCGCTCGGAGGCGACGATTAGGCCCCCGACCATGAACGCCACCACACAGATATATAACCAAGTCACAACAATACCTTAGCAGGTGGAGGTAAGGAGCACGACATTATCGACACCGCGTGTAACACCCGTATATGAGGGGCATGAACAAGTGAAAGGTGTCCCCTCAGGATGTAACAATTGAAGCGTACTCTGCAGGGCCACCCGCAGCGTGAGGGAATTGTAATCCTATTGCCTCCCTCCGATACGCCCAGCCCCCATGTCACGCCCAGGGCGCGCGCCTTTTTACCCGGGCGTGGCTTTGCGGCCACAATCGTCTTGATCCTGGAGATGCAGGAAGGGGTGATGAGGCAGGGCGATTTCGGTGAGTGCAGAGAACGGCAGTGAGGGGGGGGGCACTGCTTACAACACCAGGCGAGCGAGCGCATAACGAAAAAAAAAGCCCGAGATCGTAAGATCTCGGGCTAAATCCACCAAAGGAGGAGGGTGGAGGAGACAACCGTGGCATGTTGGGGCAACTCTGAGGGTCTTGCCGCTACGCTTCGGGGTTTTCACCGCGCCGCTGCGTTATCAACATCCATGTACGAATATTAGCCGATCGTTTTGTGCGACGCAAGATGTTTTTTGGAAATTTTTTGGGGCCGCGATTTTTGTTGTGATTACGCCGCAATGCGGTCCCCGACTGCGCTGACAACAAGCATCTACGTGCATCAGGGCGTTTCCGGAAAGGGTAAACCCTTGCGGGCTTACCCTAAATTTTTCAAGCGCTTAGACTCACTCGGCGACTCTCTATGACCCCTGCCAATCGCGGTAATTGTGCATTGCACAATTACCGCGATCCGAACATCCAACTTAAATCCGGTAGGCGGTCGTCGTCATCACGCGCGACATCAGCCGCATCACACCGCGCACGGGTGCTGGCAATGGCACGCCGCCCGCCTCTTCGGCGTTATGCCGGTGCTGGGCCTCGTCTTCTTTCATCTTGTCGACTATCTCTCGGGAACGAAGATCGCTGGGCGGCAAGGTGCGCAGGTGACCGTCTAAATGTTCCTCGACCTGACGCTCCGTCTCGGCCATAAAGCCCAGATTGCGCGGCACGCCGGCCACGCTGGCCAAAGCCCCTAACGTGAATGAACCGGCATACCAAAGCGGGTTCAGCAAACTCGGGCGGCTACCGAGCTCTTCGAGGCGCTGGGCGCACCACACCAAATGATCCACCTCTTCGGCCGCGGCCTGTTCCAGCAAACGGCGCGCCGACGCATCGCGGCAGGCGGTGGCCTGCCCACGATACAGCGCCTGTGCGCAGACTTCACCCACGTGATTCACTCGCATCAGCCCGGCGGAATGCCGCTTTTCCTGCTCGGTCAAGGGCGGTTGGGGCTCTGCCGCTTGTGCCGGATAGGCGCGCGAGGCGGTCGCGGCACCCGCGAGCACGCGCAGGGCACGGTCGACTTCACCAATCAAACCGTCGAGTGGACCGCGCCGGCGTGCAAACGGGACAGCAACGGAATTCATGGTGACATCTGGCATATTGAGACTCCTGAGCATCTGCATCTGTAATCTAGGGTTCCCCCTAATTGTAGGGAAATTGGCTAGTGTCGGCCTTCCTCGTTCTATAACGCTGCTTTAGCATGTACCGCTCCCGACCCTGCGTCCTGGACGGCTGACCCCGGGTTATCATCGAGGTTTTCTTCGCGACTTACGAACGAGGGATTTTTCATGGAATGCACCATCAACTGGGGTGGCCCGGACGGCATGCTGTTCGTCGCGCAGACCGGCAGCGGCCATGTCGCCGCCATGGACGGCGCGGTTGAAGGTGGCGGGCATAATCTCGCCCCGCGCCCCATGGAAATGCTGCTGGCCGGCACCGGCGGCTGCACGGCCTACGATGTGGTCCTGATCTTGAAGCGCGGACGTCACGCCGTGACGGGCTGCTCGGTCAAACTGGCCGCGGAGCGGGCAGAAACGGACCCTAAAGTGTTTACCCGCATTCATTTTGCGTTCACAGTGACTGGTAAGAAATTGCCCCGCGCTGCCGTGGAACGCGCGGTACAACTGTCCCATGAGAAATACTGCTCCGCGTCGGCCATCCTGGAAAAAACCGCTGAACTCACGTTCTCGGTAGAAGTGGTCGACACCGACGAAACGCCCGCGGCCTGACGGCTGCGGGACCACGCTTGCTTCGTGGGCGCCTGGCTTTGCTATGAAACAGTACCTTTCGCTAATTCAATCCATCCTGGATCACGGTGCGTGGCAGGAAAACCGCACGGGCATCCGGACCTTGTCCCTGCCCGGCGCGGCGTTGCGGTTCGACCTGCAACAGGGTTTCCCTGCGGTCACCACCAAGAAGCTGGCTTTTAAATCGGCAATTGGCGAGCTGGTCGGTTTCCTACGCGGGGCGCGCAGCGCAGCGGAGTTTCGCGCGCTGGGTTGCAAGGTTTGGGACCAGAATGCGAACGAGAACGCAAACTGGCTCGCCAACCCGTACCGCGAGGGCCCGGACGATCTGGGGCCGGTCTATGGCGTTCAATGGCGACGCTGGCCGGCGTACAAGCTGCTGCCTCGGACGCAGAGCACGCAGATCGAAGATGCGTTGGGTCGGGGCTACCGCCAAGTATCCGAGGTAGACGAAGCCGGCGTGCCGCATGTGTTGCTGTACAAAGCGGTGGACCAACTGCGTCAGTGCCTGGACACGATACATACCAACCCGCAGGACCGACGCATTCTCTTTCATGGCTGGAACTGGGCACAGATCGAGGAAATGGCGCTGCCGCCTTGCCACCTGCTCTATCAGTTCCTGCCTAACGCCAGCACGCGCGAGATATCACTGTGTCTATATATACGGTCCAACGATGTCGGGCTGGGCACGCCGTTCAATTTGACCGAGGGCGCGGCGCTGCTGCATCTGGTGGGCCGGTTGACGGGGTATCGCCCGCGCTGGTTCTCGTATTTCATTGGCGACGCGCATATTTACGAGAATCATATGCCCATGCTGCGCGAACAGCTCAAGCGCGAGCCGTATGAATCGCCGCGCCTGGTGCTGTCGGACCGCATCCCGGACTATGCCGTCACGGGTCAGTACGAACCCGATTGGCTCGAGCGCGTGGAGCCGGGTGATTTTGCGTTGGAAGGCTACAGGCATCACCCGCCATTGACCGCGCCCATGGCCGTATAACGACTGCGACGCTGACTTCATCGAGGCCGAACCTATGCCGCCTACCCTGACCCTTGTTGTCGCGTATTCGGATAATCGCGTCATTGGACGCGACAATGCGTTGCCCTGGAAGCTGCCGGGCGACCTCGCGCATTTCAAGCGCACCACGCTGGGCAGCCCCATCATCATGGGACGCAAGACCTGGGAATCGCTCGGACGCCCGCTGCCGGGCCGCACGAATGTGGTGGTGACTCGCAATGCGGATTACGAGGCGCCGGGCGCCGTGGTGGCCACGACCTTGCAGGCGGCAATCGATGCCTGTGGGAACGTGCCGCATGCGTATGTGATCGGCGGCGCGCAGATCTATGAGCAAGCCATCCCGCTCGCGCAACGCGTCATCGCCACCGAAGTGCGTGCGCATGTGGAAGGCGATGCCTTTTTCCCGGGACTGGCCGCCGCGCATTGGCGTGAAACCTCGCGCGAGCCACAGCCGGAAGAGAACGGCTACCACTACGAATTCGTGGTGTACGAGCGGCGCGACTGAGGCGATCAGGCGGCACGCTAGGCTGATTTCATTTGCCGCACCTGCTCAAGAAAGCGCCACAGTTGGGGCGCTTGTGAATAGGCGACGTTGAACCGCATCCACGGAATGTCGGCCTCGTCGGGATCGAAATACGATCCCGGCGCGAGCCAGATGCCGTCTTTGAGCGCGGCCTCGGCCAACGTATTGGCGCTGCACGCCCAAGAGTCTGGCAACCGCGCCCACAAAAATAAGCCCGCATGCGGGCGCGCCCACAGTGTCAATCCCAGTGCATCCATGTGCTGCGCCACCACCGCGTGTGCCTGCGCCAGCCGCTCGCGTGTGCGCGCGATATGCGCGCGATAGCGTCCCTCGCGGATGACCTGATGCACCACACGCTCCATGATTTCGGGCGAGGTCAAGCCGACCGCCATTTTGGTGCGAGCGATGTCGCGCACCAGATCGCGATGCGCGGCGATATAACCCACGCGCACCGAAGGGCTGATCACTTTCGAGAACCCGCCCAGATACACTACACGCCGTGCTCCATCGAGCGCGGCGAGCATCGGCGCGGAGGTGGTCACGAGTTCACGTGATATATCGTCCTCGATCACCCAGAACTCTTGTTGCTCGGCGAGCTGAAGCACGCGAAAGGCATTCGACATGCTCATAACGGCGCCAGAGGGATTTTGCAGCACGGTGTTGACGAATAACGCGCGCGGACGATGAGTCTGCGCGGCTTGGGCCAGCGCCTCACAATCCAGACCGTCTGCCGTGCGAGGTACGCTGACCATCCGAACCCCAGCTAGCCGCAACATGGGCAGCAGGTTGGCATAACAAGGATGTTCGACCAGCACGGTATCGCCCGGCCGCAGCAAAGTACGTATGACCAAGTCCAAACCATGGGTCACCCCTTGCGTCAACACCACCTGGTCGAGCGTTACATCCAGGCCATGCGCGCCGAGCCCGGACGCGACGGTGTCGCGCAAGGGGGCATAACCATAGGGATGCCCGTAACCCGCGATGCGCAACGCGGGCACGCGCCCCAAGTGCCGTAGCGCCTGATGCAGGCCTTCCTCGTTTAACCATTCACCCGGCAACCAGCCGCCACCCGACTTAATGGCGATGGAGTGATCGGCAAAGATGTCCGATAACAGCCAGCTCGCATTCAACCGCGGCGGCACCCAGGGAGCAGGCTCGCTCGGCGCATGCGCATCCCCCTGTGGCGCGACGCGGTATCCGGCGCCGGGTCGCGCCGTTAACCAGCCCTGATTGACCAGGCGACCATAGGCGCTAGCGACGGTAAATGTGCTGACGCCGTACTTGCGTGCGAACTCACGTACCGAAGGCACTGCCATGCCGGGGCGCAACCGGCGGTTCTGGATCGCGGCGGCATACGCGTCCACCACCTGATCGACCAGCGTAGGTCCCTGATTGCGCGCGCGAACCGGCTGAAAATCAAACATGGCAACTGCGAGTCCCAAGGGTGCGTCCGGCCGACGAAGGATGAGCGCAGACCGATGAACGTTCGCGCTGATTTTATATGTCGGGCGGCGCCATCGGGTGAAAAGTAGCTAGCTGAGCAAATGGGTGATGGCGCGCTCTCGCGCACCACAATAAGGCATCTCCGCCCCAAGTTGAGCCAAAACCGCACGCCGACAAAGTGCGATCTGCACCAGGCTTGTGCGGCGGGGCCGCCCTACCGTTCCAATGTAAAAAAGTTTGTTTTCGTATAGGATTATCGGCGATAATTCGCGCGCCAAAAAAGCAAAGCAACACGAGGCTATTCCCCCCTGAATTTCAATAAAGGCATGAAATAAGGGGATATTTGGCGCTACTTTGCAGCTTTAGAAGCAACTACGCCCAGCGACGACAGGCTTTTTATCGTATACGATATATGCGTATTCTCTTTTTAATCCTGGCACGACCGAGACCAAAATATCAGGATGGTCACACGTCAGACTGGTGGTCAGTGAACCAGGGTTAAGGCAGATGAATGCGCGACCGGCTGGCCCGAACGACACTCTGTTTACCCACAACCTTTTTTCCCTCAAGCACTAAAGGAGTTTCCATGAAGCGCTTTTTGGCCGCGACCGCGTTCGCGCTGCTTCCCGCTTTGTCCATGGCACAGGCGGAGTACAACCTGCGCTGGGCGCACTATCTGCCTGACGGCCCGTTCCTCGAGGTCGAAAACCAGTTCGCTAAGAACGTCGAACAACGCACCAACGGCAAGGTCAAGATCAACGCGACCTACGCTGGCGGCTTGGGCAACGTGAGCGAAATCTTGGCTCTGGCTGGCCGTGGCGCGGTGGACTTCGCAACGGCGCCCGCCGGCTACTATCCGGACCGCCTGCCGCTGTGGAAGGCCTCGCAACTGCCCTTCGTCTTCGAGAGCCCCAAACAGGCCATCGAAACGCTGCAAACGCTGCGCAAAGAGTTCCCCAGCTTTGACGCCGAAATGAAGAAGATGGGTATCCGCTTCTTGTTCCAGCAACCGCTGGGTTCGTACTACTTCCTGGGCAACCAGGCAGGCTGCGATACGCTGGCTGGCATCAACGGCAAGAAAGTGCGTGCGTTCGGCGCAGACATTCCCAAGATCGTCTCCGCGGCCGGCGGCGTGCCGGTGACCCTGTCGACGACCGAAATGTACGAAGGCCTGCAACGCGGCGTGGTGGACTATGCCAACGCCGACGTGGGCAACCTGGCCTCGTTGAAGCTGTATGAAGTGGGCAACAAGATCTGTGGCCCCATCATGACGTTCACGGGCCACATGATGGCCGTCAGCGATCGTACCTGGACGCGCCTGCCCAAGGAATACCAGGACATCATCGCCGAGGAAGCAGCCGCTGCTCAACAGCGTTATCTGGAGTGGGTTGACGCCAACAACCAGAAGGCTATCGGCGTGATCAATGAAGCGGGTATCGAGATCGTGCCCTTCAACCCCGATGACATGGCCAAGTGGAAAGCCGCCGCGCCTGACCTCATCGAGGGTTGGGTACGTGAGTCGGCCAAGCGTGGCCAAGGCGACGAAGCCGCGAAGATCGCTGCTCGTTGGCGCGAACTGCTGGCCCAATAAGCCCGTCGCGGCCTAGATGGCGTGGCCCGGCCGGGCCACGCCGACTTCAAACCTGAAGCGAACCCCATGTCCTCATTGTCTCGGTTATTAGAAAAACTGGCTTGGGCCACTGTCGTAGTTGGCGGCCTGGGATTGATGATGTCCATGTGCCTGGGTGTCGCCGACGTCGTCGGCACCTATGTCGGACACCCCGTGCCCGGCGCATATGAACTTACTGAGAGCACGATGGTGCTCGTCGTCTTTGGTGGGTTGGCGTACGCGCAGATCAAGCGCAAGCACATCCGCGTCGAATTGCTCTACCAACATATGTCGCCCCGCGTGCAGTCGACGATGGATATCGTCGCTGACCTGGCTGCGCTGGTGTTCTTTGCCCTCCTGGCCTGGCAAGGCTGGAATGAAGCGCTCTATAGCTGGGAGATCGATGAGGCGACGAATGGTCTGGTTCGTTTTCCGTTATACCCGGCCCGATTCGTCCTGGTGTTCGGCTCGGTGCTTTTCCTGATTCAGATGTTTCTTGATTTGCTCGAAGACATCGGTCGATTGCTGACCGGCGTCGGCGGTCGCAAAGAGGATCTCATCACAGACGAAATCAAGGCGCTCATGGAAGAAGGAGAACAACGCCGTGCTTGATCCCGCAACCACTAGCTTGATTTGCGTAGGACTGTTGTTTCTCCTACTGGTGATCGGCGCGCACATCGGCGTGGCATTGGGTATTGCCGGCGTGCTGGGCATGTACCTGACGATCGGTCCGGACGCTGCGTGGGCGCAGCTGGCCATGGTGCCGTTCGCCACGACCAACTCCTTTATGTTGGCCACGATTCCGCTATTCATCCTGATGGGCTCATTCGCGACACAGGCGAACCTGACGACGGACCTTTATCGTGCCGCTTATACCTGGCTGGGCCGCTTGCCCGGTGGCATGGCGATCGCGACGACCTTGGCCTCGGCGGCCTTCGGTGCGGCATCGGGCTCGACCATAGTGAACGCAGCCGTGTTCACGCGCATGGCGCTGCCGGAAATGACCCGCCTGGGCTATGACAAGCTGCTGAGCTCGGGCTGCATCGCCGCCTCGGGCACATTGGCCGCGCTGATTCCTCCGAGTATCTTGATGGTGGTCTACGCCATTATCACGGAGCAATCGATCGGCAAGATCATGCTGGCCGGCCTGGTCCCCGGACTGCTGACCGCGCTCGTGTTCATGGGCGGCATCTATGTGCGTGGAAGCTCAAGCCTTCGCTTGCGCCCATGCCGAAGGAAACCTTCACCTGGGGTGACCGTTTCAAGTCGCTGTCCGGTGTGTGGGGCATTTGTGTTCTGTTCGCGCTGGTGATCGGCGGCATTTACGCAGGCTTGTTTACGCCGACCTTCGCGGGTGCGGTAGGCGCGTTTGGTGCACTGGTGATTGTCGTATGCAAGCGCCGCCTGACCAAGCAGGCAGCAGTTGAAATCGTCAAAGACGCAGGCATCAACAGCACGACGATCTTCATCATCATTATCGGCGGCATGCTGTTCGCGCGTTTCCTGACCTACACCGGTATTGTCAACGACGTCACGAACTATTTGATCTCGCTGGAACTCGCGCCGATCACCTATCTGCTTTGCTTCATCGTGGTCTTCCTGATTCTGGGGATGTTCATCGAAGCCATCGCGATCATGGTGATGACCATGCCGGTGATGTATCCGGTCTTGATCGGCGTGGGCTATGACCCGATCTGGCTGGGCATTATCTCGGTGAAGCTGGCGGAAATCTCGCTGTGCACGCCGCCCGTGGGCTTGAACGTGTACGTGGTGCGCAGCGCCTCGCCGGTGCCGCTGAGCCTGGAGAACGTGTTCGCGGGCGTCACGCCGTTCGTGGTGATGGATTTCCTGGTGCTGGCATTGCTGGTGGCTTTCCCGGAAATCGTGACGTTCTTGCCCAACATGATGTCGTAACGAGGTTCCAAAGGCATACGAAGGCCCGAATCCGGACACTTCTAAAGCCGAGGCGATAACCCGTCGGTCTCGATGCTCACACATCGAGACCGACAACGCATTACAAGTCGGTGGATACGCCCATTTGCGCCCAACGGCGGCGGGGTGACCGCAGCGACATTACGCAGACGACTGGCAGCGCAGCGCCACGAAAGCGCGCGCATTGTTTGAATTTATTCGTGGAGAAGCAAACACATGACGCTCGAACATCACGGAAGGTATGAATATCGAAACATCGACCAGCGCCCGACCTACGAGTGGCCTAACGGCACACGTCTGGCCGTTTTCGTGGCGATGAACGTTGAAGTGTTTCGATTTGGCAAGGGCAAGGGCGCAGCAATCGCGCCGCCCGACCAGGCGCAAAGCCCCAGCATTTACTCGTACCGCGACTATGGCAACCGCGTGGGCTTCTGGCGACTGATGGATATGTTCCGCGAGATGAATATCCCGCTCGAACATCAGCTCAATACCGCCGCGTACGACCTGCATCCGGACATCGTCGAGCGTATCCGCGAACATGGTGACGAGATTCTGGGGCACGGCCATACCAACTCGGACGAGCAAGCCGCGGTATCCGTGGAGGAAGAGCGCGCGCTGATCGAACAATGCACGGCCCGCATCACCAAAGAGGAAGGCCATGCTCCCACGGGCTGGATGAGCCCCTGGTTCTCCAACTCCGACCAGACGCTCGACCTGCTGCAAGAGGCTGGCTATAAATACGTGATGGACTGGACGTCCGACGACCAGCCAATCTGGGCCAAGACCCGGAATGGCAAGATCCTCTTGATGCCCTACCCCATCGAGTCCAACGATAACCGCGCCTTGGTGTGGTTCCGTTATAGCTCCAAAGAATACGCGGACATGCTCATCGACGCGTTCGACGAGATGTTGGAGCAGTCCAAGCGTCAGCCCTTGGTTTGCCCGATTGCGCTGCATCCGTTCGTGGTGGGCCGCCCCTACCGCCTGCCGCAGTTGCGCCGTGTGTTCGAACACATTCAAAAGCACCGCGACCAGATCTGGCTGACCCGCCCGGGCGATATCTACCGCCATGTGGCCAGCTTGCCCCCCGGCACGGTGCCCGGCGACCAATACTGACGTGGGCATTTAGCCTGCGAGCCCACTGTCGCGCCGGACGACGATCCGGCCGCGACTGGCTGTTGTATTTATTGAGAATTGATCAATGTTTGATCTCATCATCCGTTCAGATCGCGTGGTGACGCCGCATGGCGTCGGCGCGCACGACATCGCTATCCAAGGCGAGAAAATTGCCGCTGTCGGTGCGTATGGAAGCTTGTCTCCGACAGAAGGCGGCCGGCTCATCGATGCATCGGGCAAGATCGTGATTCCGGGTGGCATCGACCCGCACGTGCATTGCAAATGGCACGTGCCCAATGTCGACGGCACGGCCGGTTTGTCTGATCCCCCAGACGTGGTGAGTCGCGCGGCACTGCATGGCGGCACGACCACGATTATCGATTTTGCCCGTTGGACACATGGCAACACCATCCAGGGTACGATCGAAAAGCGCGACCAGGATTGGATCGGCCAAACTTACTGCGATTACGCCTACCACGTGATGGTCGAAGGCGCATTGCCGCCGGATATCTTCGGACAGATCGCCGAAACCATTCAGGCGGGCTACCCGACGATCAAGATCTTCACCACCGATATTCGCCCGTCCACGCGTGGCCGGATGGTGGACTTCGGCGATATCTGGGAAGTCTTCAAAGTACTTGCGGCCGAAGGCGGCATGGGCGTAATTCACGCCGAGGACAACGACATCGTCATGCACATGTACGACAAGCTGATTCGCGAAGGGCGGGTCGCCTTCGAGAACATGGCCGAAGTGCACAACACGCTGTCCGAGGACCTGTCATTTCGCCGCATCATCCGCTTGGCCGAGCAGGTGCCCGGCACGGCGCTCTACATGATGCACGTCAGTGCCGCCACCGGCACCGCCGCCATTCGCGAAGCGCGAGCCAAGCGCCTGCCGATCTATGGCGAATCGCTGCATCAGTACATGCTCTACACCAGCGAAGACTACAAGCGCCCGAACGGTCAGATGTATCACACCTATCCGTCGCTGAAGTCGCAACAGGATCAGGACGCACTGTGGGCAGGCACGCTGGATGACACGATCCACGCCATCGCCACCGACGAGATCTGCTGCTCGCTGGCCACCAAGACCCAAGGCGTGCGTATCGATGATACGACTGGCGGTAATGCCGCGGTCGAACCACGCGTATCGCTGATGTACACCGAGATGGTCGAAAAGCGCGGCTATCGTTTGGAAAAGTTCGTGGATCTGGTGTCGACCAACGCGGCCAAGGTGCTGGGCTTGTATCCCCGCAAGGGCGCCATCGCCGCGGGCAGCGACGCAGACATCGTGGTGCTCGACCCCGGTCTGCGCCGCACGCTCGATGCCAAGGAGCTGCACGAAACCGACTATTCCCCGTGGGAAGGCCGTGAAGTCGCGGTATGGCCCTCGCTGACCGTGCTGCGCGGTCAAATCGCGGTCGAAGACGGTGCGTTCCATGCACGCCCCAATGGCCAATATCTGCCCCGCAAGATCGATCCGTCGATCCTCAACGGCGGCACTAAGCTGTAGAGCGCGCGATGCACGAAAGCGAACTTTTGCGTCGATTGCACGCCTTGTTGGCGGGCAGTGTCGCGTTGTGGAATCTGGACGATGTCGAACTTTCCGACTCGGGCGAAGACACGATCCAGATCAGACGCGCGGATGGCTTCACGGTGAGTGTGACGCAGACACCGCCCGCCATGCGCGACATCGCACGCTGGTCGGTCAAAAGCTCGCTGGGCTCATCGCGTCTTTGCAGTTCGGTGCTCGGCGTAGTGAGTGTGGTGAGCGAGATGCTTGGCATCATGCAAAGCCAACGGGTGCCGCTACGCGTGGGCGTCATGGGAGTCGCAACATGACCCCGGTCACGCTTTTAACGGGTTTCCTGGGCAGTGGCAAAACCACGTTGTTGTCGCGCTTGTTGTCCAGCGATGACTTTCGCGATACGGCCGTCATCGTCAACGAGTTTGGCGAGGTAAGCCTGGACCACGAGATGATCCGAAGCGCAGACGAGACGGTCATTACCCTGGGTAATGGCTGCCTCTGCTGTCGTTCATCATCGGATGTGGCGCGTGCCCTGGACGATTTGCGCCGCCGCCGCGAGGCGGGCGAGATCGCATTTCAACGCGTGATCATCGAGACCTCGGGCCTGGCCGACCCGGTGCCCTTGCTGCATGCATTAAGCAGCGATCTGGTGTCAGCCATGAACTTCGTGTTGTCGCGCGTGGTGACCGTGGTTGATGGCGTGGCCGCCCTGTCCACGTTGGAGCGCTACGAAGAAGCACGACGCCAGGTCGGCATGGCCGACATCGTGCTCGTGTCGAAAACCGACCTGGTCGAGGACACTACCAGCGTGCGCGCCCTGGTGTCGGCGCTGAATCCGACCGCCCTCGTGATGGATGCTCGGAGCTGGTCGGGACAAACGCCTGAGCGCGTCGAACCACGAGCCAGGCCCGCTGCCGCGCCAGCGCTGCACACGCATGGCTATCGCTCGATCAGCCTCGTGCGCGAAAAGCCCTTGAGCGCCGCCGTCGTGCCGCTGTTCCTGGAAGGACTGGCCACGCATTTAGGCGACAAGCTGCTGCGTCTGAAGGGTTTTATCGCGCTGGCGGAATGTCCCGATAAACCGATGGTCGTGCATGCGGTCCAGCATATGGTGTTCAGCCCGCAATGGCTGCCTCAATGGCCCAGCGACGATCAACGCACGCGCATCGTACTCATCGGCCACGATCTCCCGACCGATTGGCCCGAACTATTGCTAGAGGCGCTCGAAGCCGAGGTGCAAGTTGTCACCCAAGAGCGGCTCAATCCAACTCAGCAAGCGATATAAAACAGGATGGTTCTACGATGAATAAACCTTTAGTCGCCGTAATCGGCACGGGTGGCACAATTTCCTCGGTGGTGGATGATTCGCTGGATGTGCTGAACTACCCGGACATCAGCCGCAAGATGAACTCGGCCGAGGCCATCGCGCGTATTCAAGAAACCGAGCGGTTTGCCCAATATGTGCCCCTGCCGTTTCGCGCTGTCGGCAGCTCGGCGATTTTGCCGTCGGATTGGATCGAACTCGCGCAGTTGATCATGCGTACGGCGCAAGAGCGCCCCGAGATTCGCGGCTTTGTCATTTTGCACGGCACAGCGACGATCGAAGAGACCGGGTATTTCCTGAACCTGGTATTGAAGACCGACAAGCCCGTCGTGCTGGTAGGCGCACAGCGTCCGGCCAGCGCGGTCAGCAGTGACGTCAATATGAACGTGCTTGCCGCCGTGCGCACGGCGATCGACGAGCAATCCATTGGGAAAGGCGTATTGATCGTGTTGAATGACGAAATTCATTCGGCCCGCGACGCGACGAAGACCTCGACCTACCGGCTTCAGACCTTCCGCAGCCACGACTTCGGTTTGCTGGGTCACGTCGATGGCGACCGCATCGAGTTCTATCGCTCGCCGGTGCGCAAGCACACCTTGGAGAGCCCGTTCGACATCAGCGAGATCTCCGTCTTGCCGCGCGTGGACATCGTTTATTCGTATGCCGGCGCGGACGCGACGGCCGTGGATGCCTTTGTCGCCGCAGGCGCCAAAGGCATTATCTCCGCCGGTCTGGCCCCAGGCATCCCCGCACCGCTGGAGCGCAAGGCGCTCGAACGCGCGGCCGCCTCCGGCGTGCTGGTGGTGCAATGCAGCCGCGCCGGCAGCGGCCGTGTGGCGCGCCGGCAGTATCTGTGCGATCAAGGCATGTTGGGTTCGGACAATCTCAACCCGCAAAAGGCCCGGATTCTGCTCGCGCTGGCGCTCACCAAAACCAATGATCCTGATAAGATTCAGGCGTTTTTCGAAATGCTGTAGAGCTCTACACGATTTGTGAAGACCTCTTAGTGTAGTGGGACCCGCCTGGCGCTTTGGCGTCCAACGAACTCGATGGCTTTCGATGTTCGACGGATATCGCTAAAAGCCGAATCTCTAGTGTGATCTCTCGCGATTGAGGAAAGAAAGTGAAAACTGTGCAGTCAGGGACGAGGGCCCGAAGGTCGTCGACGCAAAACCGTGGCTCATTGCGAACGTTCCCTGTTGCAAAGCTCGACACAGTCCTGCGCGAGAATTTATCGACACACGTGGAGCGCCATATCCGTCAAGCATTGCTGGCGGGTCATTTCGCGCCGGGTGACCGGATTTCGCTGATCTCGATCGCAGAGACGCTCGGAACCAGCGTCACGCCGGTGCGCGAGGCGATCTCGCGCCTGGCCGCGGCGCAGGCGCTGGAGCTCGTGCCCGGCGCGATCGCGCGGGTGCCCGCCTTCGACGCGCATCACTACGAAGAGCTGCGCGACATCCGTCTGGCCGTCGAATGTCTGGCCGTCGAACGCGCCGCCCTACGCGTCACGAAGCGCGAGTTAACGCAGATCAAGCGCGCCCTGAACGGTTTTCTTGCAGCCTCACAAAGCGACGAAGTCGAGAAAATGCTTTTGGCCAGCCGCGACTTTCGCTTTTTGATCTACGAGGCATCGAAGATGCCGGCGCTAGTGCGCGTGATCGAAGACCTGTGGTTGCGCACCGCCCCCTCTTTCCGCCTGATGTACGGGTTCCGCACACGCGACGAAGAGCTCGAGCAAAGCTACTCGAAATTATTCCAGGCGCTGGAGAACCACGATGCGGCCGAGGCGCGTCGGGTAGCCGAACATACCGTGGTCGTGGGCGCATCGCGCCTGATCGCCATGGTCGGCTCTTGATTTCGGCGGCGAAAGCGGCGACAGTATCTGTACAGTATTCGCTAGTCTTCCAATACAGTTAGGAAGAATTACGTTGACTGTATATTTTCATCCTGCCGTTGCCCGGCCAGAATGGAAGCCGTTTTGCCACGCACGTCAGACGATTGCGTGGCGGCACATTGATCAACCTGGAGCAAGACCATGAACGCCCCCGCCGAGCTGCCCGATCTGTCGCATCTTTGGATGCCCTTCACCGCCAACCGCCAATTCAAAAGCCAGCCACGTATGCTGGCCAGCGCCAAAGGGATGTACTACACGTCGGTCGATGGCCGCCAGGTGATGGATGGCACGGCCGGGCTATGGTGCGTGAACGCGGGCCATTGCCGCGAAGAAATCGTCCAGGCCATCGTACAGCAGGCGGGCGAGATGGACTATGCACCCGGCTTTCAGCTGGGTCACCCTCTGGCATTCCAAGCCGCGACCGCCGTGGCCGAGATCATGCCCGAAGGCCTGGACCGCGTATTTTTCACGAACTCCGGTTCGGAATCGGTCGATACCGCGCTCAAGATCGCACTGGCCTACCACCGCGCGCGCGGCGAGGGCCAACGCACTCGCTTGATCGGTCGCGAGCGCGGCTATCACGGCGTGGGATTCGGCGGCATATCCGTGGGCGGGATCTCGCCCAACCGCAAGACGTTCTCCGGCGCATTGCTGCCGGCGGTGGACCATCTGCCGCACACCCATAACCTGGAGAAAAACGCCTTCTCCAAGGGTCAACCGGCCTGGGGCGAGCATCTGGCCGATGAGCTCGAGCGGCTCGTCGCCCTGCACGATCCGTCCACGATTGCCGCGGTCATCGTCGAACCCATGGCGGGTTCCACCGGTGTGCTCATTCCGCCCAAGGGCTACCTTGAACGCCTGCGCGCGATCACGGCAAAATACGGCATTCTGCTGATTTTCGACGAAGTCATCACGGGCTATGGCCGCCTCGGCGCCGCGACCGCGAGCGAATTCTTCGGCATCACGCCGGATCTGATCTGCATGGCCAAGGGCGTGAGCAACGCCGCAGTCCCAGCGGGCGCGGTGGCGGTCAAGCGCGAGGTCCATGACGCGATCGTCAATGGCGTGGCGGGCGGAATCGAGTTCTTCCACGGCTACACGTATTCGGCTCACCCCCTGGCCGCGGCCGCCATTATCGCCACGCTGGACTTGTACAAGCGCGAAAGCCTGTTTGCCCGCGCGCGCGAAATGTCGGCGGCGTTCGAAGTGGCCGCGCACGGCCTGCGTTCGGCGCCCAATGTCATCGACATCCGCAACCTCGGTCTGGTGGCGGGTATTGAGCTCGCCCCGCGCGAGGGAGCCCCCGGCGCGCGCGCGACCGAGGTGTTCCAGAAGTGCTTTGACAATGGTCTGATGGTCCGCTTTACCGGTGACATCATCGCCGTGTCGCCTCCGCTCATCATTGACGAGACGCAGATCACGGAGCTCTTTAGCAAGCTCAACGACGTGCTGCACAGCGTGGCATAAAGGGCGATGCGCGGCATCGTCATCGATGCCGCGCATCCTATTGCCGCGAGTCCGGCCGCGTTTCTTGTAGCCGCACGCAACGTGCGCGTATACAGCCAGTAACTCCCGCGAAAACACCGGCTCCCCACATCTCGTTATACTCCCCGCGGGGCTGACGATGCCCTCGACTGGATAGCTGGCTTGCGCCGATCCAGCGGTAAGCAACGTATAACGGAAAACGAAATGAAAAAGGCAGTAGGGATCACCACCGGAGTGGTCGTTGTCGCCGTCGCTGGTTGGCTCGGCGCGACCTGGTACACCGGCAAACGCATCGAGGCCGAAGCACCGGCGCAAGTGACGCGGCTCAATAAGGAGCTGGCTCAGGCGCTTGCCGGCACGGGGCACGGCCTGTCGTTCGAACAGATCTCCTACGACCGCCATTTCTTTACCACCGATGTTCGGTATGTGGTCAAACTGAGCGAACCCGCCGACGACGACACGCTGCCTGAAAACCTGCTGGAAATCGCGGGAAAAATCGAACACGGGCCATTCGCCAAGGGCGCGCTGGCACGTGGCCATTGGCTACCCAAGCTCGCCTTTGTGCACACCGAACTGGCGGAAAACGAGTTCATCAAGCCCGTGCTCGAGTTGACCCAGGGTGCCTCGCCCGTGACTAGCGATACGATCTTTGCGTACAACGGCGATGCGGAAATCACCTCCTCCATCGTCCCCATCGAATTCGCGAAAGACGAGCAAAGCATCAAGTTCAGCGGCGCGCAAATGCAGGGGACTTACACCCGCGCCACGCAGCATATCGTCGGGTCCTCGACGATGGGTAAGCTGTTTTTGCACATCAATGATGAAGACGAGACCGTACAGATCGACATCGATGGCCTGAGCATGGAGATCGATACCCGCGCGGGTAAGTGGGGTCTGGGCGTCGGCACCTCCGGCATGAAGATCGACCGCATGGCGTTCGACGCGAAGCCGCGCGCGCTGGACGCTGCCACGCCCGGGCAAGCCCCCGAGGAGCATGGCTCGAATGTCGTGATCAAGAAACTGAGCTATACAGGCTCGTTAGGCGAGACCGGCGATATGCTCCATGGCGCCGCCGACTACAAGATCGGCCAGGTTTTGGTCAATGGCAACGATTTTGGCCACGGGTCTGTCAGCATCAAAGTAGATCGCGTCGATGGTCCGGCCTCCAAGGCCCTGACCGATTTTTATAACGAACTGCTCAGCGAATCCTCGGATGACACTGTTGCCAGCTCGCCCAACGAGGCCCGAGTCACCGAGGCGACCAATCAACTCATCAAGCTGTTGGCGGCCAAGCCTACGCTGCGCATCGAGCCGGTGATCTGGGAAACTGCCAAGGGGCAAAGCCGCCTGGACCTGGCCGTGGACCTGACCAAGCCGGAAGGGTTGAACCCCGGCCAGGCGCTGCCGTCCGATTATCGTCAATTGGTTCAACAGGCCATTGCACTCATCGATCTGAAGATCAAGCTGTCTAAACCCATGATGCAGGATGTGCTGGCGCAGTATCTGCAAAACGAGGGCGAAGACGCCGCGGTCGCTGCGGACGAAGCCGCCGGACAGATAGACTCGCTGGGCGGCCTGGCCGAGATGTTCGGCATCGCCAAGGTGCAAGGCGAAGACCTGGTGGGCACGTTCCGCTACGCTGAAGGCAAGGCTGACCTCAATGGCGAGGAATTCCCCGTCGAAGATTTGTTCGAAAATCTATTAGGGGGCCTGGGCAGCGACGATGAGGAAATGGTTGGCGACGATAACGCAATGCTCGAGACGCTGGATCCCACGGTCATCGGCGAGATCATCGAGAGCATGGGTTACGACTACCAGTTGGGCGCCACCGACGACGGCGCGCCCGTGGTGAAGGTCGATGGCAGTGACGAAGGCGCCGAGAGCATCACGATCGCGTTCAATGACTGCGAAACCTCCTCGGCGTGCAGCGACATGTCCTTGCGCGCGACGATCAAGACGCCGCATGCAGTGTCGATGCGTGCGCTGAATGATTGGAATCAGGAAAATCGCATGGCGCGCGCCTATTGGGATGCCGACAAAAAAGTCGCCGTCCTGGAAATGGATGTGAACGCCTATGGCGGTATCGGTGCGAGTAATGTGCAGTATTCGCTAGCCGTCTTTTTGGCCAGCGTGACGGATTTCGCCGACACGATGAACGCCGCGGCAGACAAGAAGTCGTAACCTGGCGCCAGCCTTCCGGCTGACCTAGCAAGACGCCCGTCGAAAGCGATTTCGACGGGCGTTTTATTTAGCGACGATCACAGCGATGAAAGCGGCCGCGTGACAAAGCGAGCCTTCTATCGCTGCGTCAGCGTGCGATCAGATCAGAGGTAAGCCTCGATCGGCAGGCACGCGCAAACCAGATTGCGATCGCCATACGCGTTATCCACGCGCGCGACGGGCGGCCAGTACTTGGTCTGGCGCAACGAGGCGACCGGATATGCGGCCTGCTGACGCGGATAGTCGTGATGCCATTCTTCCGCGAGCAACATCTGCGCCGTGTGCGGCGCGTTCTTCAGCACGTTATCGTCGCGGTCGCGTTCGCCGCGTTCGATCTGCGCGATCTCTTCGCGGATGGCAATCATCGCATCGACAAAACGATCCAACTCGTCCAGGCCCTCGGATTCGGTGGGCTCGACCATCAACGTACCGGCGACCGGGAAGCTCATCGTCGGCGCATGAAAGCCATAGTCCATCAGACGCTTGGCGATATCCTCGGCGCTCACGCCGCTGGTTTCTTTCAGCGGACGCACGTCCAGGATGCACTCGTGCGCCACGCGGCCGTTACGGCCGGAGTAGAGCACGGGATAATGGGCGCTCAGGCGCGATGCCACATAGTTCGCATTCAGGATCGCTACTTCGGTCGCGCGACGCAAACCCTCGGCGCCCATCAAGGCGATGTAGGCAAACGAGATGGGCAGAATGCTGGCCGAGCCATAGGGCGCGGCCGACACCGGACCGACATTCGCGTCGGCGCCCAACTTGCCCTGTGCGTTCACCACGCCGGGCAGATATGGCGCCAGATGCTCGCGCACCGCCACGGGACCCACGCCCGGACCACCACCGCCGTGAGGAATGCAGAAGGTCTTGTGCAGATTCAGGTGCGACACATCCGAGCCGAATTTGCCCGGCTGCGCCACGCCCACCATCGCGTTCATGTTGGCGCCATCCAGATACACCTGGCCGCCTGCCTGATGCACGAGGTCGCAGATCTCGGTGATCGTTTCTTCGAACACGCCGTGCGTGGACGGATACGTGATCATCAGCGCCGCGAGGCGATCGCCCACCTGTTCGAGCTTGGCGCGCAGATCGGCGATATCGACGTTGCCGTTATCGTCCGAAGCCACGACGACGACGCTCATGCCTGCCAGTTGCGCCGAGGCCGGGTTGGTGCCGTGCGCGGAGGCCGGAATTAGGCACACGTCGCGTTGCGACTGGCCACGCGCGCGGTGATAGCCGCGAATGGCCAGCAAGCCGGCATATTCGCCTTGCGCGCCGGAGTTCGGCTGCAGGCTGATGTCGTCATAACCGGTGATTTCGCACAGTGCCGCCGACAAGCGCTGCACCAGTTCGCGATAGCCTTGGGTTTGGTCTTGGGGCGCGAACGGATGGATCTGCGCGAATTCCGGCCACGTGATGGGGATCATCTCGGCCGTGGCATTCAGCTTCATCGTGCAGGAGCCCAGCGGGATCATGGTGCGATCCAGCGCCAGATCCTTGTCGGCCAGCTTGCGCAGATAGCGCAGCATGTCGGTTTCCGACTTCACGCTCGAGAACACGGGGTGCGTCAGGATCGCGCTCTCGCGTTGCACGGACGCCGGGATACCGCCTGCCGCCACGGCGTCCAGCGCCGCGATGTCCAACGCGACCTCGTCGGTTTCCAGGCCCGCGGCGAACACATTAACGAGTGTCTGCAGATCGGCGGCGGTGACGGTCTCGTCCAACGAGATGGCCAGACGCGCGCCATCGACACGGCGCAGGTTGATATGCGCGCACTCGGCTGCCGTCACCAGCGCCGGCGTCGCGGGGCCGGTTTCGAGCAACAACGTGTCGAAGAAAGTGTCGTTGACGACCTTGATACCCATCTGCGTCAGGCTGTGGCGCAGGATGGCGGTGTAACGCTGTACACGGTTGGCGATGCGGCGAATGCCTTCGGGGCCGTGCCAGACCGCATAGAGGCCCGCCATGACCGCCAGCAATACCTGGGCGGTACAAATATTCGAGGTCGCCTTCTCGCGACGGATATGTTGTTCGCGCGTTTGCAGGGCCAACCGCAGCGCCGGGTTGCCCTGGGCGTCTTTCGACACGCCCACCAGGCGGCCTGGCATATTGCGCTTGTACGCGTCCTTGCACGCCATGAAGCCGGCATGCGGGCCGCCAAACCCGAACGGTACGCCAAAGCGTTGCGAAGAACCGATGGCGATGTCGGCGCCCCACTCTCCCGGCGGCGTCAGCAGCGCGAGCGCCAGCAGGTCGGTGGCGCAGGCCACGACCGCGCCTTGTGCGTGCGCCTGTTCAGCCAGCGCGCGATAGTCGGCGACCGAACCCAAGCTGTGGGGATATTGCAGCAGCACGCCAAAGCATTCGGGCAAGCCTTGCGCTTCGTCGGCCACCGTGATCTCGATACCGAGGCCCTCGGCGCGCGTACGCACGACTTCGATGGTTTGCGGATGGCAATGCACCGAGACGAAAAACACCGGGCTTTTCGCCTTGGAACCACGGCGAGCCAGAGTCATGGCTTCAGCGGCGGCGGTGCCTTCGTCGAGCAACGAGGCGTTGGAGATATCCAGCCCGGTCAGGTCCGCCACCATGGTCTGGTAGTTCAGCAAGGCCTCCAGGCGGCCCTGGGAAATCTCGGGCTGATACGGCGTATAGGCCGTGTACCAGGCCGGATTTTCCAGCACATTGCGCAGCACCACGTTGGGCGTTTGCGTGCCGTAGTACCCCTGGCCGATATAGTTGCGGAAAACTTGGTTGCGGCTGGCGATGGCCTTCAATTCGGCCAGCATGGCCGGTTCGCTCAGCGAATCCGGCAGATTGAGCGGGCCTTTGCTGCGAATCGCGGGAGGCACGACTTCGGCAAGCAAGGTGTCCAGGCTATCGCAGCCCACGGCGGCGAGCATCTTGGCCTGATCGTCGGTCGACGGACCAATATGGCGGGGAACGAAATCGGAATGGGTATCTAAAGCGCGCGACATGAGGAATCTCGGTACGGAGAAAGCGTCATGCGGGCCAGATCGCCCGCATGACGTCAAGCGGGTCAGCTGTTGGCGACGGCTTCGTAGCCGGCGGCGTCCAGCAACTGGTCGACATCGGCCGCGTTGTCCGGCTTGATCTTGTAGATCCAGGTGTTGAATGCCGCTTCGTTGATCAGATTGGGCGTGCCTTCGAGCTCTTCGTTAAACGCGACGATTTCGCCCGAGACCGGGGCGTAGATGTCGGAAGCGGCCTTGACCGATTCGACCACGCCAGCGGTGTCGCCGGCCTTGAGCTTGGCGCCGACGACCACGTCGCCGACAAAGACCAGATCGCCCAGCTGTTCCTGGGCGGTATCGGTAATGCCGACGGCGTAGACATCGCCATCGGCGAGCACCCATTCATGGGACTCGGTGTATTTACGATCGGTGGGCAGGCTCATGAAAAGCTCCTAGTAGTTTGGACGCGCCTGCGCCGACACCCCTGCCGGCGCATGGCGGCAGTTTACGAGTGTTCGACGGGTTTGCCGTGGCGGACAAAGGGCAATTTGGTTACCAAAGCCGGCACCCATTTACCGCGAATGTCTACCTCGACCGTTTGGCCGGGTGTCACGCCTAGCGGCAGGCGGGCAAAAGCAATCGACACGCCCAGCGTGGGCGACATGGTGCCGCTGGTGGTTTCGCCCATGCCTTGGGGCGTACGCACGGCCATATGGGCGCGCATCACGCCGCGTTCCTGCAGCTTCAAGCCGAGGAAAGCGCACGGCGTGGCGGTTTGCTCCAGCGCATCGCGGCCGATGAAACGGCGGGCGGGATCCTTGAGCGACACGGTCCAGGTCAAACCGGCCTGATCCGGCTGCGTGAGTTCGTCCATATCCTGGCCGTACAAATTCATGCCGGCTTCCAGGCGCAGCGTGTCGCGCGCGCCCAGGCCGCAGGGACGCACGCCCTGGGCGGCCAGATCATTCCACAGCGCGACCACATCGGCGGCGGGCAGGACGATTTCAAAGCCGTCTTCGCCGGTATAGCCAGTGCGCGCCACCAGGGTGTCGTCGGCGACTTGCGCGCCGACAAACGGGGTCAAGGATTCGGTCGCAGCCTGCCATGCCGGGCGAGCCGCCCAGACTTTGGCGCGGGCGTTCGGGCCTTGCACGGCGACCATCGCCAGATCGCGACGTGGCGTGATGGTGACATCGAACTGGCCCACGGCGGCGACGCGGCGCATCCAGGCGACATCCTTGTCGGCCGTGCCGGCGTTCACGACCACGCGCCACGCGTCGGCGGCAAAGAAATAGATAATCAGGTCATCGATAATCCCGCCCTGGGGATTGAGCATGCAGGAATACAGCGCCTTGCCGGGCACGGTCAGCTTGGCCACATCGTTAGCCACAAGACGTTGCAAAAAAGCCGTCGCTTGCTCGCCGGCCACGTCCACATTCAGCATGTGCGAGACGTCGAACATACCGGCATCGCGGCGCACGGCGTGGTGTTCTTCCAGCTGCGACCCGTATGCCAGCGGCATATCCCAGCCACCGAAATCGACCATGCGCGCGCCAGCGGCAACGTGCATTTCGGCCAGGGGGGTACGTTTTAGAACAGCAGACATGAACAGGCTCCAGTACGGCGGCATCGCCTAGGGTTACGGAATGCCGGCCTGGATGCGGAAAGCGCCAGAGCCAGCTGGATTTTCCGCCCCTCTGTCCTTTTGCCTGAGAGTTGCCCCGCATGCGGCGGGTTTGCACCTTCGGCGCCTGGGCTGCTCGCGTCAACGCGGCGCCAGGTCTCTCCAGAGTGCTGTTTCAGTGTGTGGCGCATGATCTGCGCCGGGACACTGGTGCGTCGCGGTATGGGTTACCTGAGCGATTCCGGGCGAATTGCGCCTTCGGCGACGGCCCTGCCCCAAGATGGTGGACCGCTCTCTCCCGCGACTAACATGACAGCGGAGTGAAGCATACATCGAAATTCATACCATCGCCTAGCGACAACGCGCGCCAGCGTGTTGGATCGACAGGTAATACGCGCGGCCCGCGCCGGCAAACGTCAGCGGCCGGGTTATGCCAGCGCGGTGTCGAGCAGCATCATGAGGACGAAACCAATCATCAAGCCGCCAGTCGCCCAGACCTCGTGGCCCTTGCGATGCGACTCGGGGATGATCTCGTGACTGATGACAAAGAGCATCGCACCGGCGGCGAATCCCAGCCCCCAGGGCAGCAACTCCGCCGACCAGCCCACTACCAGCGCGCCGATCACCGCGCCTATCGGCTCGACCAGCCCGGACAGCATACCTAACGCGACGGCGAATGTGCGGCTATATCCCACCGACAGCAACGCCAGGGCCACCACCAGCCCTTCCGGCACGTCCTGGATTGCGATCCCCGTGGCCAAGGCGCTGCCGCGCAGTGCGTCGTTGCCTACATAACTGACCCCGATGGCGAGGCCTTCGGGGACGTTATGTAGAGCGATCGCGATGACAAACAGCCAGGCTCGGCGCACGCGCTGCATGGAGATGCCTTCGCGCCCTTTGATGAAATGCTCGTGCGGCAACGTGCGGTCCATAATGAGCAGCGCCGCGGCTCCGACGAGCAACGCACCGCCCACGATCAAGCCGCGCGCCCACGGCCCATGCCCGAGTTCGCCAGCCGCCGCTAAACCGGGCACCACGAGCGAAAAGGCACAAGCCGCCAACATCACGCCGGCGCCAAACCCGAACATCGTGTCCTGCACTTTTTCCGAGAGGGTCTGGGAAAACACCACGGGCAAGGTGCCCAGCGCAGTCGCTGCGGCCGCCAGCAGCCCGCCCGCCAGCGCATCGGCCACATGCGGGGCGCGTGGAACGAGATAGTCCCACAACGCATGCGCGCCCAGACAAGCCACCAGAATGGCCAAAGTCCAAATGCTGATGCTGGTCAGCGGTGGACGAACGCGATGGCGGCTAAAAGTATTCATCAACGACCTAAGAAGTGGTGGCAAGACCTTGTTGGACTCAACCGACGGCGGCTTCGTAACGGCGCGCCACTTCGGCCCAATCAATCACGTTGAAGAAAGCGCCTATGTACTCAGGACGGCGATTTTGATATTTCAAATAATACGCGTGTTCCCACACGTCCAGCCCCAGGACTGGGGTATTCCCGTGCATAAGCGGACTGTCCTGATTGGCCGTGCTCTCCACCACCAGCTTGCCCTCGGGCGTGACGCTGAGCCACGCCCAGCCGCTGCCGAAACGCGTCAGCGCCGCCTTGGTAAAGGCATCCTTGAACGCGTCAAAGCCGCTCAAATCGCTGTCGATGGCGGCAGCCACACTGCCCTGGGGCTGGCCGCCGCCATCCGGCGACATGACAGTCCAAAACAAGCTGTGATTGGCATGCCCGCCACCGTTATTGCGCACGGGGCCGCGCACGGCCTCGGGTAGCGCGTCGACGCGGCCCACCAGCGTTTCCACGGGTTCATCGGTGCCTAAACCCGCCCCTTCCAGCGCGGCGTTCAGGTTGTTGATATAGGTCTGGTGATGCTTGGTGTAGTGAATCTCCATCGTCTGCGCGTCGATGTGCGGCTCCAAAGCATCATAGGCATAGGGAAGCTTGGGGAGGGTATAAGCCATGACAGATCTCCTCGGTTGCATGCTCCCAGGAGGGGAGCAAATCAAACGACGCGGGCTCATACAGCAATTCGTATGCCCAAGGGGAGGTTCACTGGACTGAGGGGATTACCCTCCTGGCCTCATATTGGGTCGAGTGGCGGCTGCGATGGACGCGTCGAGGATGGCAGTGGGACAACCGGATGCCGCCCACGGACACACTTACACGTAAATGATATTCATTTTTATTTGTGTACACAAATGCGCATGATTTCATGCTCTGGACCCAGCGCGCCCGGATCTTCAAGGTGCCCCAGCAGCGGGGACTCCCGAGTCCCCCCGCCGTGACTACAGCGCCCTGCCGCAAGCGACGCCCGAGGCCCAGGCCCACTGGAAGTTGTAGCCGCCCAGCCAGCCGGTCACATCGACGGTTTCGCCGATGAAGTAGAGGCCAGGCACCTCGCGCGCCTGCATCGATTTCTGATCGAGCGCGCGTGTATCGACCCCGCCCCGCATGACCTCGGCCTTCTTATATCCCGCGGTGCCGCTGGGAACGAGACGCCATTCATGAATGCCGCCTGCCAACGCGCGCAGCGTTTTATCGGGCGTGTCGGCCAGACGCATCGTCGCCAGGTCAGCGCCGGCCCTCTGGCCCGCTGCCTGTAGCCACTGATCGGCGAGACGGCGCGGCCACAGCCCGGCCAGCACCGTTTGCAGCTGCTGCCGGTTGCCGGGTTTTGCTTCAATGAGCTCATGGGCAAGATCGCGGCCGGCGGCCAGATCGATGACGATGGGTTCACCCGGGCGCCAATAGCTAGAGATCTGCAGAATCGCCGGTCCCGAAAGCCCCCGATGCGTAAACAGCAAGTCTTCAAGGAACTCGCCCCGCGCGCGGCCGGAGCCCGTGGCCAGCGATACCTCCAAGGCCACGCCCGAGAGCTCTGCAAAGGGTTTCCACTCTGCCGGATCAAAGGTCAGCGGCACCAGCGCGGGCCGTGGCTCAACGACTTTCAAACCGAATTGTCGGGCGACCTTCAGCCCATAATCGGTGGCGCCCAACTGGGGAATTGCCATGCCGCCAGTGGCGATGACCAGTTTGGCGGCGTGGATCTCGCCCTGATTCGTGCCGAGTCGATAGCCGGTATCCGACCGGCTGATCTCTTGGACCTGACAAGGCATGCGCCACTGCACCCGGGCGGTTTCGCATTCCGCGCGCAGCATCTGGATAATGGACTCACTGCTGTCGTCGCAAAACAGCTGTCCACGGTGCTTCTCGTGCCAGGACACGCGGTGTTCGCGCAACAGCCCGAGGAAGTCCTTGGGCGTATAGCCCGCCAGGGCCGAGCGGCAGAAATGCGGGTTCTCAGACAGGAAATTGCCCGGCCCCGTACCCGCATTGGTGAAATTGCAGCGGCCGCCGCCAGAGATGCGGATTTTTTCAGCCAGCCGCTTGGCATGATCGATCAACACGACGCGCAGGCCGCGCTGGCCGGCTACGGCGGCACACATCATGCCGGCAGCGCCAGCACCTATGATTGCGACATCAAACATGGGGACAAACGAGCGCGCGCCGTAGCGCGCCGCCCGCCCTTCTCATGCTGACACGCCGCGCGACCGCGCGGCGGTGGGGATGAACCGCGCTCACTCGATCAGGCAGTCCACGTAGTAACGCTTGGTGCCGTCCGGACCGAGATCCTCGGCCAGGCCGTGGATATAAGTCTCGAAGCCGGGGAACCGGGCGTTGAAATCGCGCGCGAATTTCAGGTACTGCACGATGGTCTTGTTGAAGCGCTCGCCCGGGATCAGCAGCGGAATGCCCGGCGGATAGGGCGTGAGCAGCACACCGGTGACGCGGCCTTCGAGTTGCGAGATCTCGACGCGCTCGACTTCGCGATGCGCCATGCGGGCAAACGCGTCCGAGGGCTTGAGCGCCGGAACCATATCGCTGAGGTACATCTCGGTCGTCAGTCGCGCGACATCGTTTTCGCGGTAGGCTTCGTGAATCTGCTGACACAGATCGCGCAACCCCATGCGCTCGTAACGACGATGCGCGCGGCTGAACTCGGGCAGGATGCGCCACAAGGGCTGATTGCGGTCGTAGTCATCCTTGAACTGCTGCAACGCCGTCAGGAGCGTGTTCCAACGGCCCTTGGTGATGCCGATGGTAAACAGGATGAAGAACGAATAGAGGCCCGTCTTTTCGATCACCACGCCATGTTCAGCCAGATACTTGGACACGAGCGCGGCGGGAATACCGGTTTCGCCAAAGCTGCCCGACATATCCAGGCCCGGGGTAACCACCGTTGCCTTGATCGGGTCGAGCATGTTGAAGCCGTCGGCCAGCTCGCCAAAGCCGTGCCAGTGATCGTTGGCCTCCAGCACCCATTCGTCGCGATTGCCGATGCCCTCGGAAACCAGACGGTTCGGGCCCCAGACCTTGAACCACCAGTCGTTCTTGCCGAACTCGGATTCCACCTTGCGCATGGCGCGACGGAAATCCATCGCCTCGCGGATGCTTTCTTCGACGAGTGCAGTGCCGCCCGGCGGCTCCATCATCGCAGCAGCTACGTCGCAGGACGCGATGATCGCGTACTGAGGCGAGGTCGAGGTGTGCATCAGGTACGCCTCGTTAAAGACGTTGCGATCCAGTTTGCGCGACTCGGATTCCTGCACAATGATTTGCGAGGCCTGCGAGATGCCAGCCAGCAGCTTGTGCGTCGAGTGGGTGGCGAACACCATCGGACCTTCCGGGCGCGGGCGCCCCTGGCCAATGGCGTGCATGTCCTTGTAGTAGCTGTGAAACGAGGCATGCGGCAGCCACGCTTCGTCAAAGTGCAGCGTGTCGACGTAGTCGCCCAGCTTTTCCTTGATCATCTCGACGTTGTAGATCACACCGTCGTAGGTGCTCTGGGTGAGCGTCAGGATGCGCGGCTTTTTGTTGCGCGCCTGGCGGGCAAACGGGTTGGCCTCGATCTTTTTCCGGATGTTTTCGGGATCGAATTCCTCCAGCGGGATCGGCCCGATGATGCCCAGATGGTTGCGCGTCGGACGCAGGAACACAGGGATCGCCCCTGTCATGGTGATCGCGTGCAGAATCGACTTGTGGCAGTTACGATCCACGACCACCACATCGTCGGCGGCCACGTTGGCGTGCCAGACGACCTTGTTGGAGGTGGACGTACCGTTGGTCACGAAAAAGCAATGATCCGCGTGGAAAATGCGCGCGGCGTTGAGTTCGGACTCGGCAACGGGACCCGTGTGATCGAGCAACTGACCCAGCTCATCGACGGCGTTACACACGTCGGCGCGCAACATGTTCTCGCCAAAGAACTGGTGGAACATCTGGCCCACCGGGCTCTTCAGGAATGCCACACCGCCGGAGTGACCCGGGCAATGCCACGAGTACGAACCGTCTTGCGCGTACTTCACCAGCTCGCGGAAGAACGGCGGCGGCAGGCT
Organism: Bordetella sp. 15P40C-2; assembly: GCF_009763235.1. NCBI lineage: Bacteria > Pseudomonadati > Pseudomonadota > Betaproteobacteria > Burkholderiales > Alcaligenaceae > Bordetella > Bordetella sp. 15P40C-2. Next base: position 193,479 of record NZ_WSJA01000002.1, read on the forward strand.
ATCCACATAGCTGCGCGCTTCGCGGATGATGTGACGCGCCACGAACTCGGGCGTGTCCTCGAACATATGAATAAAGCCGTGCAGCTCGCGCAGGATATCGTTCGGGATGTGCTCGGACGTCCGGGTCTCGCCATACAGATAGATCGGGATATCGGCATTGCGAAACCGCAGTTCGCCGATGAAGCTGCGCAGATTCTTGATCGCGCTGGCCACATCTTCGGGAGACGAGTCGTCGAATTCCTCATCATCGATCGACAAGATAAAGCAGCTGGCGCGGCTTTGCTGTTGCGCAAACGAGCTCAAATCGCCGTAGCTCGTCACGCCAATGACTTCCACACCCTCGGCCTCGATAGCCGTTGCCAGGGCGCGAATCCCCAAACCCGAGGCGTTCTCGGACCGGTAGTCTTCGTCGATGATAAAAATGGGGAAGCGAAATTTCATGCGGGCGCTCCTGAGGCAAGGCCGAGACGGACGCGAGTGTACTGCGATAAAGACAGTGCAGGGGCGCATAAGCGCGCCCTGCGGCGGACGGTTACAACCGTATGCGAATGAGGGTTGGCAAAATGCGTACCCGGGCAGGTCATTGCGCCCCTGACGGCGTGCCCCAATCAGGTACGCGGCAAGGTGACGCCGCGCTGACCCTGGTATTTGCCGCCGCGATCACGATACGAAGTCTCGCAGACCTCGTCGCTTTCCAAGAACAGCATTTGCGCGCAGCCTTCGCCGGCGTAGATCTTGGCCGGCAGAGGCGTAGTGTTGGAGAACTCCAGGGTCACGTGGCCTTCCCATTCGGGTTCGAGCGGGGTCACGTTGACGATGATGCCGCAGCGCGCATAGGTGCTCTTGCCCAGGCAAATCGTCAGCACGCTGCGCGGAATACGGAAGTATTCGACCGTGCGCGCCAGCGCGAAGGAGTTCGGCGGAATGATGCAAACATCGCCCTTGAAATCCACGAACGACTTCTCGTCGAACTGCTTGGGGTCGACGATGGTGGAGTTGATGTTCGTGAAGATCTTGAACTCGTTGGCGCAACGGACATCGTAGCCATAGCTGCTGGTGCCATAGCTGACGATACGGCCGCCGTTGGCCGTGCGGACCTGGCCCGGCTCGAAAGGTTCGATCATGCCGGCCTCGGCCGCGCGTCGGATCCAGCGGTCGCTTTTAATGCTCATGATGAGTGCTTGTTCGGGTTGACTGACAGGTATTTTAGCCTCTGCCGCCTCAGAGCCGGAATGCAGGCTCTGAGGCGCGCACCGCTTAATCGGCGAAGAACGTTTTGTATACCAATGCGATGCCATTAACGGCGCCGCCCTTGAGATCCACCGACCAGTGTCGAGACAGTTGATAACTGGCCCGTCCCACGGTTTCCGAACCCGCCATGGCCTGTTCGAGGCTGAGCGTGATGCCGTTGGCGAAACGCTTACTCGCAACCAGGAACTGCGTGGCGAGATCGCTGTCGCTGCCCGAGTTGACCTGGCTGGCCACCGTCCGGTCGGGCAGGAGACTGCCAGAGCTGCCGATGTTGCCCGAACGGATACTGACGTCATCCAGCCCGAACTGTTTATAGAACGGCTGCCCCCCACCCAGCAGCGCGGTGCCCACCGACAACAGCAGCGCCGCGTCGTTGCCATTTTCGTCCGGGCCACGCCCGAGGATCAGCCACGATAGTTTCTCTACGTCGCTGACATCGGGGTAAGACACCAGATCGATGCGCGGACGTTGGGCGGTGCCTGTGACTCTGACACCGGCTTCGACTTGCTCTCCGGTACGGAGGGCCTCGATATCCAGGATCGGGTTGTCCAGCCTGCCTTGGAACGTCAGGGTGCCTCGGCGCAGCCGCAATTTCTGTCCATAGGCTTCGATGCCGCCCGCGCGAGTGCGCAAGGCGCCTATGCCCGTCAATCGGCCATCGGCCATATGAATTTGCAGTGATCCCACCAGCCCGGCGTCCAGACCCATGCCCGTGATGTAGAACCTCGGACCCATATCGAACTTCAGGTCCATGGTGATCTGCAGGGGCGAGCTGCGCGTGGTCTGGCTGTCTCCCGGACGGATCACGTGCACATCGTCATCCAGCGTCGGCACGCCCTGCAGAATTTCAAGGCTGAACCAGCCGGCGTCGGCCGTCAGATCGCCGGTAATCGATAAGCGCGGCAGTTGGGCATCGAGATTGATCGTACCCGACACCATGGCGTAACGATCGGAGCGTTGCAGCGCCGGGAATCGATACAGCTTCAGGCGAATCGCGCCCTGCGAAGTCTCGATATCCCACCATCCGGTCGCCTCGGCGTAGCCGCCCTTGGCGTCGGGATTCTGGGTGATCCATTCGCGCGTGCGCCACTCGTCGGGCATCACGCGCAGCGATGCGGGGAACCGTAGCGAGTCCAACACAACCCGCGTGCCGTCCAAATGTGCGTCGAGTGTGCCATCGATCAAGCGCACGCCGTCATCGATGCGCACCACGCGCAGGTCACGACCGCGCACGGTGCCGCTCGTGGCCCATTTGCCGTTGAGCGTGCCTTGCGCGCTGACATTGGCCTGAAGCTTGCCGCGTATCTCCATCGTATCGCCAACGAACAGATCGACCCAGGTCAGATCATCGATGTTCGCGTTGAGATCGGCGCGTATCGGGCGCTTTTCATCCAGGCTAAAGCCGCCATGGGCGTCAGCCAGCAGCACGGCGGTCGCCGTCCCGGACATCACGCCCATTTTCTGGGTGCGCACGTCTAAAGAAGCATCCAGGCGGCTCGCGCCCCCTCCGGTCGGCGTGGCTTTGACATCCACCACCAGGCGCGTCAGACCAAGCGGGATAGGCGGATCGCCCGGGATACGCAGATCGCCGTCGCGACGGGCGATTCGCGCTGTGCCGGACAATGCGCCGGCGAATTGCAGGTCCCAGGCGGCATCCAGCGCAATGCGGCGCGACGCCTGCGAGCCTCGCGCGTTGACGCGATTTTGGCGCTGCGCCTCGGCCGCAGCCGGGTCCAGGGCGCGCATGATCTCGCGCAGCATCGCGCTGTTGATTTCGAGGTTATCGGCGCGGCCGGCCGTCTGCCAGCGCCCCTGGCCACCGCGCGAGCCCTGGTGAGCAATCACGGCGCGTTGCTTGTTCGGTAGTGTCAACGTCAGCTGGGTCGCGGCCACCTCCCATTGCCATTGAGGAGTCTGCGCATCCGGGAGAAAAGCGAGCGTGACGGGTTGCAAACTGGCGCTGAAATTCATCGAACTCGCGGTCAAGCGATCGATTTTGCCGCGCCATCCGGTGAGTGCCGCCCGCAAATCGGCTGACGTGGTCGCGCCGGCCGCTGCTTTCGCGTCATCGGGTCGCTGCGTGGCGTCAGGTGCGGCGGACACAGCCTCGTCCTGACGGGCGCGCACGACCGGGGCGCCCCAGCCGCCGGTAAAAGCGACGTCGGCCTGCATGGGCGCACGGCCCAGCGTGTCGGCCCGCGAGTCAGCGGGGGTATAGCGCGCCGACAGTTCACCCTTGTGCTGATCGAGTCGGCCAGCCAATTTGCCTTTGAGGGTGGCGCCACCCGGCAGATCCGGCCAGAAAGCGTCCAGCCTCGGCGCCTGGGCGTCCAGCGTCAGCGCACCCGCCCCTTCGATCAGTTCGCCTTGCGCTTTGACTCGATTGGGACCCAAGGTGAGATCCAGCACCAAATCGTGCAGCTTAAAGCCCGCCAACGGGTCCGCGGACGGCGTGGGCGCTTTTACGGCAGGTGTCGAGCCCGGGGTGATGGACGGCGAAGTGCCAGACGCTGCAGCTTGCGCGCCGGTCGCGGGCACGTCAACGCGCCCTTTCAGGGTTCCAAACAGCGGTTGGCGGTTCCAGCGGCTATCTTTATCGATTTGCAGTTGCACGTCCGCTTGACGCAACGTGAACACATCGACCAGCTGCGCCTCGAGCGCCATGCGCGCGCTTAGCAGCGCAGGCGGCAACGCATCGCCCGCGAGCGCCCCGAGATTGAGGCGCCGGGCGTCAAGGGTGGCAACCAGGCGATCGACCCCAGCGCTATCGGGCAGCGGCTGGCGATCCAGGGTGATAGTGGCTCCCGAATCATCGGCCAGGCGCAGGTCCAGATTGGCGGTACGCAGCGGAAAGGCCTGCTCCAGCGCCAGCCCAGCCTGGGCGGCCAGCTTGAGCGCGCCATCCGCCGTCGCGCCATCAAGCCGCACGGTCATTTCGGATAATGAGCCCTCGGCCTGGATACGTGCGGTCGCCGCGCAGACAACAGCGGAGGCGGCGGTCGGTTGCGAAGGCGGCTTGGCAGCCTCGGCGGCCGTGCGCGATTCCTGAGCGGCCTCGGCAGCCGTGTGCGATTCTTTGGCGTCCTTGGTTTGTTTCCCGGCCTTTTTCGCTGCAGCCGCAGGCTTGCCCGCCTTGCCGTCGTTTTTCGCGCGGCCTGCCTGACTGGTTTTCCCTTTTGCGAGCGCGTCAGCCGGCGGCAGATGCAACGCTCGCGTGGCGCAGAGTGGCGAGTCCACGCCTGTGCTCTGCGCGGCAATGTTGAGGCTGGCTTGCAACGGCCACGGCTCGCTGAGCTGGCGCAAATCGACACGACCGTCCAGGTTCGCCACGATCTGCTCGTGTGCGACACGCAGGCTATTGACGACCAGCTGGGCACCCTCTTTCTGCGTACTGAGCTGGGCCGCCAGATCGCTGACAGCGACGGGCAAGGGTTCGCCGTTGAGCGTCACGTCCAGCGCGCCGACGGCAAAACGGTCCACAGCGACAGTCAGCGGCAATTCGGGCACGACGACCGGCTCGTTAGCGTCCTGCTCAGTGTCATCCTCGCTCGTGACGACATCGACGCGCAGCGTGGCCGCCGACAGTTCCTCGACATGCAGCTGATAATCCTGCAGCGCGCGCCAACGCACGCGCAAACGCAAGTCCGTCAGGTCTACCGCCGCGCCGGGTGGGACGATTTGCAAGCGCCCTACCTGCAGGCCGCCGAGTATCGAGCCGTTGACGTCTTCCACGACGCCGTCGAACTGCTGCGCCACGACCTTGAGCAAGGTTCGGGTGCCGGTTTGCGTCCCAGTCAGCCACAACGCCAAGCCGCACAACGCAATGAACAGCGTGAGTAATAGCGGGAATCCCCAGACAAACAGGAGACGTAATAACCCTCGCAGCCACTTCAAAACGCGATCCCCAACGAAAAATGCAGCCGCAGATCGTGCCGTTCCTGACCGTAAGCCACGTCCAGAAATATCGGCCCGGCGGGGGTACGCACCCGCAAGCCCGCGCCGTAACCCAAGTGAAGCTTCATCTCACCGAATGACTCCGCCGCATCGCCCGCGTCGACAAAGACACCCATCCCCCAGCGCTCATCGAAATAGTGGTCGTATTCAATGCTGGCCACGGCCAGCGTCGCGGCCCCGACCACGGCGTCATCGCGGTGCTCGCCGATACTCAGATAACGATAGCCGCGGATCGAGCGCGCCCCGCCTGTCCGAAAACCGAAGTCGTCCGGTACGCGGGTGTTCTTATCGGACCAGATACGCCCGACTTCGCCACGCACCGTCAGCACATCGCGTTCGCCGACGGGCCACCACTGCTGGGCGCGTATGCGCGTGCGGAAAAAGGGTTTGCCGGTGTTAAGCACCATCCCGACACCGCCCCCGAGCGAGATCAGGTTGCCTTCACGCGGATCGTATTTGTCATTGACATCGCGGCGCAAGAATTCCGACGTCAGCGTGGCCGTGGGCAAGTCGAAGGCGTCACCGCCATCAAGTTTGACCTGATCGTACGCCAGCAACGCGCCCCAACGGTTCTCGTAGTCAACGCGACTGTCGCCCGCGCCCTTGCGCTCGCGTACGCGGGTGGCGCCCACCGCCACGCGGCGCTCATCCTGGCCCTGAATATATTTATGCCGGGCTAGAAAACCGAACGAATCCTTTTGCCCCTTTTCATCGGGCGGCAGATGGAAGTCCGCGTAGGCGCGTTGTTCCTTGCGATCCAGGCTGATGCCGCTCTCGAAAATCACCGGCCAGTCGAACACCACATTCTGTTGGTACACCGCCTGAGCCCGTGCGCCAACTTCGTCGTCCAGGCCGATGGACGCGCTGACCCGGCGCGCCGGGCCTTCGACCACGCGGACATCGACTGGCAGCGTGATCACGCCATCCGAATTGCGCCCGTCCGCCGCGCTGGACGCGTCGGCGCTGGCGACCTCCGGGTCGCCAGCGGGCGTCACGGCAGGCAGTTTGCCCGTTTCAGAAATCGGGGCCTCCTCTGCGTCGGTCTTTTCGTCCTGCTCCTGTGAACCCAGCGTGACGAACGCGCCGCGAAAGAACGAGGTCGACTGCAGCATCTGCTGCCATTCATTGAGCTTGTTCTGATCATAGGGCTCGTCAACATCGTAGCGGACATAACGCTTGGCTAGGGACTCTGGCACCCGCTTGAACCCCTGCGTATGCATGGGCCCCATGCGCACCAGCGGGCCACTATCGAAGGTGACGGACAGCCGCACCTCGGCAGTCTCGGCATACACGGCGGCGTCGGACTCGGCCAGATACGCGAGCATGAAATCCCGCGAGGACAAATCGTCCAGCAGCGTGGATTTGGCTTTGTTCCAATCGCTGTTGATAAAGGGTTGCCCGACTTTTAAGGACCAGGACTCACGCAGTTCCGCGACACGCTCGGCGTACTCAGGACGAGTCACGCGACCGGTGAATTTGAGGTCGACCGCGCTCACGGTGGCGCGTTTGCCGGGTTCGATCGAGATATCCCAGGTCTCTCGGCCGAGCGCCTCGCCTGCCTGCAAGGTGACCTTGGGCGTGAAATAGCCTTGGGTGGCCAATGCGGCGAGCACCGCGTCGCGGGCCCGACGGCGTAGCCGGTCGATTTCGCCGCCATCCTGATCCTCGGCCAGCCGCGTGATCGCGGCGACCGCTTCGGTGATGGAGCTCAGCGCTGCGGGCGGCACGCCACCGGGATCGATAATCACCTCGGGCTCTTCGGCCCGCGCGGCTCCCATCCATCCCAGACCCACTGCCATCAACAAAACAAAACCGACGACTGCTCGCATGTATCACCCCGCCGCCTGGACGACGACGGGCGGCAGCTTGCCGGCCCTATCGGGGGGCAACGCGGCCACGGCGCGGGCGAGTCTGCGCGCAATGTCGCGATAATGATGCGCGGCCTCGCTGTCCGGGTCCGCAATAACCGTGGGACGACCCGCATCGGCCTGCTCGCGTATTGTCTTTGCCAGTGGCAGGCTGCCCAGCCAGGGCACGTTGACCTCTTGTGCCATGCGCTGACCGCCTCCCTCGCCAAAGATGTGTTCCGCGTGGCCGCAATGGCTGCAAAGATGGACGGCCATATTTTCGATGACCCCCAGCACCGGGACGTCGACCTTTTGAAACATGCGTAATCCCTTACGCGCATCCAAGAGCGCCAGGTCCTGGGGAGTTGTCACGATCACAGCGCCCACGACGGGCACTTTCTGCGCCAGCGTCAGCGCCAGGTCGCCCGTGCCGGGCGGCATATCGACGATCAGATAATCCAGATCGCCCCAGTTTGTCTGGCGCAGCATCTGCTCGAACGCCCGTGTGACCATGGCGCCGCGCCAGATGGCCGGCGCATCGGCGTCAATCAGAAAGCCGATCGAATTCGCCTGCAGGCCATGGCCTTGCAAGGGCTCCATGGTTTTATTGTCATGGCTGACCGGGCGACCGGTGATGCCCAGCATGGCGGGCACGCTCGGACCATAAATGTCTGCATCAAGCAGACCGACCTTGGCGCCATCGGCCGATAGGGCAAGCGCCAGGTTGGCGGCGGTCGTGCTCTTGCCTACGCCGCCCTTGCCGGACGCGACGGCGATGATATTGCGCACATTGGACAAGGGCCGCAGTCCGCGCTGAACGGCGTGCGGTTTCACGGCCCAGCTGACTGTAACTTCGGCGCGCGCAACCCCGGCGGCGTGCAGGGCCTCCCGCGCCGCTTTTTCCACGCAAGGCGCCGCCCAGCCGGCGGGATACCCCAGCGCCACGGACACGGACACCGCCTCGCCATCGATGACGATATCGGCGTCTTTCACGAGTCGATCCAGCGCCTGCCCGCCCCCGGCGTCGCCAGCCGGCGGCGAATCTGTTACCGTGCGTAATGCGCTGCGTACTTGCGCTATCGTTATACTCATTACTCTTATTCCAAAGGCAGGAGGCTCACACCTGCCGCTACCCGAAGGATAGCGGATACACGGGAACCTTTTCTCCTGTTTTGCATCCGACACTCATGATCGACACAATTTCCCGAATTCTCCGAGCTGTGGCTTTCGCCGTGCTGGCCCTTTTCGGCATGGCGATGGCCCTGGCCTTCATGATTTCCACTGCTATCGCGGTCGGTATTCTGTACCTGGTCGCCAAGGTGCGCGGCAAGCCGTTCGGCGTGCGCGCCTACTGGAGCCAGCGCCAGACCGCGCGCCCCAATCCGTTCCGGCCGGCGGGCGCCACCGCCTCGGGCGGCGGCTTTACGCCCCCGCGTCAGGACGTGATCGACGTCGAAGCGCGCGAAATCCGTTAATCAGACGGGCCCGACCGTTCCGGCCCCGGCGGCCTGATCGCGTAGCATCCTAGCCGCCATCCCCTGCTCCGGCCCTGCCCGGCGCGGGGGTGTTGTTTTTGGGGCAGGCTTAAAGCCCCCGCAAGGAACTTTCGCGGGCCGGTAAAATACACGTTACTTTTTCCTCTCATTCATCCCACGATATGTCTCGCACCCTGTTCGTCACGACCGCGCTGCCCTACGCCAACGGATCTTTCCATATCGGTCACATCATGGAATACATTCAGGCCGATATCTGGGTGCGCGCCATGCGCATGGCGGGCCATACCGTGCACTTCGTAGGGGCCGATGACGCGCACGGCGCGCCCATCATGCTCAAGGCCGAGAAAGAAGGCATCACGCCGCGTGACCTGGTGGCGCGCTATGCGGCCGAACGTCCGCGCTATCTGAACGGCTTTCATATCCGTTTCGATCACTGGCACTCGACCGATTCCGACGAAAACGTCGCCCTGTCGCAAGACATCTATCGTGCGCTCAAGGCCCAGGGGCTGATCGAAACGCGTTCAATCGAACAGTTCTACGATCCGGTCAAGGGCATGTTCCTGGCCGACCGTTACATCAAGGGCGAATGCCCGAAATGCCATGCCAAGGATCAATACGGCGATTCGTGCGAGGTCTGCGGCGCGGTCTACGCCCCGACCGAGCTGATCAGCCCGTACTCGGCCCTGACGGGCGCCACGCCCGTGCTGAAGTCGTCGGATCACTTTTTCTTCAAGCTGTCGGATCCGCGCTGCGTGGAATTCCTGCAGCAATGGACGACCGGCGCCAACGCGCGCGGGATCAAGCATTTGCAAGCCGAGGTGCAGGCCAAGACGCGCGAATGGCTGGGCGGCGATGACGGCGAGGCCAAGCTCGGCGACTGGGATATCTCGCGCGATGCGCCGTACTTCGGCATCGAGATCCCGGATGCGCCGGGCAAGTATTTTTACGTGTGGCTGGACGCGCCGGTGGGGTATCTGGCGTCGTTAAAGGCCTATTGCCAGAAAGAAGGCTTGGACTTCGACGCACTGCTCGACCCGGAAAGCGACACCGAACAGGTGCACTTCATCGGCAAGGACATCATTTATTTCCACGCGCTGTTCTGGCCGGCCATGCTGAAATTCGCCGGCCGCAAGACGCCGGATGCGCTGAATGTGCACGGCTTCATCACGGTCAGTGGCGAGAAAATGTCCAAGAGCCGCGGCACGGGGATTTCGCCGCTGCGCTATCTGGACATCGGCATGAACGCGGAATGGCTGCGCTATTACATCGCCGCCAAACTGAACGCCCGTGTCGAGGATATCGATTTCAACCCGGAAGACTTTGTCGCCCGCGTCAATAGCGATCTGGTCGGCAAGTACGTCAATATCGCCAGCCGCGCGGCGACCTTTATCACCAAGCATTTTGACGGGGCGCTGGCTTATACGGGCGACACCGAAGCCTTGTCGGCAAGCTTTGCCGCGCAGGCCGAGTCGATCCGCGCCGCCTTCGAGGCGCGCGAATATAACCGCGCGATCCGCGAGATCATGGCGTATGCGGACGGCATCAATCAGGCGTTCGATAGCGCGCAGCCGTGGGTGCTGGCCAAAGGCATCAGCACGGCGGACGACGCACAAAAGGCCGCGCTGCAAGACATCTGCTCGCGCACGCTGGCGGGTTTCAAGGCGTTGTCCGTGATGTTGACGCCGGTGTTGCCGGCGCTGACCGAGCGCGTGGCGTGCGAGCTGTTTGGGGCCGCTCAACCGTACACCTGGGCCGATGCCGCCGTACTGCCCGAGCGTGTGGCGCCCTTCAAGCATCTGATGCAACGCGTGGACCCGACCATGCTGGACCAGCTGTTCGAGCCGCCGGCCGCGCCCGAACCGGCCGCGCCGACGCCCGGTGGCGAAGCCATCGCCGACACGATCACGATCGACGATTTCGCCAAGATCGACCTGCGTATTGCCAAGATCGTCGACTGCCAGCATGTCGAGGGTTCGACCAAGCTGCTGCAACTGACCCTGGACGTGGGCGAAGGCCGTCACCGCAATGTGTTCTCGGGCATCAAGTCGGCCTATAAGCCCGAGGATCTGATCGGCAAGCTGACCGTCATGGTGGCCAACCTCGCGCCGCGCAAGATGAAGTTCGGGGTGTCCGAAGGGATGGTGCTGGCGGGCAGCCACGCGGATGACAAGGTGGATGCCGGCATCTACGTGCTGGAGCCCTGGCCCGGCGCGCAACCGGGTATGCGCGTGCGCTAACGCTCGATGCTAGTCGGCGTTCCTGGCGGGCAAGGCGCCGCGTGAACGCCGATATCCCAGCTTCACTGCGTCGTTACTGACTGGCCTCGCCCGGTTCCGCCGTGGGCGCCAGACTCGGATCGAGCGCCACGCGCTCGTCAAACACAAAACAGTTGCCCTTGAAGCCGCGGCCGCCGGTTTCCTCGAAGTATTTGAGGATCCCGCCATCAAGCTGGTAGACGTGATCGATACCCGCCTCGGCCATGAAAATCGCTGCCTTCTCGCAGCGTATTCCGCCCGTACAGAAGCTCACCACCGTCTTGCCTTCGAGGCTGCCGCGATTGGCCAGCACCGCCTCGGGGAATTGGGTGAAGCGGTCGATGCGCCAATCTATCGCGCCTTCGAACGTGCCCTCATCCACCTCGAACGCGTTGCGCGTATCCAGCATGACGATAGGCCGCCCTTCGTCGTCCTGGCCTTGCTCGAGCCAGCGCGCCAGCGTGGTCGGCGCCACGGCAGGGGCACGGCCGGCGCGCGGCTGAATCGCCGGGTGATTCATACGGATAATTTCGCGCTTGATCTTGACCAGCATCTTGCGAAACGGCACATGATCCGAAAAGCTGTATTTGACTTCCAGCTCGGCAAAGCGCGGGTCGGACTGCAACCATTGCAGCCAGGACTCGATTCCCGTGGCCGTGCCTGCCAAAAAGAGATTGATGCCTTCTTCGGCAAGCAGGATCGTTCCCTTTAGCTCGGCTGCCTGAGCGCGCGCGAGCATCTCGGCGCGCAAGACGGGGAGCTCGTCCAGGGGAACGAATTTGTAAGCAGCGATGTTTACGACATTGGACATGACTAGCGGTACCGCGTTGAATGTAGCGGCGTAATAGTAAACGAGCCGGGCCGATCGCCCGGCTGTGGTGCCTACTGCGGCGTCGGAGGATCCTGCGTGCGCGTGAACTCCAGCACGTCGCCGTCGCGCAGATTAAAGGTCAGATGGCGCGGAGCGCTGCCGCTATCCAACGTAAACGACGAGACCTCGCCCAAGGCCTTCAGATATGCGTTTTCGAGCGCGGCTCGAGCAGGATCCGGGCAGGCCATTCGCGTATTGCCCCGGACAGAAATCGACAGCTTCCCATCTTGCAAGCGATAATTACCGAAATAGCGGTTGCACCCGGAGTAGCCGTTGACCCGATATTCCTTGCCTTGAGCCAGGAACACCAGCTCAACCGGCTGGGCGTTCTGTCCCAGGGCGATGGGCCGACTCGCCCCACCTTTTTCAACCCAACGGGTCAGCTGCCATGCAGTTTGCGCAAACGAATCGGCGCTGGTGGCGGCATGGGTCGCGGCCGCGCCCTCGGCATGAGCCTGGGTGTGCACGGTGGTTTCCGCACATCCTGCCGCGCCTAGTACCAGGCCCGCTAACACGAATTGGCTTACCCGCAACTTCCTGAACATCTTCACCTCCAGATGTTTGTACACTGACTGACTGTAGCGCGGACACTCTCCGCCACCGCACTGAATGAAACACTGCGTCACACAAGATGCGTCTTTCCGCTCACTTGCCGCGCCCTGTCGATTATCCTCGACGCGCGCAGATAGAACCAGGGCCAACATCTTACGCAAACCTTGCCGGACTCTTTGTAAGTCCTTACAAACTCCAGGCTCTGGCCGAGTTAGACTAGGCGCGGACCATGCAATGGTCTCGATGCCTTATTCGGAATAAAACCATGAATACATCGCCGGACGTTCTTTTCCTCACTGGCGACGACCCCGCCGTTTCTCAAATCACCGAGCTTACCCGCCTGGGGTTCAAGGTTCACCACTATGGCGAGCTGGCACAACTGTACGAGCATCTGTCTCAGCATGCCGTGCCTCTGGTGGTGCTAACCGGCGGTTTATCACTGATCGACATCGCCGCGGCGCAATTGCGCGTCATGCTGCCTGCCGTCGGCATTGTGGCGATCGCGGATTTTCCGGATAGCGATTCGCGGGTAAGAACCCTGTTGAGCGGCGCCGACGCCTGCCTGGACGCGACCACCTCGGGGCTGGAGCTGGCGGCGGTTCTACAATCGTTGATGCGCCGTATCGCTGAAGCGGCACAACACGCTGCGGCGGTGGAGCCCGCGCCGCAGACCTATGTCCCCACACCCACGCCCACGCACGCTGCGCACAGCTACTCGGTTCCGCTCGAGACCGCTTCCTCCACGGGGAAATGGCGCCTGACCAGCAAAGGATGGGCGCTGATGGCCCCCACGGGGCAAATGCTGTCCTTGACCACCGCCGAGCGCAGCCTGCTGCTGCGATTCGCACACGAGCCCGATAAGCGCATCAGCCGCGATGCGCTCAGCGCCGACCTGGCGTCTGGCGAAGGTCCCGAGAGCGAGCGGCGCGGCCGTTTTATCGACGTCATGATCAGTCGCATGCGCCGCAAAGCCGCGGCACAACGCGTACGCCTCCCCATTAAAGCGGTACATGGCTGGGGCTATATGTTCACCAGCGACCTTTTGGTGGATGCCGACATCCCGGATTTGGAAGATGTGACCGCTAGCCGCTGATAGGCCTTTACCCGCCGAATGCCCCCGCTGCGCGCGTAACCGGGGGCATTTGCGTGGAAACGCATTACTCGAAAGTGTGAGAAATCGCAGCGCCCCCGCCGGGAGCCACGGTGATTCTGCCGCGATATTCTCCCGCGGCGGGATTGCGGATCGTGACGTTATAGCTGCCCGGCGTGAGCATGATCCGCCCTAAGGGAGGGCTGACGCCACGCGAGCGGCCGTTGATCAGGACTTCGCCCCACGGGCGCACCCGGACCGGCACGGCGACAGGGGTCGCGGTGGGGGGCTTCTCCGTGGAGGGAGACGGCTCGGGCGGGGTTCCAACGGCGGTGTCGTTAGCTGCAGCAGTAGGTTCTGGCTCGTTCGACGTCTCGGACGCGGAAGGCTGCGGCTGTGGCGCTGTCGCAGCGCTGCCTGCGGAATCAGTATCGGCGCCGACGGGCGCTGGACGTTGGTGGACCCCGGTCGTTGCCGTAGCAACAGAGTCTGACGACGCCCCGACGTCTGGATTCGCGGTGGTCTCGGCGGTGGACGAAGCAACCGCTGCAGTCGACGCGGGAGCGTCAGGGGTGCTATGCAGGGTCGCATCGCCCTCGTCAGAAGCCGCATCGGAAGCTGTGTCCGCCAGAGGCGCTGCAGCGTCAGACCTTGTTGGCGGTTGTGAGGCAGAGTCAGAGACTGGGGCTGGTTCTGACTGTTCTGGGCTGGATGTAGCGGACGATACGGCTCCGGTTTGCGCGCGGTTTGCTTCGCCATCACGCTGCTCAAGTTGAGATAACGCGGGCGGCTCGGGAACGCTCGGCGGCATCGACGCGGCTTCCTCGTGTTCGGGAGTCGCGCTTGCGTAATTGGCCGAGCGCGGCGGCGCCACGGACTGCAGCCAGATATAAACGCCCAACGCGATCGCGCCCAGCACACCGAGGAGCAACAGCAAAGGCACGCGCGTGCCTCGCGGGCGCACCGGTGCGGCAGCCACCGGGGGCAACGCAGCGGCCGCCTCCTCACGGGCGACCTGCGCCTGCACCGCATGCTCAGTCTGCGGCGCTACGGCCACTGTAGCAGCGTCGCGGTCGACGACAGACGACGTTTGATCGGTCTCTGTCGCAAGCTGCCCCGGCCACGCCAGTCCGACGGCCGCACAGAACGCCTGTAGCGTTGCGGGTCGCCCCGCCGGTGCTAACGACAAACCGCTATCGATGGTTTGCAGGAATTCGCGGTCGTAACCGGCGGGGCTTATCTCCACCAACGGCGTGGCGAGATCCTTGACACGACGCGCCAGCGCGCCGGGCGGCGCGGCACCCATCACCATTGCATGGGCTAATGCGCTAAGCCCGTAGACATCGGTCCATGGACCACAATGCCAATCCGGGTCGTCGGTGTACTGCTCGAATGCGGCATACCCCTCGATTCGCGTTGCCTCCTCGGCGTCCGGGGCAGGAGACAACGGCGCGTGCATCAGATGCGCGTGACCCGATGCGTCCAACCCCACCGTACTCGTGGCGATGCCGCCATGCACCCGACCCTCTGCGTGCAAGGGTGCTAATGCCTCGATCAATTCGGCGAGCACGCGCTGGATGCGCTTTTGCGGCACGCCGCCTCTGGCCACGGCGGCGATCAAATTCAGCGGCCTCAAGGTCGATGCGTCAGGATGTAGCGTGAAGGATGTCGTACTCATGCAGAGACTCCGTGCACCGGTGGCATCGCTAGCGCCACGCGGGCAGCGACGCGAACAGTCGTGTGAACAGCGCGGCGTTCAACGCCCCGCCATGGATATAAGTCTGATGCGACGCGCCATCAGCCTGGTTCGTCCACCAATAGCTTGTATGCGAACTGGGGTTAAAGCACAGCGAGAGCTCCGGCCAGGCTGCCAACTCGCGCGATGACAGCGGTGCCGCCACGGCGTCGCGGCCAGCATTCAGAATATCCATAATGTCACTACCGCTGCTGGAGGCCACGGATGGCCGCGCCGCGCACGGTAAAGGCACCGCCAGCAGTTCACGATCGAATTGTTCGGTCGCACAGCCATGCCGCACGGCCGAGAGAATGCCCGCGCCGATCTTGCGGTAGAACTCGGTCGCCCCGTCCAACATCCCTGCATCGTAGTGCGCCGCGGCGACCGTCCATGTCACGCATAGCGGATACGCGCGCCCCACACGATCGCGGCTTGGCGCGAGGCAGCCCAACTGCACAGCCCCGCCACTAGGCCCGGACGGAATAGCAAAATTCCAGATTGGCGCCGTGGCAAAACTGCGGCTTGCGCTGTCATTCGGCGCTTGCTTGACGGCGGCCAGACCGAATTGCAGCCAGCGATCCCACCAGGCGATCAGCTCACGGGGCAAACGGCGATGCACGAAGTCGCCCGATGCCGGGATCTTGCCGTACCAACCGAGCTGCGCCGTGACGTCATTCATCGCCAGTCTCACCTAACGGCCGGGGCAGGAAAAGCCCTGCATTTCGGGAAGATGAAAAGGACTCTTGACGCTGCTGGCTGTGATCTCCAACACGACTTTCCTGCCGTTGATATCAAAGGTCGCGATGGTGATCTCAGGCGATGCGCCGCGCCGCAGCTGAGCCTTGTCCAGCAGGCGATTCAGCGCCCAAGGCCCCGATGCGGACAACCCTGCCCCGCCGGCTTGCGGTTCGAGTTCGATGCGCACTTGATTGGATCCGCGTGGCCCCGGCCATTGCACATTGGTCGCCACTTGTGGTCCGTGTGCATAGCGTACCGCCTGGCCGTCGACGTCGAGGACGAACTGCGTGATTTGTGCATCCATCTCTATCGGCCGGATCGCGACTCGATAGGAGGGCAAAGGATTTCCCGCCATGAAATACACATCGCGAATCACGCCGGCCCGTTGAAAGGAATCCAGATACGCCGCGCTGTCGCCCCGGCCACCGTCAATGCCGGGCTTGAACCGCCAACGCGATCCCGAGACGTCAATATGCGGAGCCAACTCCTTC
Organism: Bordetella sp. 15P40C-2; assembly: GCF_009763235.1. NCBI lineage: Bacteria > Pseudomonadati > Pseudomonadota > Betaproteobacteria > Burkholderiales > Alcaligenaceae > Bordetella > Bordetella sp. 15P40C-2. Next base: position 209,759 of record NZ_WSJA01000002.1, read on the forward strand.
TGAAAGAACTCGTCCATCATGCCGTTGGGGCCGAACAAGCGCGCCATGTCGTTGGGCGCCACATCGCGCGGCGAACTGCGCGCAAAGGGATAGCGGCCGGCGATGGACTGACGACAAAACAGCCCTACGGTAGCCGTCATCGTCTCGCCCATACGCTGACGCGCCGCGCCGGAGATCTCGTCCGAGGCGTTGACCGACATCGTATTGAGCACATCGCGCAACGGCTCTGGCAAACGCCCGGCCTCGGCGCGCAGCTTGGTCACGACTTCGGAATTCGGCGCGGGGTTGGCACTACGCAGTGCGGCGTCGGCAGCGGTCAGATACGTATAGAGCTCGTTGATCAGCCCCGTGGTAGCCGCGATCACGGGCTGCCCGCCTTGCGCCTCGCTCTGCGCGAGCCGACGATAGGGCTCGAAGTGCTGATCCACAATGCGTTCGAGTTTCTCGGTACTGGCATCGGCACGCGTTGCGGAGTTGGGGCCCGTCGGCCCGAACATCTGCTCCAGCGCATCGCGTGTGCTACTGACGCGCTCGCGAGCCTGATCCATGAGGGACCGCCCATCGTTCGTGTCGCGCAACAAATTGGTCTCTCGCGCCACGCCCTGTACGAGCTTGACCAGGGGAGAATCCGGCGCGGACAATGTGCGTGCGATTTGAATGTTTTCCAAAAGCGATGTCGCGGGCGCGAGTTTGAGGTCATTCAAATACGCGTCCCATTGCTGCACATAGTCGTTCATGTACAGCCGCTTGATATCCACGATCAACTGCTGCTGCGCCGGCTGGTCCAGCGCGCCGGGCGGCGCGATGTCCAGCACCCACGCGTCGTCCTGACGCAGCAGCTCGGCGACACGATTCACCCGTTGGTTAAATACCTTCCAGTAACCGTCGTAGCTATACAGCGCCGGAATGCCTTGCGTGAGCGGTTTGCCACTTTTGCGCACGAACACCGAGCTGGCTTGCGGCCCGCCCAGCGTGATGGCGGTCTGCTCAGGCCCTTGATCAGTATTGGATAAGAGTCTGCGCAGGCGGCTGTACGCGCGCTGGGCCAGCGTATAGTGCGCGAGCCGTTCACGCATCTGCGTCACCAGTTCCTCATCGCGTGGAAATGGCGAGGACAACACGCGCCCCTGCACGAGGTTGCGCAGATGCAGAGACATCAGGTCATATTGGCGGCGCGTATAGCCCTCGGGCAAGGTGTTCTGCATATCGGACAGCAGCCACGCATGCATGAATTCCGCGTCGTAATGATCGGCCTCGTATAGCATCAGATAAGCCCGCAGCGCCTCATAGGAATATTCCAGATCATCCGGGGCAGCGGTACGCAGGGCGCTCTCTACGCGGCGCGCGACCTGAGGCAACAAGACTTGCTCGAGCGTATCGCGATAGACGCCCTGTGCGGCGGCGTTGAGCTTCTGCCCCTGATACAGACCGAACTGATAGGTCAGCGGCGGCGCATCGAGCTCGAAATCCGCATGGCGTGGCAGATACCACAGGCTATCGAGGAACGGCATCAGGCCCAGCACATCCCCGGCTCGCGTGATCTTGATATCTCGCGCCAGCTTTTCGACCGTGGGCACACGGCCCTCGACGTCTGCCACATAGTTGGCGTTATTCCGATAGCTGACGAACCAGCCGACCAGCAGCGCGGTCAGGATCGCCAGAATCAAACCATAACCCGCCCAATGCAGACGGCGGTAGCGCCGCTCCCAACGCAGATTGCGTCCGGCAAGCCCCGCCTCGCGAAAGATCACATCCTGCAGCACGCCCTTGAGGAAGTAACTGCGTCCGCCCTCTTCCCGAGCGGCGATGGCCTGCGAGGCGCCACCGTCAATGCGCAGATAACGCTTCAGATGACCTGTGACCTGATCGAAGGTTTCGCCGCCTTGCGTGCCGCTGGTGAAGTACACACCGCGCGGCACCAGCCGCGCTTCGAACTTCGAGGTGGCAAACACATCGCTCAGGAAGTTACCGAGCAACGATTGCAGCCCGGCGAACTGCTGCGGCAGCATATAGGCGCGCGCGCGACGCGCGGCATCTGGCTCCGCCGCCATGACTTCGGGTAGCGCATCGTCCAGACGCCGCTGCAGCAGGCGGTATTCCGCGTGGAACGCCTCGTATAGGTCGAAGTCCGCTTCCTGCGTGCGCGTATAAGGCAGCGTGAAGCCCCAGACCTGCGCGAGATCTTCGCGACTGAAAGAGGCAAAGTATTCTTCAAAGCCCGATAACAAGTCGGTCTTGGTCACCAGCACATAGACCGGGAACTGGATGCCCAACTGCTCGCGCAACTCTTGCAGGCGCCGGCGCAACACGGCCGCGTGCTGCGCGCGCTCGGCGTCCGAGGCGGCGAGCAAGTCCTCCACGCTAATGGTGAGCATCGCGCCGTTAATGGGTTGCCGGCCTCGGAATTTTGAGAGCAGACCGAGAAAGCCTTTCCATTCCTGCTCGTCACCGATCGCGTCGCTCTCATGCGTGGTGTAACGTCCGGCCGTATCTAACAACACGGCATCGTCGGTGAACCACCAATCGCAGTTGCGAGTGCCCCCTACCCCACGCAGCGCCACCTTGCCGAAACGATCGGCCAGCGGAAAGTTCAGCCCCGAATTCACCAGGGCCGTTGTCTTGCCCGCGCCGGGAGCGCCGATGATGACGTACCACGGCAATTGATAGAGATGCTGCTTGGAAAACCGCGATAGCGACAGCCGGCGTTTATCCCCCTCGAAACGCGTTTTTCGCAGCAGTTCAACGGCTTCGTTAAAGCGCTCTTCCAGCTGGCGTATTTCGCCATTTTGCGGCTCTGGCTCGACCTTTTTCTTGGTTGAGGGCTTGCGCAATTGCCCCAGCAGTTGCGCATTGAGACGTCCCTCACGCCATTTACGCCACAGGATGCGTAACAGCCATAACGCGAACAGCACCGCGATGACTACGATGCGGGTCGTCTCGCTTTCCAACGGACGTGTGTTGCCGATGGCGAGCAAGGGCCCGCCAATCCAGATCAGCAGGGCGATCGCCACCAGGCCCAGGAAATTCCACAACCCGCGGCTAAAGATGAAACTGAACAGGCGATGAATCATTGTTGCGCACCCTCGACGGTTGCGCCTCTCGGGACGGGCGGCACCATTAATGTGATCTCAACACGGCGATTGCGCGCGCGGCCAGCCGCCGTATCATTGGGCGCCACCGGATCGGCGTCGCCCCGTCCTTCTGCCCGCACGCGTTGCGGCTGATCGAGTCGCTGCTCCAACAGTGTTTTGACCGCATCGGCCCGTGCCTGCGACAGATGCCAGTTCGACGGATAGCGAGCGCTACGAATCGGGATATTGTCGGAATAGCCACGCACGAGGATTTCGCCTTGCGTTTGCCGCAGGGCGTCGGCCACGCGCGACAACACAGGCAGGTACTGATCTCGCACCGAGGCAGAGCCCGACTCGAACAGCCCGTCGCCCCGTAGCACGATTACGCTGCGGTCGACCTCATCGCGCACGGAGACCAATTCATCACGGATTTCGGGCGACAAGAACACCGCCAGACGCGGGGCTGCGGCAGGTTGGCGCGTTGGCGCGATCTGCACCTTGGGCGGACTCACATTGCTGATGGCTGCGAACACCGCGTCAGACTGACGGCTCAGATGCCATGCCAAGGCCCAGTAGATCGCCAGCGCCAGCACCGCGGCCAGCGCACCGAATACCCATAACGGCACGGGCAAGCGCCGCAGCTGTGTTTGGGCGGGCACATCCTGCCAATGCGGCGACAATGCGCGCGGATACTCGCCCCGCGCACTGCGCAGAATACGCAGCAAGCGCTGACGCAGCGTTTCCAGTTGCGAGCGACCATTGTCCAGAACGCGATAGCGCCCCTCGAATCCGAGGACCAGACAGTAGTACAGCAGTTCCAGCAGGTCTAAATGCTGACTCGGGTTCTGCGACAGCTTGGCCAACAGTTGGAAAAATTTCTCCCCGCCCCAGGTCTCATTGTGAAACGTCACCAGCAGACTATGCGCCGACCATACGCCATTGCCGCCCCATGGCGTCAACGCCGCGGCCTCGTCCAGCGCCGTGCACAGGCAATAACGGGCACCCAAAATGGTTTCGTTCGGGATGCCGGCCTGCTGCGCGCGCAATTCGAACTGACGAATCTCGTCGAGCAAATGCTCGCGCAACATGGCTGGCGATGGATGCGAGGTGGTGGCACGAATCTGCGGGATCAAATCCAACAAAGGGTTCGCTGCGGCCACCAAGGGATTCGAGCCGCTGATCACATACTCGTGCGGCCGCAAACGGTCCGACGCCGTCGCGCCGCCCTCTGGGAAACCGGTGCCCATGGGCCCGGGAAATGCGGTGTCAGATGCGTGCATGTCGTGATTGGCGGGCCACCGTTAATCGCGTATTGCCCAGAACTCCATCGTCAGACCGGGGAACTCGCCAGCCAGATGCAGCGCGAGCGCGCCGGTACGCTCGAGCTGCTTCCAGAAATCGCCGCCCTTATCCAGCTCGAAATAAATATGCCCGGCGCTATACGGAATCTGCCTGGGTGCCACGGGCAAGGCGCGCACCGTCACACCCGGCAGCTGCAGATGCACCAGATCGCGTATCCGCTCGACCGGCCCGATCTTGACCTGCGCGGGAAAGCGCGCGCGCACCGTGTCCGAAGGCATATCCGCATGCACGGCCAGCACGAAACCCGCTGTACGCAGGAGATCCAGATCCGGGATCTGCGCCACCCGCACGCCCTGGCCACGATCCTGCAGCGGGATCTGCAAGGCGTGCTGCTCCAGCACAGCCGAAAGGGATCGGCGCAACTCATCCATCAAAGCGCCAAAAGTGGCCTGCAAATCATCATGCTCATATACCGGCAACACTTCGGGGCGCCTGCTCGCCGATGTATAGGTGGCGAGATCGCAAGCCAGCATCAACCAGTCATGAAAGAGCCGTTCCGGATGCAACCAGCCAGCCTGACGCATATGCCATAACGCGCCGATGTAGCGATTGACAGTCTCTAGCAGCATGAAGTCGGCGACCTCCGACACACCGCCTCGCCCCGGTTGTGACAATCGCGCGGCCAGCACCTCGCTGCGGGCTTGCAGCAAGCCATACAGCTCTTGCGCAAAGCCCAGCAAAAGAGGCTGTTCGCCAAACGATAGCGAAGGAGGGATATAGCGTTCATCCAGCACCACGCGATTGTCGGCACGACGTTCGATCACGCGGACCACGCCGATGCCGACCCATTCATCGCCCATATCGGTTTCGAGCATCAGACGCAGTCGCAAACGTCCTACCTGCAACAACGCAGGCTCCATGCCAATCGCACCCGAATCTTCGACCTCGGTCTCCCGCACCAGATAGCGCGCTAAGGAATCGGGCTCGTCCTCGTATTGCACCTCCGTCGCACCGGGCCGCACACGAGGCAGCGCGAGCATCACGCGCACATCCTGCGCGGTCGCGGGCACCTCCAGCGCGCCGGGCGCATCGTCAGGGTGGGCAAAGCCGAACGTGGTCCCATCAGGCAGTACCCCTTGTGCCTCGGTCACGACGAGTTTGCCGATAGCCAGCGCTTCACGATCGAAAGCGAGATGACTAAACCCCCAGTAAAACCCATGCAGTGCGGCTGTGCGCTGCGCCAGCGTGTTCTCGATATAGCGCTCGAACTGCTGGAAATGCTGGGGTCGCAGGAACATCCCCTCCGACCAGATGACTTTATTCTTCTCTGCCATAGCTATGCTTGAGTGTAGGATTCGATGCGTCGTCCCGAGGCAGCGAGGAGGTTGCTATCAAAATGGCCACCATGATCGGTCTCGATCAGTCACGATGACCTCGTGATTCTTGACGGCGATCTTGATGGTTTCCTCGTTCGGCGAGAACTGCCATATCTTGAAGATATTGGTGTTCTGCGCTTCGGGCAGTTCGACCACCAGCCGCCACTGGCTGTGCTCCAGATCGCGATAGGCGGCGACGATGCCGACCATGCGCGCTTCGCTGCTGCCAGGGTATTGCAGCGTCTTTGTCTCACCGGGACGCAACACAACCTGATCCGTGTTCAGCAATTCCTTCCCTAGCGCTGCCTGCGCATCGGATTGCAGGGCAAAAAAATCTCGCGAGCCAAAAGCCGTCGACGAACTTAACTCGTAGATCGTGACCTGCACGGGCGAGGGGCGTCCGTTCGCATCGGGATTCACCTGCTTATCCGCAGATAATTCGATCGCATAGGGCACGGGTACGCGCCTTGCCGTGGACGAACATCCCGCAGTGACAAGCATCAGTACAGCCAGCCATCCGAGACATAAGCCCTTGCCGACCGCAATGATGGTATGACGGAAAGAGCCCATTACGCAGCGCCTCCTCTAGCGGGTAACAAACCGCCTATGACAAGGGAAAACAAAAATCTTGTCGTGCGAAAAAAGAAAGAGTTACCACTGTTACGCCGTGGGGAGAAAAACCGGCGCGTAAATAAAATTTCATAACTAGCCGTCATCGTATCGACCTCCCGCAGTCGTTATCATCGAATCTCGCATAGGAGGCGCCGGCATGAAACTTACCGTGCAGCAACGACCTGATGAGTCGGGTCTGATCGCACCGTGGTCCACCGTCTTTCACGCGCCGGGTGGCACTATCGGCCGCTCGCCTGATAACGCCTTGCGTCTGCCCGATCCGCAACGCGATATCTGCCGAGTGCAAGCGGCAGTGCGTATCACCGACAATGCGTGCTATCTGGTGAACCTCAGTAGCATGAGCGAAGTTCGACTGAATGGACGTCAGATCGAGCGGGATCAAGAGCTGCCGTTGACCTCGGGGGATCAATTGCAAATCGGCCCCTACACCATACTGGCGCAAGACCCGGACATCGATGCGATGGCGGGCGTGGCGGCCGGCGCCGCCGCGGCCACGCCGTTGCTGCAGCCCGAGCCGGATCCTTTGCTGGAAAGCCCCTTGCTCGACGCCGCAACGCCCGCGTCGGAGTTCGATCATGCCTCGGCAATGGCTGATCCCGCACAGCTCGAAGCGGTACCCGAGCCGGTGCCCGACGTGATCGCGGAACCTGTGATCGACCGCACGGCACGAAGCGACACGCTGTTCCAAGACCCTGTCGCCCAGATACCGAACATCGAGGTCGACGAAAATGTCATAGCGGGTGTCGAAGCCGATTCGCCACAAGCCGAATCGTCTCTGGCATCCGATACCGAGACATCGGCCCAGAGTGACGACGTCTTCAGCGGTCTGTTCGGCCCCGGCACCCTGCCCGTAGGCAGCGTGCCTGATGCGAGCACGCATCCGTTCGACATGGAATCCGCCGGAGAACGCAACCCCGAAGACCCATTGCGACAACTGCCACGTGGCGACGCGAACGTGAGCGGCCCCGCGCGAGATCCGCTGGAGCTGCTTGACTCGCACGAGGGGCCAGATGTCGAGCATGTATTTTCCGACCCCACCCCTTCGACCTTGCCCGCGCACGATCCGCTCGCGCCGCATCGCCTGGACCCGTTGCGTGACACGTTCGATCCGAAACAAGAGCCCGCGCACGACCAGTGGACCGCACGCGATCACACCCGTGAAACCGGCGGCTTTCTGCGCCCCAGCCGCGTCAGGTCTGAAACGCCCGAACGCGCGCCTGAAGCCAAGCACGAGCAGCCGCCGGCTCGCAGCCCCTCCGGAAGGACCAAATAATCGTGCCGTAGCGTCAACCACTGTAGTCGTAGTGATAATCAAACTCCACGCCGTTGGCTCCCACGCGCACGGACTGCATGCGCCGCCCGTCCATCGCCGCCATCAACAGCTCGCGGCTAATTTCAGGCAATACGGTGTTGGTCAAAATAGCGTCAATCATGCGACCACCAGATTCCACCTCTGTGCAGCGCGCCACCACCAATGCGTTCGCTTCGGGGCTGACCTCGAATGCGATGCCATGTTGGTCCTGCAGACGCTGACCGATCCGGTCGAACTGCAGCTCAACGATGCGCGCGAGCATCGCATCCGATAGCGGCATATACGGCACGGCAACTAACCGTCCTAACAGCGCCGGGGGAAAGACCTTAAACAAAGGCTCGCGCAGTGCGGTAGCCAACGCCTCGGGCTCGGGCATCAAAGCGGGATCCTTGCACAATGCAGTGATCAGATCCGTCCCGACATTGGAAGTCAGGATGATGACCGTGTTGCGGAAATCAATGTAGCGACCCTCACCATCCTCCATCCAACCCTTGTCGAACACCTGGAAAAATATCTCGTGCACATCGGGATGCGCTTTCTCGACTTCGTCGAGCAACACCACGCTATAGGGGCGGCGGCGCACCGCTTCGGTCAATACGCCGCCTTCGCCATAGCCAACATATCCAGGAGGCGCCCCTTTCAGGGTGGACACCGTGTGCGATTCCTGAAACTCGCTCATATTGATGGAGATGAGATTCTGTTCACCGCCGAACAGTGCCTGAGCCAGGCTGAGTGCCGTTTCCGTTTTCCCCACGCCGCTCGGGCCACACAGCAAAAACACGCCTACGGGTTTATTCGGGTCGGTGAGTTTGGCGCGCGAAGTCTGAATACGGCGCGCGATCGTCTCCAGGGCATAGCGCTGACCGATCACCCGCTGTTCCAGCGTATCGGCCAATCGCAATACCGACTGAGCTTCGTCGCGCACCATGCGGCCCACGGGGATACCCGTCCAATCGGCCACGACCGCCGCCACGGCGGCCGCATCGACAGCGGGATAGATCAACGCCTGCTCGCCCTGCCTTTCCGAGAGTTCGGCTTGTGCCTGCTTAAGTTCGCGGCGCAGGCGCTGGACATCTTGCTCACTCGTGTCGGAGGACTCTGCCGTAGACGAGGCCGCGATGTCCTCCAGCTCGCGACGCAACGTGTACACCCGCTCGACCAGGTCACGTTCGCTTTCCCAGCGTTGCGTGAGATGGCTTTGCGCATCGCGCGCCTGTGCGAGATCGGCCATCACCTGATCCACACGCAGGCTTTCTCCGACGCCAATATGTGCTTCGCGCTTCGCAATACGCAGCTCGATCTCCAAGGCCTCGATACGCTTGCGCACCGCTTCTAGCTCGGCAGGCACCGCATGCTGACTGATGGCCACGCGCGCGCATGCCGTGTCCAGCAAGGCGACGGCCTTGTCGGGCAATTGACGCGCCGGGATATACCTGTGCGACAACGACACCGCCGCCTCGATGGCCTCGTCCAGCAGCAACACTTGATGGTGCGTCTCCAGCGTGGCGGCCAAACCCCGCAGCATCCCGACGGCACGCGGCTCGGAGGGCTCGTGAATCTGCACCACCTGAAACCGCCGCGTCAACGCGGGGTCTTTCTCAATATATTTTTTGTACTCGGACCAGGTCGTCGCGCCGATCGTGCGCAGCTGGCCGCGCGCCAATGCAGGCTTGAGCAGATTCGCGGCGTCGCCCGTGCCCGCCGCACCGCCCGCGCCGATCAGGGTATGAATCTCATCGATGAACAACACCACAGGACGCGGGCTGGACTGCACTTCGTCGATCACGGCGCGCAGCCGCTGCTCGAACTCTCCCTTGACCCCGGCACCGGCCTGCAGCAGGCCGATATCCAGCAACCATAGCGCCACCTCTCGTAGCGGAGGCGGCACATCGCCCGAGGCCAGCCGCAATGCCAGTCCTTCCACGACCGCCGTCTTGCCGACACCCGCCTCGCCCGCGAGCAGAGGGTTATTCTGCCGGCGCCGCATCAGGATATCGACGATCTGGCGGATCTCCTCATCCCGGCCCGAAACCGGATCGATCTCTCCCGCCCGCGCACGCGCCGTCAGATCGACCGCATACTGCGCCAGTGCTGAACGCCCACCGGGCACCGCCTGGTCCTGCCCGGCAGCAGACGCCACAGCGGTTGCATCAGCATCCTCAGGCGAGCCTTGCACAATCTGCATCAGTTGCTCTAGCAACAGATCCGGCACGATACGGGTGAACTGATCCGACATCCCCACCAGCACATTGCGTAATGCATAGGTCTTTACCAGCCCTGCCAGCAAATGCCCGCCGCGGATGCGCTGGGCCCCATAGCGCAAGGAACCCAACACCCACGCTCGTTCTACCGCGGAATCGATATGTTCCGACAGGTCCGATACCGAGCTGGCCCCGCGCGGCAATTGATCCAGCGCGGCGGTAAGGTCGGCCTGCAGACGGCCCATGTCCAGATCGAATCTCTGCGCGATACGGTGCAGGTCACTGTCCTGCATGTGCACGATCTGATGGATCCAATGCACCAGCTCGACATAGGGATTTCCGCGCAATTTACAAAACGCCGTCGCCCCCTCGAGCGACTGATACAGCAGAGGATCGAGTTTGCCAAAAAGATCGATGCGGCCGATGTCGGACATGTTGTGTTCTACGGTTCAGTGTGAGGCGCTTGCGCGCGCGCGGCGCTCGCGGCTTTCATAATCGAGCAACAAGTCGCGCGCATCGCCCTGCCGCGCGCGCCGTTTTCCCACCCAGGACGACAATCCCAGCGGCTGCGCGGCGCCAAGTCTGATGCCTTGCACTTGATCGTGTTTGAGCACCGGCCGTACGTCCCAGGCAAACTCCACGCCGATGTAATCCCGCACCCAGTGCAACAGCTGCCGCGCACGATGGCCACCAGGCAGAAAACTGGTGTATTCGGCATGCGAGAGCGGCCCGAGTTCAATGCGAAACTTGTGCTGCGCATCGCGCACGGCAAGCCCGAGGATCGTGTCGCGACCTAGCCCCATCGATCCGGATAAGCCTAAACGTTGCGCAGGCTCCAGCCGTATCCATTGCGGTACGTATTCCTCAATGCGCACCCGAACGGCGAAAAACGTCTGCAAAATCTGCCTGAGTCCTTCCGGATTGCGCGTCTGACGCAGCAGATGCCCGGCCATGAAGAACTTCGCATGATCCATCACCGTGTCGCGTCGAGCGAGCGACGGCATGCCCATATGGAGCAGGCTTGAGATATACCGCGTAAAGCTGGCCTCCTTGCGGTCGAGACTGGCCGTGCTTTGTGCGTCGGCCCAAGCGCGGTAGAACAGCAGTATCAACCTGTGATGGAACACATCGGCGAATCCGGCTAATGTGCGATCCCCATAATGATGGATGCGCTCGCGTACGAACTCCGTCAAATGCAGCGGCAGTGGGCCATTAGGTCCAAACAAACCAAAGCTGTAGATCGCTATCTCGGGCGGACGACCTTCGCGCCCGGCGTCCACGGAGGCCAGCGTCGATGGCGCGAACGCCATGGAGGGTTCTTGCCGCAGCCGTACTGGCTCGTTACGTGGCACGGATTCGCGGCCCAGAGGCACACGGCCCGGGGCGCGCGCATCGATCCAGCGCAGCGTATGAAACAGATCGTGCGCATAAGGATTCTGTGCGAGCGCATGCCAGAACTCTGCCGGCATCGTCGGCCGTGCGGACATGCCTGTTCCTTTCTCGGACTGATTTTTGGCCCCGCCCAAATCCGTCGCCCCGGATGCGGTCGATGCCACGGCATGTTCCCCGTCATGCGTCACAGTGTCGGCCATGCTTATCCCATGTGAATCTGCTTGCCGTCTACCTTGACGAGCTTATCCGCCGTGATCATCGTATAGGCGCCATGCACACGCGCACTTTTGTCGGCGCGATAATCCAGCGAGCCAGTGCGCACATGCTCAACCTCTTCGGCCACGCGAAAAGTGATGCGCGACAAGAGCGACAAGCGATCCATGACGGCTTCGTAGACTTTCCCCACCAACCGCGTCGAGCCCACCGTGGCGGCCACCTCATTGCCGATGTAGGTCAAGGTGTTTGCCGTGAAATCGGCAGCCTGCGCCTGTAGCTGCAGGCTAGGGGTCTCTACCGTTACCTCCTCCTTGCCGTTTAGCCGCAAGGCGTGCGGCGCCTCCAGCGTCAGATTGCCGGACCCGGCGCGCAGCACCATATCCCCGGCGGTTTCCAGCTCGCTATGGGCTGGCTCGGCTTGCTCGATGACGGCGATGAGATAGACGCGCGACGCATCGGGGCCGCTGATCATCACCTGGTCGCCCAGCTGCGGCGTCAGCAGGCAGCTTGCCGCCCGCCTCGCCGTCCACGGGCGGCCGTCGCATTCGACCACGTATGCGCCCGCCTCACCGCGATGCGTCACCGTGCCGATCAGATGCACCGGATCGTAAGCAGGATACTGACGTTTCGCCGCGTGTTTCATGACAGATTCCTCTTTCCGTATTTCATCGCCCTACACCGCGGGCCGCGCGCCCATGCGAGGCGTCCAGCGTGCAATTTCGCCACGCTGCAGGGTGGACAACACCAGCTCGGACATCATGTTGATCGAGACGTGACGCGCGAAAAACTGCTCCAACACCGCGCCGAACAGGTAAGGACTGATGCCCGAGAACGCCGACTCGTCGACTTGTAGACCGATACGCACACCACGGCCGTAGACGATGGGACCTGGCACTGGCAATCGATGATGCATGGGTTCCGCGCTGACATGCCGCACACCGGCGATATGTTTGCGCACCACCGGGTCGGCCAGTTTGGCGTAAACATTCAACATCTCGCGCAGCGTCTGGGCGCCCTGCTCTGCGTTCAGGTCGACGAGGCTTAAATAATTCAAGCCCAAATGACTGATCAGATGCCACGTCGCCGCGTTCTCGGCCAAGGCCGCATGCGGCCGTGTCGGCCCATGCAATACCTTGATCGCACCCACCGGCGCCGAGACGCGCAGCGTAAAGTCCGTGTCGGTGCCCAATGGCAACAACATGGCCAGATCGCGGTTCGTACACAAGGTCTGCAGCGTCAGATGCCTCAGTTGCCCCGAGAACGGTGCCTCGTTGCGATCCACTAAGGAAATAAACACCTCGCTGCCGATATAGCCCGTGCGTGTCCCGTTACGTCTGGCTTGCTCCGACAACATGCGAGGCTCGCGGCGCAGGGAGTAGTACGCCCCATAATCGTCCGGGTCGCTGCCCAGTGTGCCGTAAAAAGGTCGGAACTCCTGTTCGGGCCGCTCGGCCGAGGCATGCCCCACGACTTGCGTCGCGCTGAAGACCTCGTAGTCCAAGGGCCGGGTCCGGTCGACTACCAAGTGGTATTCGCTCGTGCGAGGCGACACCGCGATGCGGTCCGCGCGCTTGGGAAACAAGTTGATGACCGGCGCGCAATGCAAGGCCAGATGCTCGGCAGCAATCGCGCCCTCGAGTTCCGGCGCCGCCACGGAAAACAGGAACGTGAGTTCAAAACTGCGTGTATTTAGTTGCCCATTGGCCGCACGCACCGTCGACCGTAGCCCGCGCTTTAAATCATTCACGCTGAAGAAAAGAAAGCGACGAGGAAACGCAAAATACTCCTGCAGTAGCCGATACCCTTGAAACACACGCGAGTCGGCGGGCAACAAAGCCTGATCGTCGTCAAAGCCTTCGTGACGCACGGCCGAAGGCGGCAGCTTGTTGATCCAGCTTAACGGGCGCGCGGTATCGTGCCCTAGGACCGCCACCGTATGGCCCATCAAAATTTCCAGCAGCCGCTGCATCTGCAGATCGGGACCGGCCAAGTGAAACATCAACTGGTCCAGATCCATATCCTCGAGCCGCACGCCGCCACCGATTTCGATGCCCACGCGCAACGCACTGAGCACCCGGCCATTACGCCCACCCAAGCCCAATCGCGTCAAAGGCAGGTCGGGTGGCGGGCCGGTAAAGGCTGCCTCGGTGACCCGCAACGGCCACAATCGCACGGCATGTCCAGTTATGAACTCGCAAGCCGTCTGTTCGCCGCGCGGAATGCGACCTCGCAGCAAGGTGCCGCGCGGCAGATCGAAGCCGCGAGCTAACGTCCCCTCGTTCATGCTGGGTGCAAACTGCACCACCGCCATGGCAGGCGTGGGAGCCAGATAATTCGGGTACACCACTTCCAGCAGCCGCTGCGAAAACCTCGGGAACTCCGCATCCATCTTGAGGTGAATGCGCGCCGTCAAAAAGCTAAAGCCTTCTAGCAGCCGTTCCACATACGGGTCCGCGACCTCGGTACTGTTCATCCCCAGCCGGCCCGCGACTTTGGGATACTGCTGCGCAAACTCGGCGCCCAGCTCACGCAGATACACCAGTTCGCGGTTGTAGTAGTCCAGCAGTCGCGCATCCATTAGCCGCCCCCCAGATCGCGCAGGTCCATGTGCCCGCTTTCCAGATCGATATCGGTGCGAAAAAGGAACTCCATCGGATGCGGCACGCACCACAGCATGCCCTTGATTTCCAGACTCAGGATGTTGTGGTGCTCGAGCGTGCCGGTGTCAGTCACACAGCGGACCTCCACCGAGGAATCGAGGATGCGCGGTTCGAACGCGGCAATCGCATTGCGGATCGACTCTTCCACGTCAATCCAATCGATCTCGGACATGCGTTTGCCGGCCATCGCATGCAGTCCGAAATTCAAGCTGGAATCGATGACGCGTGGATAGGCCGACAGATCGTTCGTGGTCTGCAGGTTCACCGTATTGAGCAACCAGCGCAGGTCGCGCAGCACGGCGTTGCGCAACTCGGCCTGCGTGAGCATCGAGGCTTCGCGCGGCTCAACGCCTTTCGCGGGATCATGGTCGATCAGACGATCGAGTAACGACGGCTGCAAGCGGTCCTTCGCCACGCGTTCGTTGCGTGGCAGCGGATCCCCCTGCCGCGACTGACGCATCGACTCGTAAACCGCCATCAAGCCATCTCCACCGTCCGGATATCCAGCAAGGCGTATTCGCCTTGATCCGTCATCCACATCTTCTGGCCGATGCCCGCATACATATCCTCATGCAAGCAGTGCCAATCCGTCATGCGGCCGAGCTTTACGCCATCGGGCAATTCGCTGAACTGTTGCCCTGGCAAGGCCGGATAGCGCGCCGGAATCGCCCCGTAGTGCGTGCGTCCGTCCGTGGTCGTGATCTCGGCCTGCGCCCACACCAGATCTGCCAAACCCTCCGGCGCCAGGATGCGCACATTGCGCAACGCCGCGAAGGGCAGCCAGCCATAGCGCGAACCCATCATGAACTCCATTACGGGGCCCAGCCGGCTGTCGCCATCACTGATCCAGGCAAACGTAGTGGCCACGCCCTCGACTGCCACTCCGATCTCGCCAGCGGTCGCCGGAGCCGCCTCATAGGCCTGCGCACGCAATGCCGCCGCCTGTTCAGGCGCATCGGCATCGCGCTGCAAGGCCAGCGCCAGATCCTCGAACCAGCCAGGTGCATGGCCAAAGCCGGCGGGCGGCTCAAGCCCGGCCCACACGCGTTCGCGCTGGGCTTCGCCGGCGATGACCTGTTCATACAAAATGGCCGACGGCTGCGCCTGCGGGTTCAACTGCGCGGCAAGCTTTATCTGCTCGAGTGCCCGTGTCCATTCGCCTTGCACCGCCATCAGTTGAAACAGCTGTGCGCGCATGTCCGCATCGGCGGGATGACGGCGAATCTCGGTCTGGACAGCCTCCAAATGCTCGGCCAGGCTGCTTTCGCGCAAGGCGATAGCTGATTTGCTCATGAACGATTCCCGCGGAGTAAATCGAAAGCAGATGGCCGACCCGCACATCGCCCATCGTCATGAGGTGAGGTTCGCGTCACGACGGGCGGGCTCGCCTGAACATCTCTGCCCCGGCAAAACGGGCCAGGATGCCGCCATCGACGCGCGCCGCCAAGACCAGGCTCAGCCCACCTCTTTGTTCTGTTTGATATCCCAGGCCACCAGGCTTTCGGCACCCTTGCCGCCTTGCTCGGTTTGCTCCCAGTATTGCTGTTTGACCTTGGCCGCCTGGAACGCATAGTTCACGGTCACCGCCTCGGAATTCATTTCGCCAGACAACTGCACAGACGAAACCAGTACATCCTCGAGCGTGATCTTGGTGTATTCCACTTGTTGGCCACCCGCCTTGCACACCGACAGTTCGATCCGGCTCAAGTGCTTGCCGCTCGCGCAGTGCTTCATCACCGCGGGCGCGGCCTTGTCGATGCGCGCCACGACATGCAGGTCATTAAAACTGGCCTTGCCGGCACCCAGACCGCCGCCGCTGGACATATTGCCCGGCTGGGTCGCGCCCCACGAGAACGAAATGATATCGGTCCAGTTCTTGTGATTAGCATCCCTGGACTCACCATTGGCGCCATCGATTTTCATGAACATGTCTACAGACACTTTGCTCTCCCTAAGTTGCAGTCACGGCACTCTGTGCCGCGATCCATGCCTCCTTGCCTGACTGCGGCCGGGTGGCAACACGTCCATCAACCATCGTTCTTTTTCAGCGACGGCAGCTTGGACACCAGACGCAGCGACACAGTCAGCCCTTCGAGCTGATAATGCGGCCGCAGGAAAAACTTCGCAGAGTAGTACCCTGGGTTGTCCTCGATTTCCTGCACTTGGACCTCGGCGGCCGCCAGGGGCTTGCGCGCTTTGGTCTCCTGGGACGAGTTGGCGGGATCCCCGTCAACGTAATTCATGATCCAGTCGTTCAACCAACGCTCCATATCGTCGCGTTCGCGAAACGAGCCGATCTTGTCTCGGACGATGCACTTCAGGTAATGCGCGAAGCGGCAGCAAGCGAACAGATAGGGCAGGCGCGCCGACAGCTTGGCGTTGGCCGACGCATCGGCGTCGTAGTATTCATGCGGTTTCTGCAGCGACTGCGCGCCAATAAACGCAGCGAAGTCGGAGTTCTTGCGATGCACCAGCGGCATAAAGCCGTTCTTGGCAAGCTCCGCCTCCCGGCGATCGCTGATGGCAATCTCGGTGGGACACTTCATGTCTACACCACCATCGTCGGTCGGGAACGTGTGACAAGGTAGATTCTCTACCGCACCGCCCGATTCCACCCCACGTATCGACGTGCACCAGCCATAGAGCTTGAAAGAGCGATTGATATTGGCCGCCATCGCATACGCGGAATTGACCCAGGTGTAGCGATCGTGATTCGCACCGTCGGTGTCTTCCTCGAAATCGAATTCATCGACGGGGCTCGTGCGCGCGCCATAGGGTAGCCGGCCGAGGAATCGCGGCATTGCCAGACCGATATATCGTGAATCCTCCGACTCACGCAGGCTGCGCCAGGCGGCATACTCGGTGTTCGTGAAGATCTTGGTCAGGTCGCGCGGATTGGCCAGCTCTTGCCATGAATCCATCTGCATGACATTGGGCGAGGCACCCGCGATAAAAGGGCAATGCGCGGCCGCCGCGATGCGCGCCATCTCGGTCAGCAACTCCACATCCGGTGGACTGTGATCGAAGTGATAGTCACCCACCAGACAACCTATCGGCTCACCGCCGAACTGACCATATTCCTCTTCGTACACGCGCTTGAAAATCGGGCTCTGATCCCAACCCACGCCCTTATGGCGTTTGAGCGTGCGGCCCAATTCCTTTTTCGACATGCACATCACGCGGATCTTTAGCAGCTCGTCTGTTTCCGTATTGGTGACGAGGTAGTGCAGTCCGCGCCACGCGCCTTCCAGCTGCTGGAAAGCGGAATGGTGCAGAATCAGGTTGATTTGATCCGATAGCTTTTGATCGATCTCTGCAATGATGGCTTGAATGGTGCGATAGGCATCGGACGACACCGCCACGCCACTATTTTGCAGGGCTTGATGCGCCAACGTGCGCACCGCATGCTCGACCGCTTCGCGCGCCTGCTCGGTCTTGGGCTTGAACTCTTTTTTCAGCAGTGCCGACAGGCCATCGGCTTCGAGCGTTTGCGGACTTTGCGCGTCTTCGTGTTTGGCTACTGCAGTCATCGCGACCTCCGTGTTCGGTTATTTAGCGGCCGGATCCGAGTCGGGCGTATTGGGTGCATCGGCAGATGCATCAGGATTGGGGGCTGCAGCCAATGCGTTCATGAGCGCGGGGTTGTTAAGCACTTTCCCGATCAGCTCTTCGGCACCCGATTTGCCATCCATATAGGTCAGTAGATTCGCCAGCTGTGTGCGCGCCTGCAGCAGTTGATTCAGGGCGTCCACCTTGCGCGCCACGGTAGCGGGCGAAAAGTCATCGATACTCTCGAAGATGATGTCCACGTTGAGCTCGCCCTCGCCTGTCAGCGTATTGGGCACGTGAAACGCGGCGCGCGGCTGGATCGACTTCATGCGTTCATCAAAATTATCGATGTCGATATCCAGGAACTTGCGTTCGGCCACATCCGGCTGGGCCTGCGTCGACTGGCCTGCCAGATCCGCCAGCACGCCCATGACGAAGGGCAGCTGAATCTTGCGCTCAGCGCCATAGATTTCCACGTCGTATTCGATCTGCACGCGCGGGGCGCGATTGCGCGCGATGAACTTCTGCCCGCTGCCCTTCAGTGTCGTTGCCATGTTTACGCTCCTATGCTGCGATTTATGCCAAGCATGTCGTCACCTCAGTTGCCAGAGGCGCCATCGGCGTCTTTGGGCAGCCAGGTCTCGAATTGCTCCAGGCCTTGCGGCGCCAGGTTCTTGATGATGTCGTGAAAGCTCATCGAAATCAGTTGCTGAGCACGACGAATCAGATACGGCGCGGGATGACTAGGCTCATGCACCTCGAAATAGGCGCAGACTTTGGCCAACATGGCCGATGCCTCCTCGCGCGATTGAATCTGCGCGTCCTGCCAGCGCATGACAGGCTGGGCAGCGACGTTCCCCGTGTGCGAATGCTGGGAATCCATAACGTTCACCTCGGACGCGGACGGTATCGTTTCCGTACTGGGTGGGGCCGGCGCCGGCTGGGCTACGCTGTCTCCCAGTGCCTGCAAGACCACGTTCAACGTGCGATACATAGCCGTATAGTCGGGCACCCAATCACGCCCCAGCTTGTCTGCCACCAAGCGCTGAATACGGCGCAAGCCCTCATCCGCTGCGGCTATCGCCACCAACGCACTGTCTTGCTGCATCCATGCCTGACGCAGATGCTCAACCAACCGCGCGCGGCCACCCGGGTAAAACTCGGGGTCGGCACGACTGCCATCCAAGAGGGATTCGGCATCGCGTAAAGTCAGCTGCCCATGTACGCCATTGACAAGTCGGCTCGAACGGACGCTAGGCGCGCAGCCCGCATGTGCGCCCAATGACGACAATGCGTTCATCCTCGGCATGGGGTCGTAGTCGCCGTCGCTGTCGAGCCGCGGATGGACCGCTTCCCAATAGCGCTCCAGCGTATCGGCCACCAGCGTCACGCCTTGCGCATAGCCCTGCAGCCCTCGCACTTCGGTCCAGGCCTGCGTGAGGTACGCCATGACGCGGATATCGCGCGTGCGCTCTAACAATCCGCGCGCCAGGCGCTCGACTTCACGCCAATCAGGAGGCTGCGCGGGAATGATCGTCGAGCCGAACTGCTGCTCGCTGCGCTCCACCGCGGCTTGCTGCAACTGCAGAAACTCAAGGTCGTATTCGAGATCCTCGCCACAAGGCAACTGCGGATCGAGCGCGGTCAGGATGTCGGCAAATTCCATGTTTTACGGTAATAGCCGGGTTTACCCATGGCCAATTCAGGCTAACGTCGAGCAAGACCCATCGAAATCGGAATTCTAGGCATACCACGCGCGCATCCGATCACCGCTAACAGCCTATGTCTCTTTTTACGGTTGATTAACATGCGTTCATGTTTACCAACATTTTTTTCCCTAGTGGCCGACAATACTTGAAACATAGATACTGCCTAGCCTCGGAAAAACCCACGACGAATGCTTGAAGCTCAAACCTTAGGGTTTCCCCTGCTTTCTATTGCTTGAAGCGTCGCTTTCACAAAGCCGAATTGTTCTCTGCCCGCAAATGCGAAACCATATCGTGTGCTAACAGGAGACAATATGGCTACTCATCGCCCACTATATGTTGCTATCGCAACCATGACTCTGACGATGGCCTCTGCCGCCATGGCAGCAGACTATCCTTCAAGGCCCATCACGCTTGTTGTGCCCTTCGCCGCGGGCGGACCTACCGATGTCGTGGCGCGTTCATTAGGCGCAGAGTTGGGCAAGGAACTCAAACAACCTATCGTCGTGGAAAATCGCACGGGTGCTGGCGGCACGGTCGCGGCTGCTCATGT
The DNA here is from genome assembly GCF_009763235.1 of Bordetella sp. 15P40C-2. Lineage (NCBI taxonomy): Bacteria > Pseudomonadati > Pseudomonadota > Betaproteobacteria > Burkholderiales > Alcaligenaceae > Bordetella > Bordetella sp. 15P40C-2. The sequence continues at coordinate 229,730 of NZ_WSJA01000002.1, forward strand.
CGCGAATGCGCAGCCGGACGGATACACGTATTTGATTCACCACAACGGCATGGCGACCGCCCCGGCCTTATATTCTTCGCTGAAATACGATCCGCTGAAAAGCTTTGAGTATGTCGGCGAAGTCGTCGATGTCCCCATGACGCTGTTGGCTCGTAAAGACTTCCCCCCCAACAATATGGCGGAATTCATCGAGTATGCGAAGGCGAACGCCGATAAGATCAATCTCGCGAACGCGGGTCCCGGCGCCGTGTCACAACTTTGCGGATCCCTGCTGCAACAGGCCCTCGGTCTGAAGTTCACCACTATTCCCTACCAAGGCACGGGTCCGGCCATGACAGCGTTGCTGGGTAGCCAGGTAGATGTCTTGTGCGACCAGACCACGCAGACCATTCCGCATATCCAGGCCGGTAACGTGAAGTTCTATGGCGTGACGACGAAGGATCGCATCTCGAAACTGCCCGATGCACCTACGCTTAACGAGCAGGGTCTCAAGGACTTTGAAGTCAAAGTCTGGCACGGGATTTACGCGCCCAAGGGAACGCCCGCTCAGGATGTTGCGGTATTCAACCACGCGTTAAAGACGGCCTTGAACTCACCGGCGTTCAAGCAGAAGATGGCTGACCTCGGTGCGGAAATCGTTTCCGAAGAAAGGCAGACATCCGAATCCCTGCAGAACTGGGTCCAGTCCGAAATCAATAAGTGGACCCCGGTGTTGAAAGCCGAAGGGATAAACGTCAATTAAGTACTGCAGCAACAAAACACTTGCCGGCCCCCTGAATTCAGGGACCGGCAATTTTGAATAAAGAACTCGTCGCGCGTCCTCTCGAACCCGCGACGTTTGTTTTACTGCCCAGCCACCGGATTGGCAGGCGCCACGGAGGCCGTCCCCCCCGACGCGGCGGGAGCCGGCGCAGTATCCTCGATCTGATTCAGATCCAGCCCCTTGGTCTCGGGCAGCAAGATCGCGGCGATGATCACCATGCCATAGCCCACCCCGGCGACAACTGCGATAGACATGCCCAGCCCCAACGAGCCCGAGCTCAGAGCCCCCACAGCCAGCGGGAAAAACGAGCCGATCACGCGGCCTACGTTATACGACACGCCATAGCCTGTCGCGCGCACGCTGCTGGGATACGACTCGGAAATCGTCGCGCCGATACCCGAGAACATGCCTTGCATCAGGATTCCCAACGGCAAGCCCAGGAACAGCATGGCGGTGTTGGAAATGGGGATCATCATGTAGCACAGCGCCATGGTCAATGCACCGATCGCAAACACCGCATACGTTGCACGACGGCCCAGACGGTCAGTGGCATAGGCGCCGGCGACATAACCCAGGAACGAACCCAGGATCAGCACCACCAGATACGAGCTGGTGCCAAACACCGACAGACCACGCACCGTTTTCAGATAGGTCGGCAACCAAGTGGCAATCGCGTAATAGCCACCCAACATGCCGCCGGACAGCAAACTACACAGGATGGTTTTGCCCAGCAAGGGCGTCTTGAATACGCGAGACAGGTTCTGGGTCAGAGGCACGGCCTGTGCTTTATCGCGCGATTTCAGATAGACCTCGGGTTCAACCAGATTGCGGCGCAGATACACCACCACAAAGGCCGGCAATACGCCCAGGAAGAAACACGCGCGCCATGCCTGCTCCGGCGGCAAGATGCTGAACATCAGCGCATACGCCAGCGCCGCGGCCGCCCAGCCAAACGAATAGCTGCTGGCGGTAAAACCTGAATACTTGCCACGGTGTGCGGGATTGCGGATCATCTCCGTCACCAGCACCATACACAGCGACGATTCGCCTCCAAAGCCCAGACCCTGAATGATGCGAAACAGCATCAACTGTTCGGGTGAGGTCGCCAGCCCGCAAAGAAAGCAAGCGCCGGCAAAGACCACAATCGTCCAGCGCAATACACGCACACGACCATAACGGTCGGCGAGCATACCCGCCACAATCGCGCCCACCAGCGACGACACCAACGTATACGTCACAATCGCACCGGCTTCCGACTTGCTCATATTCCACTGCGTGAGCAGTGTCGAAATCAGGAACGAATAAATCATGAAGTCGAATACATCGACAGCATGCCCCAGGAACGCGCCATAGAACCCCTTGCGCTCCATCTTCGTCAACTCTTTAAACCAACTGAACATCGGTTTTCCCTCAGTTGTGCTGCGTTATGGAAATCGGCGGGGCGTCAAGAGACACTGCCCCTGTGTCATTACTACTGCCTGCGCATACGCGGCGGTCGATAGCAATAGCCCAGGTCCTCGAGCCACTGCGCCACGCGCAAGGAAGTCAAATCTTCACCATGCCCCGCGATAATCTGCACGCCAACCGGCAGCCCTTCGGTGCTGAGGCCCGCTGGCGTCACCGTCGATGGCAAGCCGCACAAACCTGAGAACCCAGCCCAAAACAACTGCGTGGTCATGGGCTGGGGCCGCCCATTGACCGACAACATGCGCTGCCAAGGCTCGCCAGCCTGGTTCAGTTCGAACGCAGGCGTGGCCGCCGCCGGGCATAACAGCACGTCGTACAACTGAAAATAGTCATCCCAAGCACGTGCGAACCGCCGGCGTGCTTGGGCCAGTTGCAGCCAGGCCCGATGATCCAGCACCGTCCCGACATGCTGCAGGGCCGCATAGCTCAAGTCATGCGGATCGCATGCGCGCGCGCGCTCTTGCGCTTGCGCATAGGCGCTGTCGTTCATGTACATTGAGGTCGCCGCACGCAGCATGAGCACATACGTGCGCCACAGCTCCTCGGCCTCAATCGACGGCATCGACTGCATCGTGACTTTCGCGCCGCTTTGCTCCAGCCTGCGCGCCAATGATTCGATCACCGAGGACACTTCGCTATCCACCGGCGCGAACGGATGACTGGACAGCACGCCAATGCGACAGTGATCCAATTGCACCGGACGCGGCGCGCGCAGCTCACGGCCGTCTTGCGCCAGCACACGCAGCAAGATTTCCAGGTCTTTAGCGGAACGCGCCAGCGGCCCGGCCACATTGATATCGGGCATTGGGTCATCACTGCGTATGCCATGACCGGCCAGCGAGATCAGCCCATGCGTGCTTTTATGCGAAAAAATGCCGCAGTAATGCGCCGGATTGCGCAACGACGAACCGATATCCGAGCCGACATCAAATACGCTCATACCCGCGCAGACCGCTGCCGCGCTACCGCCTGACGAGCCCCCCGGGGTGCGGGTGGGATCATGCGGATTGCGCGTCGTGCCATACACGGCGTTATGGCTTTGCCAATCACGCAGATGCAGGGGAACATTGCTCTTGCCGAGCAAGACCGCACCCGCACGACGCAGTCGCGTGATCACCGCCGCATCCTGATCGGCGATGTTCTGCGCATGCGCCGGATCGCCACATGTCGTGGGCCAGCCCGCGACATCGAACGACTCTTTTATCGAAAAGGGAATCCCGGCCAGCGGTCCCAGCGCTTCGCCCGCGCGCCGCGCCGCGTCGATGCGACTAGCCTCGGCTCGGGCCGCGGCGTGGTCATGTATCACCAGCGCATGGACGGTCTCATGATCGCGTGTGAAGGCCGCCTCGCAGGCATCTAACAGCGTCTGCGCCGATAGTGCTTGCGTCTGTAGCGCTTGCGTTAATCGCCATAGGGGCCAATAGCATAGCGACTCGGCGTCATTGACCCCGGCCGTCGCCTCGATCACACTCGTCGAACTTGCGAATGCCACGTTGCTTCCCTCCCGTTTTGTATACTATATACATAAATTCCGGGGTTGAAATGGCTTTATACGCCTTAACTAGGGAAACTCCGTATACAACTCATGCCTGCCAGACACCGCAGGATAAGTTCTTCGGCAGCCACGCGTGCCAACAGGCCGTTGGTCAGAACGGAGATCAAGAGGGGTTTCGCAGTCGATCCAAACGCAGCCGGCCGCGCTCATCGCTCAAATGACGCATCGCCCCGAAAGCCGCCCCCATCGCCGCCAAGGTACTGGCGCCGCACAATAAAAACATCAACAGGATCTGATACTTCGCGGCCTCACTGGGGTCCATTCCCGCGAGGATTTGCCCCGTCATAATGCCCGGCAAGGTGATGATGCCCGCCGCAGCCATCTGATTAATGCTAGGCACGATGCCACGTCGCACCGACTCGCGCAGCAGTCCCGCGAACGCCTGGCGTGCCGGCGCGCCCAGCGAAATGCGCGCCTCGATCGCCAAACGCTCGCGCGTAGCGCCCGTGAGCATGGTATCTAAAGCCAGACTCGCCGCGTTTAACGCGCTGCCCAACACAATGCCCACCAGTGCCACCACATAGCGTGGGTCATACCAAGGCGTGGGCTCCACTGCCGTATTGGTGATGAAGAATACGCAGATCAAGGTTGCCGAAGCAACGGCCATCGCGCTGATGACCAGATTGCCGTGCCGCTGCAGACGCGCTTTGGGACGCACCGCCACCTCGCGGATGGCGAGCGCCATCATCACGGTGATGATGAGCAAGGTCAATCCCGCGCTGGCATGGGTGAACACCACCCGCAGCAACTGTCCCACCAACAACAATTGAACAATCGTGCGGGTTGCCGACCATAGGATCTGTCTCTGCAGATTAAGGCGCAGCACCAACGAAATTGCCGCGCAGAGCAGCACCAGACAAGAGGCAATCGCGAGGTCCGAGGCATGTAATGCGATCACGTTCATGCGGCCTCCAATGCACCCGCGCGCATGCGGAACGTCCGTTGCGCCAATCGCCCGGCCTGCGCCGGGTTATGCGTGACCATCACAATCGCGCCGCCTTGCTCGAGGAACCGATGCAATTCCTGTTCGACCCGCTGTGTGGCTGCCTCGTCCAACGCAGCCGTGGGCTCGTCCAGCAAGAGGACGGCGGGCGAGAGCATCAATGCGCGTACCAGCGCCAGACGTTGCCGCTCACCCGTGGATAGTTCGCGCACCGCAGCCTGCAACTTCGCGGGGGACACCTCCAGCCGTTGAGCGATGATGCCCGCGGCAGGCACGTCCGCGAAATGGGCGGCCACCGAGTCGTCCCACCAGCCCGCCTCGGCCTGGCAGTACACGACGTGTCGTCGCCATTCGTATCCCCGCATCGCGGCGCGATCACGTCCTTTCAGCTCGGCCGTCCCGGAGCCAGGATCCAGATCGGCAATCTGCCGCAAAAGCAGGGACTTCCCCGAACCGGAAGCCCCTACGATCGCAACACACTCGCCGGCGGCGATCTCCAAGGACACCGGTGCGAGCCTGGCGCTGCCAAGCCCGCGCAGCCTTAAGACGGGCACGCCGCCGTCACGCACCTCTCCCGCGCCACGGGACACAGACAACTCAGGCAACTCGGGCATAGCAACTATCAGCGTCTTGCGACGCCCTCAGATCAGACCCCATTGATTCAGCAGTCGACGCAGCGTCTCGTCGGCCTCGGGCGACAGCGGCCAAGCGCCCGGCGCGCGCACGGCGCCGCAATCATCGCCCAATAGCTGCAATGCGCGTTTGACCACGGTCACGTTCGTACCGTTACGCTCGAGCGCGCGCAGGGCCTCGAATTCCGCCATGCCGCGAATCAGCGTCATGGCTTGGGGATAGTCACCCGCTTCCAGCGCGGCATGGATGGCCACGGAACGCTCGGGCAGCACATTGATCAAGCCCGAGGTGAAACCGCGCGATCCCACGGCATAGAAGGGCGGCGCCCAGTGCTCGGCCAGCCCCCCCACCCAGGCGAGATCGCGCTCGCGGGTGCGCTCAATCATCTCGGCCAGGCGTAGCGGCGTGGGCGAGGCCCACTTGACCCCGACCACGCCGGGGATCGCGCACAACGCCTCAATCGCATCGAAACCAATACCGTCATCGCGCAGATAGAGCACCAGTGGCAGCCCATCGCCCGCTTCCGCGATGCGCTTGACGTATTCCACCACGCCGCGCGGGGCGACAAACGGATCTGGCGGCTGGTGCACCATCAGCGCGCTGGCCCCCGCCGCACGGGAGGCCCGCGCCAGCGCGCGCGCGTCATGCAAGCTGCGTCCCACGCCCGCCACCAGCGGCACCCGCCCGCCGACCTGCTCGGCCGCAGCGTGCACCATCTGTTCGGCCTCTTGCGTGGTCAGCCCATAAAACTCGCTGGTATTGCCATTGGTCACCAGCACGTGCACGCCGGCATTGACGGCGCGATCGACGATAGGCGCGAGCCTTGCGGGCGCGAGCTTGTCCTCGTTATCGAACGGGGTGACCAAAATACCGGAAATTCCATTGAGCGCATTGCGTAGCGCGGTGGGGGCTTGACTCATTGTCTCTCTCACTAAAGTTGCCGACCGGTCTGTGACAGCCAGACAGGTTCCGGTCAGATTGAACACGTTCAGCGGCCGCGCGTCCAATCCCAAGAAGGTATGCAATGATATAAAAATTGAATCACATACGCCGACCTGCCGACCGGCGACTCCCACGATGATCGAAGACCGACTTGATCCCTTCCCAGCCACCTCTGCCGCGACGGCGCCCAAGGGACTGTTGCGCTTCCTATGGGCCTGCTCAAAAGGCGCAAGGGGCTATCTAGCGCTACTGGCGCTCTTTAGCGCCGCGGTATCCATCTACGAAGCATGGTTATTCGCGTTCCTGGGTCAGATCGTCGATCTCCTGGCCGATTGGCAGAGCGACGCCATCACGACCGATGAAAGCCGCGTGCTGTGGACCATCGGCATCGTGCTGGTGGCCAGTATTGGTCTGGTCGCCGCGCGCACCATCATTCAGCATCAGATCCTGGCCATTAATCTGCCATTGCGTCTCAGATGGAATTTTCACCGGCTGATGCTGCAGCAAAGCTTGTCGTTCTTCACCGACGAGTTCGCCGGCCGCGTGACGACCAAAGTCATGCAGACGGCGCTGGCCGTGCGCGAAGTGTTATTCACCTTCTCCGAGATCGTGCTGGGCATCGGTATCTACTTCGTCACGATCATCGCGCTGGCCGGCGGCTTCGATGCCAAGCTGATGTTGCCATTCTTGGGGTGGATCGTTCTCTACGGCCTGTCCATGCGCTATTTCATCCCGCGCCTGGCGAAAGTCTCTCAGGAACAGGCGCATGCGCGTTCGTCCATGACCGGCCGCGTCACAGACGCCTATGCCAACATCATGACGGTCAAACTCTTCTCGCACACGCAGCGCGAGGCGCAGTTCGCGCGCGCCGCGATGGAAGACTTCAAGCTCACCGGCTACCGCCAGATGCGTCTGGTCAGCCAGTTCGAAATCGTCAATCAGATTCTCGTGGTGGGCCTGATCTTATCCGCCGGAGGCTATGCACTTTACCTGTGGCACGGCGGCGCGGTGGGACCCGGCGCCGTGGCCGCCGTCACCGCGATGGCCTTGCGCGTGAACGGCATGTCGCACTGGATCATGTGGCAGATGACCTCCCTATTCGAGGCTATCGGCACCGTGCACGATGGTATCGCGACATTCTCGCGCAGAGCCAAGGTTCTGGACCGCCCCGACGCCGTGCCGCTGCGGATCACCAAGGGCGAAGTCGTCTTCGACCAGATCACCTTCAACTACAACGGCAAGCGTCAGGTATTCGATGGCCTGAGCCTGACCGTCAAGCCGGGCGAAAAGATCGGTCTCGTCGGGCGTTCCGGCGCGGGTAAATCCACGTTGGTCAACCTGCTGCTGCGCTTTTATGACGTGGACGGCGGACGCATTTGTATCGACGGGCAGAATATCGCGCAGGTGACCCAGGACAGCCTGCGTCAGGCCATCGGCATGGTGACCCAGGACACGTCGTTGCTACATCGCAGTATCCGTGACAACATCGCCTATGGCTTGCCCGACGCGACCGATGCCGATGTCGAAGCCGCCGCCATGCACGCGCAGGCCCATGAATTCATTCAGCGATTGAGCGATATGCAAGGCCGCACGGGCTACGACACCCAGGTGGGCGAGCGCGGCGCGAAGCTCTCGGGCGGTCAGCGTCAACGCATCGCGATCGCTCGCGTCATGCTGAAAAACGCGCCCATCCTGCTGTTGGATGAGGCCACCAGCGCGCTTGACTCCGAGGTCGAAGCCGCCATCCAGGAAAGCCTGACCGAAATGATGCAGGGCAAGACCGTCATCGCAATCGCCCACCGCTTGTCCACCATCGCCGCGATGGACCGGCTCATCGTGCTGGATCAGGGCCGCATCATCGAAGAGGGCGGCCATGCTGAACTGCTGAAGAAAAATGGCGTGTATGCACGACTGTGGGAGCATCAGAGTGGCGGCTTTCTGGGTCAGGGTGAGGAGGAACCCGCCACGTAAATCGTCGCGCACACGCGGGCAAGCGGGTGCCAACAAAGCATCCTACAATTAATGAAGCAGTCGCAGCCTTACCCCAAAACAATTTAAGCCACGGCCGCTAACTACAGACGCCGTGATCAATAGTGGAGACTAGCGGTATGGCGTCAACTCTATCCGTCAAAGGCAAGCGCATCCTCATCACGGGGGCCTCCAGCGGACTCGGTCAGCATTTTGCGCGATTACTCGCCGGCGAAGGTGCTCACCTCATCCTCGCGGCGCGCCGATTGGACCGGTTGCAAGCCTTTGCCGATACGCTGGATGGCGAAGTGGCGCCGGTCTGTATCCGATTCGATGTCACGGATGCGACCAGCCGCCAGGACCTCGCTGCCCGCATCGATAGTCTTGACGTGCTCATCAATAACGCGGGCATCGTGCGCCCGGGCCCAGCAGCCGAACATACCGCCGAAGACTGGAATGCCGTGATGGACACCAATCTGAACGGCATATTCTTTTTATCCCAAGCACTCTTGCCGGCATTGCGACAAAACAGCGGCAGCATCGTCAACATTGCCTCGATTCTGGGCCTGCGCCAAGCGGGCGGCGTGGTCTCGTACGCCGTCTCCAAAGCCGGGGTGATTCAGCTCAGCAAGACACTCGCTCTGGAATGGGCTCGCTATGGCGTGCGGGTCAACACCCTCGCGCCAGGCTATATCGAAACCGAATTCAACGCGAATTTTTGGCCCACGCAAGCCGGGCAGGCGCTCATTAACCGTATCCCGCAACGTCGGCTCGGACAACTCACCGATCTCGACGGGCCTATCCTCCTGCTGTGCAGCGATGCGTCGCGTTATATGACTGGCTCCGTATTGGCAGTCGATGGTGGCCATCTGGTCAATACACTTTAAGGGAATCGCCATGTATACGCCCTACCCTAGCGACCGCAGCCGCGAGATCGGAGAACGCGTCGAGGCTTTTGTCCGTAACGTGGTCGTGCCCTACGAAAATGACCCGCGCTGCACCAGCCATGGTCCCGCCCAGGCACTGGTGCAAGAACTGCGGGCGCGCGCGCGCGAGGCAGGCGTCATGACGCCGCATATTCTTGACGATGGCACTCACCTGACGCAGCGCGAAACCGCCGCCGTGCTCAAACGCTCCGGGCTGTCACCGCTCGGGCCTATCGCCGTCAACACCATGGCGCCCGACGAGGGCAATATGTTTCTGCTAGGCAAAGTTGGCACGCCCGGACAGAAAGCCAAGTATCTCGATCGACTCGTCAGCGGCCATGCGCGGTCCGCGTTTTTCATGACCGAGCCCGCTACGGAAGGCGGCGCGGGATCCGATCCGTCGATGCTGCAGACCACGGCTGTCCGCCAAGACGGGCATTGGGTCATCAAGGGGCGCAAGATGTTCATCACGGGAGCTGACGGCGCGGAAGTCGGCATCGTGATGGCCCGCAGCAACACCGGCGAAAAGATTCAGGCCACGATGTTCCTCGTCGCGCTACCGCATCCCGCCATCCGTATCGAGCGGGTTCTCGACACCATCGATAGCTCCATGCCCGGCGGGCACGCACAGATCGTCATCGACAATCTTATCGTGCCGGACGAAGACGTATTGGGCCAGGCCCACGAAGGCTTCCGTTATGCGCAAGTACGCCTCGCGCCCGCGCGCCTGTCGCATTGCATGCGCTGGTTCGGCGCCGCGGTACGCGCCAACGAAATCGCCACGGCTTACGCCGTCAAGCGGCAAGCCTTTGGCAAAGCGCTGATCGATCACGAGGGCGTGGGCTTCATGCTGGCGGATAACCAGATCGATCTGCAGCAGGCGGCGCTCATGATCGATTGGTGCGCCGATGTGTTGGATGCCGGGTCGCAAGCCACGACAGAGAGCTCCATGGCCAAGGTCGCTGTCTCCGACGCGCTCTTTCGCGTCGCGGATCGGTGTGTACAGATCATGGGCGGCACGGGCGTGTCGCGCGATACGGTCGTGGAACAAGTCTTTCGCGAAGTCCGGGCATTTCGCATCTACGACGGCCCCACTGAAGTACACAAATGGTCCCTGGCCAAAAAAATCAAGCGTGATGCAATGCAAGGAGCCACGCATGGGTGACGCCAATACCTATGCCGGCACCATGCCGGTGCGCGCCGAACATCGCATCGATGCACATGCCCTGCTCGCCTGGATGCAAGCCAATGTCCCGGGTTTCGAGGGCCCGCTAAGCATCGATCAATTCAAGGGCGGCCAATCCAACCCCACCTATCGCCTACGCACGCCAAGCCGCATCTATGTCCTGCGGCGCAAACCTCCCGGCGTTTTACTCAAGGGCGCACACGCCATCGAACGCGAGGCGCGCGTGATGCAGGCACTGGCCCAAGTGGGCTATCCCGTTCCACGCGTGCATGGCCTGTGCACCGACGAGAGCGTGCTTGGCAGCTGGTTCTTCGTCATGGACATGGTCGAGGGCCGGATATTCTGGGACGCGAGCTTCTGCGACGTACCGCGAGAGGACCGCGCACAATACATGAATGCGATGAACGCCACGCTAGCCGCGTTGCATCGCGTGGACTACCAGGCCATCGGCCTGTCCGACTATGGACGTCCAGGAGGCTATATCAAGCGCCAGATCGACCGCTGGACCCGCCAATATCTCGACGATGAGTTGGCGGGACGTCACCCCTCGATGGATAAGCTGATCGAGTGGTTACCCGCCCATCTCCCCGATACCGAATCCGTCGCGCTCACGCATGGCGACTTTCGCGCGGACAATATGATTTTTCATCCGACGGAGCCGCGTGTATTAGCCGTGCTGGACTGGGAGCTGTCCACGCTAGGCGACCCGTTGGCGGATTTCGCCTACCACGCAATGATGTTTCGCATGCCACCCGATATCCTGGGTGGCATTGCCGGACTGGACCTGCAAGCGGCTGGCTTGCCCGACGAGAGCGCGTATGTGCAGGCCTACTGCGAGCGCACAGAACGCACGAGCATCCCCAACCTGGATTTCTACATCGTCTTCAACATGTTCCGCTTTGCGGCCATCTTGCATGGCATCAAAGGGCGCGTGCTGCGAGGCACGGCTGCCAACGCGAATGCCGAGGACATGGGCAACCGATTTGCGCGCGTCGCCGACATTGCCTGGTCTCAAGTAACCTCTTTGTGAATGAGGTTTTATACCGGCAGCAGGTCTCACATCGCACTCGGCCATTCGCGAACATTCCACTAGAATCGATCATCTAAGCGCGCACGCTTCGGCGTGCGCGGATCGACCTTATGGCCACACGGAGACCAGCATGGCAGATACTCCCGAGTACACCCCCCCAAAAGTATGGACCTGGACCCAGCCTAGCGGCGGACACTTCGCCAGCATCAACCGCCCCATCGCGGGCCCCACGCATGAAAAAGAACTCCCGGTCGGACGTCACCCGCTGCAGCTCTACTCACTAGGCACCCCTAATGGCATCAAGGTCACCATCATGCTCGAAGAGCTGTTGGCATTAGGGCATAAGGGCGCCGAGTACGACGCCTGGCTGATCAACATTCGCGATGGCGACCAGTTCGGCAGCGGCTTTGTCGACGTGAACCCGAACTCCAAGATCCCAGCTCTGATGGATCGCAGCGGCGACAAGCCCATCCGCGTGTTCGAATCGGGTTCGATCCTGTTGTATCTGGCCGAGAAATTCGACGCGTTCCTGCCCAAGGATCTGGCGCAACGGACGGAAACCCTGAACTGGCTCTTCTGGCAAATGGGCAGCGCGCCCTATCTGGGCGGCGGCTTTGGCCATTTCTACGCCTACGCGCCGGTGAAAATCGAATACGCCATCGATCGCTTCGCCATGGAAGCCAAGCGCCAGCTCGACGTGCTCGACCGCCGACTAGGCGAAACCCCTTATCTGGCCGGCGACGAATACACCATTGCCGACATCGCGGTGTTCCCCTGGTATGGTGGGCTCGTCATGGGATGGCAGTATGGTGCCGCGGAATTCCTGAGCGTGCACGAATACAAGAACGTTCAACGCTGGGCCGAGAAGATCTATGCCCGCCCCGCCGTCAAGCGGGGCCGTATGGTCAATCGCTTGAGCGGCGAGCCGCATGAGCAATTGCGCGAACGCCACGACGCCAGCGATTTTGACACCAAGACGCAGGACAAACTCGATGCCAATCAAGGCTAACGGGATATTTTACGCAGCCTGATAACGAGAATGATCCTTAAACTGCGCCGCATAGGCTGTACACGAATCAGCCTAGCGGTGCAGTTCGTCGCGCCTCAGCGCGATTGAAAGATAAAACTATCGCTGTACAAATGCGCTGCCTCGGCGCCCGCGCCCACGAACCGCGTCTTCGCATCCTGAATCATAAGCGGCGATCCGCAAAGATAGATCGAATGCTCGGATAGGTCAGGCAGATCTTGCAGCACGGCGTCCTGCACATAGCCTTTGCGACCTTGCCATTGCCCCGACGGGCGCGACAGCACGGGCACAAACTCGAACTCATAGAGGCGATCTCGCCAGCTTTCGATTTGCTCTGCCAGATAAAGATCCAACTCGTTGCGCATGCCCCAATACAAACTCACCGGCGGGCAATCATCGTCGTCGAGCAGCGATTCAAGAATCGCCTTGATGGGTGCAATACCCGTGCCGGTCGCGGCAAACACCATCGGCCGATAATCCTGTGCCCGATAGTAAAACGCGCCATGCGGCATCTCCACACTGAGCCGATGCCCCGGCTGCATCTGGCTCAGCAGCCGGTCCGTAAAGTAGCCTCCCTGGATACGCCGTATCTGCAAATCCACTCGTCCTGCATCGGGCGGATTCGCCATGGAAAAACTACGGTGAGACGCATCATCAAGATGAATATTGAGATACTGTCCGGGGCGGTAAACAATACCGTGCTCATCCGGCAACCGCAGCTGCAGATGATAGACATCATGGCTTAACAGTCGCACATCGGCCACTTCCGCTTCCAGCAGCGTCGGGTCGGAGCATCCAGTCGAACGCTCCACGCTGATCACGAGATCAGTCATCGCACGTGCCTGGCACGCCAGCCCCACGCCCTGCGCGTGTTCCTCTTCCGTCAAGGCCAGCGGCAGCTCTTCATAATCGACCCTGCCTTCGAGGACTTGAATGCGGCAGGTACCGCAACCTCCAAACGTGCACTCGTGCGGCAGCTCCACGCCCTGACGGCTCGCTGCATCGAGCAACGTCTCGCCGTCGCTGACCTCGAATTGCTGCTGGCTTTGCAGCCACAAGACGCGATGTGCCATGTGCGATCTCCTGTCTTGCGCGCGATGCTTACTTCTTGATATCGGCCTGCACGACGACTTCCGCCGTGCCTTGCAGATGCTCGCGCAGGGCCTCCAGCGCTGCCACGCCGCAGGCCGTGTCCTGTTCGCCGTTGCCACCCGACAGACCCACTCCGCCAATCACTTCACCGTTGACCACAATAGGATAGCCACCCACGAACACCGCGAACTTGCCGTCGAAACTCCATTGAATGCCAAAGGCCTCGTTGCCCGGCAAGGCCGGACCGTTAGGCGGCGTATTGAACAAGTGCGTCGAACGCTTGTGGCCCGCAGCGGTGAATGCCTTGTTCCAAGCGATTTGCGGCCCCGTCACGCGCGCGCCGTCCATGCGCTCCATCACGAGGGGAAAACCACCTTCGTCGGTAATGCAAACGGTTTCGGGCACACCGATCTCCTGCGCTTTTTTCAACGCAGCGGCAGCCATGATGCGAGCCTCGCTCAGTTCCAGTTTCAATGCGTTCTTCATGGATCGATCCGTTTCGAATAAGAGTGATGACCGACGGCTCAGATGCCGCGATAGATGGTTTTGATCTGCGTAAAGAAATCCAGGCCGGCACGTCCCGATTCCCGGAAGGTCGACGTGCTGGAATGTTTAAGACCACCGAACGGCGCGTTCACAAGATTGCCTGTCGTCGTGCGATTGATCTTCACCGTGCCCGCCTCGATGTCATTAGCGAACTGGTGCATATAACGCGGGTTCTGCGTCGCGATTGCGGCCGACAGCCCATACTCGGTGTCGTTCGCCTTGGCCATGGCATCGGTGAAATCGCGTGCCTCGATAATGGCGAGCACCGGGCCGAATATTTCTTCGCGCGCGATGCGCATATCCTGCGTCACATCGGTAAAGACAGCAGGCGACACATAATAGCCACGGTCATAATCACCGCCCTTGAGCCGTTCGCCGCCGTATAAATGCTTGGCTTCACCGCGCCCGATGTCGATGTAACGCAGCACCGTATCGAGTTGTTTGGCCGTGGCCAGTGGCCCCAGGTCCATGCCCGAGGTCATCCCCGGCCCGATCTTCAGCGTCTTGACCCGTTCGAGCAGTTTCTCGGTAAATGCCTGCTTGACCTCGGCGATCACAATGATGCGGCTGGTCCCCGTGCAAGCTTGCCCGGTCAGCGAGAAGCCCCCTTTGATCGCCAGATCGACCGCGGCGTCCAGGTCCGCATCTTCCATCACGATCAGCGGATTCTTGCCGCCCAATTCCATCTGCAGCCGCGTCGTCAGATGCACGCTGCGCTGAATATGTTCGCCAGCCTGGGTCGACCCGGTAAACGAAATCGCGCGCACGGCTTCCGACGTGGTGATGACCGGCCCCACATCGCCAGCCCGCCCCGTCACGCAATTGATGACACCCGCAGGAATGCCGGCATGCACCAGCGCCTCGACCAGGTGCAGGCCGCTTAACGGCGCATCCGACGAAGGCTTGAAGACCACCGTGTTGCCCGTGATCAACGCCGGCGCGATCTTGCGCGCGGGAATGGAAGCCGGAAAGTTCCAAGGGGATATGACCGTCACAACACCCAGCGGCTCGCGATGGCTGTACACATATTGTGAAGGGTCATCTTGCGGATACGTTTCTCCGCCAAACGTCTGCCCCTCGACCGCATAAAACCGCAGCGTTTGCGCGCTGCGCATCACTTCATCGCGCGCTTGATTCAACGCCTTGCCTTCTTCGAGGGTCAGATCTTCCGCAAAGCGCGCGGCATGCGCTTCCAAGTACGCAGCGGCATCGTTCAATATCTTCGCGCGCTTACCAATCGGCGTCGCGCGCCAGCTTGCAAACGCCCGCGCCGCAGCGGATACGGCGAGTTCCGCATCCGCTGCGCCCGACGCTTGAAACCGCCCCACCACCATAACGGTGTCGGCGGGGTTGATATTGTCGAACGTCCGGCCGGACTGGCAAGGCTGCCACTGGCCGTCAATGTAGTTGTCGTAATGCTTGATGGAATCAGTCATGCCGCTGCTCGAAGAAAGAAGGATGGGGAGTCGCGTCCCGCGCAAATGACCGGCGGGACGCTCTCAGCGAAGCGCCTGCTGGCGCCTCAATCGCTCAAGCCACTGCGAGCTCTTCGCGCGAAACGTCGTTGGCCACGTAGTCGTAGTACAGCGCCGTCGTATAGAGCAGACGCATCTGCGCGCCGATCTCGCAGATGCGCAGACATTTCTGTTGCAGCTCCGGTGTGTTGGCGTGCTCCAGTACGATCTGGTAGCCGCGTTCACCATGGATTTCGTCGGACACGATGTGCAGATCGAAGAACTCGATTTCTTCGTCGGTAAAGCCGTACTTTTCGCGCAACGTGGGCGTTTGCTTGCGATAGATGGCGGGCACCTGCGATTCCAGGCCCACCACCAGACCCGCGACGGCGACCACCGGGTCTTCGCGCATGGCAACGGTGTAGCACCAGGCTTGCAGACCGCGCGTGGTCGGCGACATATTGTCCGGATTCACCACGCGCTCGCGCGTCGTGCCACATGCCTCGGCGAAACGGATCAGCAGATCGGTATGGCGATCGCCGCCGATTTCTTCCTCATACATATTGGCCAGCAAGAAGTCCTTGGCCTCGGTCATATGGTCGGGCGTACGCGCATACAGGTAGCCCAGATAGTCGGCGAAGGGGCCAACATAGTGATAGTGATTCTCTGCCCAGCGGGCCAGATGCGCACGGGTCAGCTTGCCTTCGGCCCAAGCGATGCTAAAGGGAGCCTTGTTCGCGCTTTTGCCCGTGATGGCGTTTTCCAGAGCGGTGCGGAATTCGTCGCGGTTCAACAGTTGAGTCATGACTATTACCTCGGTTGTGGGTAGGACGCCGCAAGTTCAGAATGCCGATGAATGCGACGATGTGAATACTGTATACCAAATAGATCGTCAGTCAACGCTTTGGGTTTAGGGGAAAACCCCACTTCTCGCAAAATCCCCAATAAATCAAGGCGAGATCTGGCCTGTGCGTGGCGGGACGGCGAGGATCACCTGGCGGCCGCGTTAGATTTAGTATACAGTATCCAAACGTTCACGCTTTATCGGCTGGGAGTCGCCACATGCCACGAGTCATCTTTCACAAAAACGGCCAGACGTTCGAAGACGAAATCAAGACGGGATCGAACCTGGTCGTCCGGGCGGGAATCAAACAATTCCCCTACCCGCACCTGAGCTATGAATGCGGCATGGGCAAGTGCGCCCGTTGCGCATGCGAAGTGCTGGCCGGCGCCGAACACCTGCCGCCGCCGAATTGGAAAGAAAAAAAACAACTGGGGGATCGCCTTGAACAAGGCTATCGCCTGGCCTGCCAACTGTGGCTCGAGCATGACATCGAGCTGCGTCAAGGACCGACAGCCTGAACCAACGGCGGGAGCATTCCCCATGTACGTCATTCTGACTTCTAAGCCCAGACAGTATCGAACCGAAGCCGGCAACGACATCACCGTCCTCGAAGCATGGAACTACTACTTGTGCGGTCGTTTGCGCGCCTGCTTCCAAATCGGCGAGCTGCACAAGGAGACGCGCGTGCGCGTCATCGAGGAAGACGAAAGCGGCGTGATTAACGTCGTGCCTTCGAAATTCCTCGAGCGCTTCGACAGCTATGAGGCCGCGCGCCGCGAGCTGGATCAGCTCTGCTCTTACGGCGGACTCGACGCACGGCTTGAACCCGCTAGCGCTACCAGTCACATTAAACAGGCCTGACTCATGATCCGCATCACATTCGCCACCAACGACGGCAAGACCGCCGAGTTCCCCGAAAAAACCAACCTGCTCCGTGCTTCGTTGCGCGCTCAGGGCGGCATCCCCTTCAAATGCGGCGGGGGTCTGTGCGGCACCTGCAAATGCACCATCGACAGTGGCCGCGAAAACGTCGATGACGTTAAACCCAAAGAACGCAAGCATCTCACCGAAGAACAACTGGCTCAGGGTCGACGTCTGGCCTGCCAGACCTTTGTTCACGGCGATATCTCTGTCTCCTGGTAGCGCGCGACGTGGCTGTCATGCAAAGCGTGTCGCAGCTGACGCACGAGCTCAGTTGGAACGTCTACCTGGGCATGGGGTTCATGGTGGCTGCCGGCGCCTGGCTGCAAGGCATCGGCGGCTTGGGTTACGCGATGTTTTGCGCGCCCATCGCGGCGCTGCTTTTTCCGCAGTTGGTGCC
Source organism: Bordetella sp. 15P40C-2 (assembly GCF_009763235.1). Lineage (NCBI taxonomy): Bacteria > Pseudomonadati > Pseudomonadota > Betaproteobacteria > Burkholderiales > Alcaligenaceae > Bordetella > Bordetella sp. 15P40C-2. Next base: position 247,427 of record NZ_WSJA01000002.1, read on the forward strand.
CGGGCCCTTGCTGGCCGTGGGCGCGCCACTGGCCTTGTTAGCCTATTTACGCGAACGTCCTGCGATGGACTGGCGCATAGCTGGCGCGACGCTGGCCGGGCGCGTCGCGGGCACCGTGCTCGCGGCGGGTTGCCTAGCCTATTTCAGTACGCGCACCATGTCACTTATGTTCGCGCTCATGATCCTGACTGGCGTGGCCTTGAGTCTCATCGGCTGGCGTGCGCGCCCCAGCATGTCGAATCTCGCTGTCGCGGGGGTGGCATCGGGCTTGATGGGAACCATCACCAGCGCGGGCGGCCCGCCCTATGCGGTTGCCATGCAAAGCCTGCGTCCCGCCACGATACGCGCGACCTTGGGCATCGTTTTTTTCATCGGCACCATTGTCTCGCTGGTTGCATTGAGCTGGGCGGGACGCATGTCGTCCTTGCAATGGTGGATCAGTCTGGCGTTATTGCCCTGGATGGGCGCCGGTTTCTGGTTATCGACGCCAATGGCCAAACGTTTTTCTCAACAAAGGATACGCCGATATTTGCTGGCCATCGCATCACTCGGTGCCGCCGGCGTTCTGATTCAAGTGCTGCTAAACGATTGAGCCGCACCTGGCTACAAGGAACTAAGAATGCTACATATCACTGATGCGATGGTCGATGAACTCATCGACGCTGCCGCCGCACAGCAAATCTTGCGCGAAGCCTTCGCCTGCTTTGGACAAGGCGAAGCCGCCATGCAGACGCGCGAACGCACCGAGGCCGGTGGCGTAAAACTGTCGACCATGGGCGCCGTCATCCCCGGCCTGCGGGTCGCGGGCGCCAAGGTCTACACCACCATCAAGGGAAAGTTCGACTTCGTCATTCTGCTGTTCTCCACCGAAGATGGACGTCCCTTGGCCACGCTGGAAGCCAACGCCATTACCCGCCTGCGCACCGCCGCCAGCACGGTCGTGGCGGCATCGTACCTGGCACGCCCGGAAAGTCGGCGGCTGATGCTGTATGGCGCCGGCGTGCAAGGACAAGCGCATGCACGGCAGCTGGCGCGCGCCTACCCCTTGGACCGCATCACGGTGTCGGATCCCTGGGCCAGCGATGCCCTGCTACAAGAATTGGAACGCGACTGCGGCGTCGAGGTGCGTCGCAGCCCTGACGTGGCGCCCATCGAGCACAGCGATATCGTGGTGACCGCGACGCGCTCACGCGAGGCGCTATTCGATGGGTTGCGTCTGGCGCCCGGAACATTCGTCGCCGCCATTGGATCCAGCCTGCCCGAAACGCGCGAACTCGACGACACCGCGCTTGCACGGGCGGCATTGATCGCGGTCGAATGGCTGCCCCAAAGCTTTCGTGAAGCGGGCGACTTGGTATTAGCCGATACGACTTTAGGCATCGATGGTCGGACAGTGGAGCTCGGCGCCTTGATCACTGGCGCACACCCGGGGAGGCAAGATGCCAGCGACATCACGCTATACAAAGCGGTGGGAGTCGGACTCGAAGATGTGGCGCTTGCAGGATTGGCCTATCAGCGGTTGCAAGGCGCAAAGGGCATTTAGCGAGCCGGGCGGTGTCGCGCCGCTCCTGGCGTCATGGATCGCTGCGATGCGTAAACTGCAAGCGGTTATCGAGATGGAGCCTCCAAGGCTCCATCTGTATGAGCTATCAGCTATGAGCCGTCAAGGCTCCATCTGCGCGGCGTTATACACGTGACGAGCGGCCAGCAAACTCGCGAGTTCCGCATCACCCTTGATCACCGCACGCAGAATCGCGGCGTGCTCTTCCCAGTTCTGCTGCGCGCGCGCCGCACTGAACGGTGCGAACAGCACGGCGGTACGGTCGCGTAGCGACAGCATGACTTCTTGCAGCACGGAATTGGCGGCGACGCGGCCTAGCCCTTCGTGAAAGCGGCGGTTCAGCTGCGAGAGTGTCTCGATATCGGCATGGGCGGCCAAGCGCGTGCCCTCGGCAAGCAACTTTTCCAGATCCGCGATCTGCGCAGGGTCATGACGCTGCGCGGCGAGCTTCGCATTCAGCGCCTCGAGCGTTGCGCGCACCTCGACCAGCTCACGCAGTTGCCCGCGCTCGAACTGCGTCACCGAGGCGCCACGGCGCGGCTCGATGGTGACCAATCCGCAAGCCGCCAGCTGACGCAGCGCCTCTCGCACCGGCATACGCGACACCGAGAACTCTTCCGAGAGTCGACCCTCGACCAGACGTTCGCCGGGCGCGATCGCGCCGCTCAGAATCTTTTCTCGTAGCGCGTCCACGACCAATTGCGTCAACGGCGAATGAGTCAGCCCAATTCGATTGTCTCCGCCAACAGGCGTCGTGCTTTGCATGGTGTCCATCTTTTAATCCGCTCTGGCTTCCGACGCATGGAGCCAAGAATCCGCGCCGGCTGCACTACTCAATGGGCTAATGTATACGGATATGGATTCATGTGTCGAGCCGATACGACCCAACGGCGGCGTGATCTAGCGCGTCGCGGCGTTACGTTCGCGGCGGATCTCCGCGAAAGAACGCAGATCTTGCATGGCGGGCGCCCAGAGGCGCTCTGGCGACAGGGTGCGCAGACGGGCTTCTTGCCAACCAACAAATGCGCGCTCGAGTCGAGCAATCAGGCCGGGACGGCGAGCCTGACGCAGCGTATTCCATCCCTCGGTCAGCCGACGGGGATCGCGGTTCGGGTTCATAAATTCAATTACGGAATCGGTCATGGCAGGAAGTGGAGTCGTTGCCAGCCCGACACATGTCAGGCGGCGAATCATGGAATACCCTAATTATAAGGGTTTATCCGGATACCGTATCCCTTCATTAGTACATAGGGCCCCGAAACGATGCTTTTTGGCCGCAAATGCACCGAAATCTGCACCGTTATCGCCCTGCAATGCACCCGAATCCGCCAATTTGTATACCGATTGTTAATTTTTTAGCCGTACGGCCGCCTCCAACTCGGGATGCGCCGGCCTTTTGCGGGTAAACACCAGGGGATTTTGCTGCTCAGAATGTATATTGTATACAGACAGTCTACTTATCATCCGGGGAGCAGCTGTCATGGATACATCGATCGCCATAGGACCGGCGAATTGGGCCTACTTGGCCGGCGTAGTGGTGATCATCATCACAATGATTTATCGAGCCAACGTGGTGGTCCCTTCGATCATCGCGACTGCCGTCGTCGCGTTCGCGTGGTCAGGCAGCTTGATTACCGGCATCGGCAGTATTTTCAGCGGCAGCATGACGGCGGCCAGAGAGCTGTTCAATATCTTTCTGATCATTGCGCTGATGACCGCGCTATTGAATTCGCTCAAGCATATCGGCTCGGACGTACGTATGGTGCGGCCGTTTCGGGCGGTGATGACCAACGGGCACATCTCGTTCTTTATCCTGGCCTTGGTCACCTATTTGATATCCCTGTTCTTCTGGCCCACGCCCGCCGTCCCGCTAGTGGCTGCCGTACTACTGCCGGCCGCCATCGCCGCCGGTCTGCCGCCGCTGGCGGGGGCCATGGCGATCGCCATTGCGGGCCAAGGCATGGCTTTGTCTTCGGACTATGTAATCGGTGTCGCCCCGGGCATCAGCGCCAAGGCGGCCGGCGGTCTCAGCGCCGCCCTGGTAGGCGACCGTGCCCTGGTGCTGTCGCTAGTGGTGGGTGCCGTCGCGCTCGCACTCTCTTATGGGAAGACTCGTCGTTTTATCCAGCCTGGCAGTGACGCGCTACTGGAACGCTGGGAACTCACGCCCAACGGCTTGAACCAAGGCCCACTTCCCGGTGCCGGCCCGTTCGACAAAGCGGAAATCGCACGCGGCACCGCCCACGACCATGACCTCGCGACTGATGAAGAGATCGAGGCCGAGTTGCGGCGCGATGCACATACGCGCGCATCACGCCTGTTCGCAATCGTCACGCCGCTGACGTTTCTGCTGATCGTGCTGGTGATGATCGCGCCTAAACTGATCGACGGCGCACCAGAACTCAAGGGTGGCGAAGCCGCGATGCTCATTGGCGGCGCAGCGGCACTGCTGATGATCTGGGCCACCATGGCGGCCGAAGGGTTCCGCAAAACGCTGGACTTGGCAGCGGACCATCTCACCGATGGATTCGTGTTTGCCTTCAAGGCAATGGGATCGGTATTGCCCATCGCCGGGTTTTTCTTCATCGGCTCCGACGGTACCGCCGGCAGCATCCTGGGCATCCCGCCTGGAGAACCGGTGCCGAACCTGCTGTTCGAGCTGGTTCAGGCGGGCCAGCAATGGATACCGGACAGCCAGTTGCTCGTCGCGCTCGGCGTACTGTTGATGGGCATGATCACCGGCATCGACGGATCGGGATTTTCCGGTCTGCCATTGACCGGCACGGTCGCAGGCGCGTTGGGCCCGGCAGCGGGCATCGACCCCGCGGCACTGGCCGCGCTCGGGCAGATGGGCGCGATCTGGACGGGCGGCGGCACACTGATCGCATGGTCGTCGCTGATCGCGGTGGCGGGCTTTGCGAGAGTACCCGTACTGGAAGTCGCGCGAGCACTGCTGATTCCGGTGGTCTGTGGGCTGCTGCTAGCGGCGGTGGTGACAGTCACGCTCTGGGGCAGCCCCGTAGCATAAGAACACGCGCAAACGCCGACGGCCCAGTGCTACGCAGAGCATGTCTCGTAAGCCTGGGCCGATGGCAATACAAAATGGGATTGGAGCGGGTGATGGGAATCGAACCCACGCTTGAGGCTTGGGAAGCCGCCGTTCTACCATTGAACTACACCCGCTCGGGTGTCGTGCCGCACCGCGTGGGTGCGGCAGAGGGTGTGAATTATAGCTTGGGATTGAACCCGCGCGAAGCCGGGCGACTTAGTTGGCCTTGATATCGGCCGCTTTCACCACCTTACCCCAGCGGTCGTATTCCTCCTGGGTGTACTCGGCCAGCTTGGCCGGGCCCATGAAGTCGGCTTCCGCGCCCTGCTCTTCGGCTTTCTTGCGGAACGCATCGGTTTTCATGATGCCTTCGATGGTGCCGGCCAGTTTGTCGACGATGGCTTTTGGCGTGTCCTTCGGCGCGTACATCGCGAACCATGAGGAAACCAGCAGATCGGGGTAGCCTGCTTCTGCCACGGTGGGTACGTCGGGCAAGGAGGCCAAGCGCTTCGGTCCTGTCACGGCGAGGGCGCGCAGTTTGCCCGCCGCGATATGGCCGAGCAAGGGTGGCGGTGTGGTGATCGTCAGATCCACGGCGCCACCGAGCAGATCGTTCAAGGCCGGGCCGGTCCCCTTATAGGGGATATGCTCAATCTTGACGTCTGCCATCTGTTTCAAGAGCTCGGTCGCCACATGCTGCAGCGCGCCGTTGCCCGAGGACGCATAGTTGAGCTTGTCGGGATTGGCGCGCGCGTATTCGATCAACTCTTTGAGCGAATTCACCGGCAGGCTCGGCCGCACGACGATGACTTGCGGCGCCGACAAAATATTCGCGATGGGCGCGAAATCCTTGATTGGGTCCCAGTCCGTCGGCTGCACGTGCGGCGAAATCGCGTTATAGCCGGAGTATTGCAATAGCAAGGTATAGCCGTCAGGCGCGGCCTTGGCCACGGCTTGCGAGGCAATGCTGCCAGAAGCACCGGGCTTGTTCTCGACCACGACGCTTTGCTTGAGCGCTTCGCCCAAAGGCTGAGCAATCAGACGCGCGGCGAGATCGGTGGTGCCGCCGGGCGCGGCCGGCACCAACAGGGTAATCGGACGATCTGGATAGTCCGCCGATGCCACGGCGGGACTGAACGCGATGGCCGTGAGAGCAGCGGCGATGCCGGCACGTAGCGGTTTGAAGATAAATGACACCGTCATGGGTTGTCTCCTGATAAGTGTTATGGATACTGCTGCCCGCGTCTATGTCGCGGTGTTAATGGAAGCGAAACACGCCCCCGGTACAACAATTCATTGGCGTGCTCGTTACGCGCCGAATTTCTCCGCGAGCCAGGCCGGAGGTTGATGCGTGGCGAGGCGATGGCCGGCGGCCAGCAACGGCGTAGAGAACTCCCGCTGCACCAACTGCGGCAATCCGCGCACCACATTCATTAAGGGCTCCAGCGTCACGCCGGTGGTCACGCCCATGCACTCGAACATGTGCACGAGTTCTTCGGTATTGACGTTGCCGCTCGCGCCCGGCGCGAAAGGACACCCTCCTAGTCCACCGACTGCCGCATCGAAGCGGATCACCCCTGTCTGCCACGCGGCAATCGCATTGGCCAACGCCATGCCGCGCGTGTTGTGGAGATGGATCGTGATAGGCAACCCCGGAAATTCGCGCAGTGTTCTCTCGCACAACGCCGCCACCTGCGTGGGATAGGCCATGCCCGTCGTATCGCACAACGTGATGCCGGCAGCGCCTGCGTTCACGAGCTCGTGCGCCAGACGCAGCACCTCATCGGCCGACACATCGCCATCAAACGGGCAACCGAACGCTGTTGACAGCGACACATTGCACGGCGTGGACGTGCCCTGCGCTGCACGCAAGATGTTGGTGAGCTCCTCCAACGACTGCGCGCGGGTCATGCGCAGATTGGCGCGGTTATGCGTCTCGCTGCTGGACATCACGAGATTGATCTCCTGCATCCCGGCCTCGACGGCGCGCTCCAGACCGCGCACGTTGGGCACGAGCGCGGTGTAGATGACGTCGGGACGGCGACGGATGCCGCGCATCACCTCTTGCGCATCGGCTAGCGCCGGAATCGCGCGAGGCGAGGTAAAGCTCGTGACTTCAATACGCGTGAAACCGCAATCGGACAGCGCATCGACCAGCGCTATCTTTTCCTCTGTCGGGACGAAGGCCTTTTCGATCTGCAACCCATCGCGGGGGCCGACCTCATTGATTTCGATACGAGATGCACCGGTGTTCATGCAATCACTCCACGTGCGCGCAATATGGCGCGTTGTTCTTCGGTCAGGCCTGCCTCCGCGAGCACGGCGTCGGTGTGTTCGCCGAGCGTCGGGGCCCGATCGTGAATCTCTCCGGGGTTGTCGGACAGGACCGGGAATACCGCGGGCATTTCGACACGGATGCCGCTTGCGGCCTGAACCTCTGCGATCGCGTTGCGGGCGCGATAATGCGGATCGCGCGCAATATCCGCCACGTTGTAGATGCGGCCGCAGGGCACATCGGCTTCGCGCATGGCCGCCAGCACTTCGTCGATCTCGCGCTGCATGGTCCATGCGCTGATGGCGTCATCGATCTCCTGCGCGCGTTTGGCGCGACCGTCGTTATGCGCGAGCGCCGGATCCTGACCCAGATCGTCGCGGCCGATGCGTGACATCAGTCGCATATAGATGCCGTCGCCGTTGCCCGCGATCAATACGTAGCCATCCTTGCAAAGATACGCGTTCGATGGGGCGATGCCTGGCAAGGATGCGCCCGAGGGCTGGCGTACCGTGCCAAACACCGTGTATTCCGGCAAAAGGCTCTCGGTGAGATTGAACAGGCTCTCATAAAGCGCGGCATCGATCACCTGCCCTTCTCCACCACGGGCATCCCGTTGATACAGGGCCAGCATCACACCCAGCGCGCCATGCAGCCCGGCAATCGTATCGCCCAGAGACAACCCGCCACGCACCGGCGCGCGGCCGGGCTCGCCGTTCAGATAACGCAGGCCCGCCATGGCCTCGCCGATCGCGGCGAACCCAGGTTCGCGCGCCTTGGGGCCGGTTTGACCATAGCCGGACACGCGCAGCATGATGAGGCGGGGGTTCAGCTTGTGCAGCTCCTCCCACGACATGCCCCACTTTTCCATGGTGCCGGGGCGGAAGTTCTCGATGAGCACATCCGCCTCCGCGGCCAACATGCGCACGATGTCCTGGCCTTCCTTTTGGCGCAGGTCTACACAGACGGATTGCTTGTTGCGCGATTGCGCCTCCCACCAGACAGAGGTGCCCTCATGCAGCAGCCGCCATTTGCGCAGCGGATCCCCTTGTCCGGGCGGCTCGATCTTGATGACCTGCGCGCCAAAGTCCGCCAAGGTTTTCGCCGCGAACGGACCCGCGATCAACTGTCCCAGCTCCAACACGCGAATTCCGGCCAAAATCTGTCCTGCCATGCCATTCCCTTGAAAGCGGTTTTCCCAGGCCGGCAGTGTGCGCGAAAGTGGGTGGGCTGGGAATGATTGTTACGCGAAACGGGTTTCTGCAAATGGAAAAGCCCCTGGGTTGGCGGGACACGCACGCGTCACTGCCATGCTGCACCGGTAGCGCCGCCCCGACCTTGCGCACACCTTTCCCCGCAATGGCCCGCGCACGAGCGAAAAGCGCGGCCGTGATACTTTTCTCTGTCACGCACCACCTTGCCTGCGACCTCGCATGACCGCTCTCGAACTGCCCGTTTTCTATTCGTTTCGCCGCTGCCCCTACGCCATGCGCGCCCGTCTGGCGCTGGCGGTCAGCGAGCAACCCTGCGAACTGCGCGAGGTCGTGTTGCGCGCCAAACCGCCGCAACTGTTGGCCGCCTCGCCCAAAGGCACCGTACCCGTACTCGTGCTGCCCGACGGCGCGGTCATCGATCAGAGCCTGGATATCATGCGCTGGGCGCTTAACCGGCATGACCCACAGCATTGGCTGGCCGCCGACCCTGATACCGCTGCCCAATACGATGCCCTGATCGAACAATGCGATGGGCCGTTTAAAACCCATCTGGACCGCTACAAGTATCCGGTACGCTACGACAACGTAGACCCCCTCACGCATCGCGCGGCGGCCGGGGAAATCTTGGGCGCTTGGGATGAACGCCTCAGGCGCACCGATCACCTCTTCGGCCCACGCCCCTGCCTGGCGGACATGGCTATTGCCCCGTTTGTGCGTCAGTTTGCGCAGGTAGAACCGCAATGGTTCGATCAACAGCCATGGCCGGAGCTGCAGCGATGGCTAAAGGCTTTTCTGTCTACTGCGCTATTTCAGCGCATCATGCACAAATATGCTGCCTGGGAGGTAGGCACGGAAACCGTGACGTTTCCGCCGCAGTGCTGATCTTCACTGCACGGATTCACGGTGCAAGTGCGTCCAAAGCAATTTCGCCGCCACGTTCAGCGCCTCGACATCGCGCGCGCCGATCAAGAGCCAACGATGCGCCCATTCGTCGGTCAGCGGGATCAAACGGATCGACATGGAACGCGCATGGGGTTCCGCAGCGATACGCGGCAGCACGCCCACACCACCCGTGGCGACCACCATGCGACACAGCACATCGAAGCTGCGCACCTGGATCCGTAGACGCATCGCCTTTCCCAACCGACGGCTTTCCTCATGCAAGCGCAACGCCAGCGAGGTGGTGGGCGGCAGCGTCACATAGGCGTAGTCCAGCGTATCCACAAAAGCCACCCGGGACAACCCTGCCAAGGGATGCCTGGGCGGTGCAATCAAGACAAGCTCGTCGGGCCGATAGCGCGCGGTCTTTAAGCCTTCTGCTGGCGTACGGTCGGCAAATACACCGATATCGGCACGATTCTCCAGCAAAGCGGTCACGATATCCGTGCTGTTTTGCTCTTCCAGATCGATGCGCACAGCGGGATGCTCGTCCATGAAACCCGCCAGATCCTCGGGCAAGAACTGCGTCAATGACGAGGTATTCGCCGCGATCCGCACCTGCCCGCGTACCCCTTGCGCGAAATCGGACAAACTGCCCGCCATCTGCTCGACCTCGTGCAGCACCCGTTGCACATGCGCCAGACAGGCCTGCCCCGCGTCGGTCAAGGCCACGCCGGCGGGATTGCGGTACAGCAACGGCGTGCCCAACGCGGCCTCCAGATCGGAAATCCGCTTGCTCGCCGCCCCCACCGCCAGATGCGACTGACGCGCGCCAGCCGAAATACTGCCCGCCCGGGCAACGGCCGCAAACAAGGCTAAAGTCGTGAGGTCAAAACGCGAGACATTCATGCCGCAGATGCTACCTCACATCGGGCGCTGCCCGGCGCGCAACATTTCGTCTGCGGCCCTACTACAATCCACCCCATGAATACGAACACCCCCGAATCCCCGGACACGGCACCTTTGTCCGACACCACCCGCGCCGCGCTGGAACCGGCCACCCAGGCACCGAACAGCCCTGGCGCCACGCATATCCGCAGCTTCGTCCATCGGCGTGGCCACATCACACAAGGTCAGCGCGAAGCGCTGGAGCAGCTGCTGGACAAATGGTCCCTGCGCTACACCCCCGAGCGTATTGATCTGGCCGCGCCCTTCGAGCGCAGCGCGCCGACCGTGCTCGAGATCGGCTTTGGCATGGGCGAGACCACCGAGAAAATCGCGCTGGCCCGCCCCGACGACAACTTCCTGGGCGTCGAAGTCTTCAACGCCGGCGTGGGCGCCATGCTGCGTCGCATCGAAGATTCCGGCCTGAAGAACGTGCGCATCATTCAGCACGACGCGGTCGAAGTGGTGCGCGACATGATCCCGCCCAATAGTCTGGCTGGCGTGCATGTCTATTTCCCCGACCCGTGGCCAAAGAAACGCCATCATAAGCGCCGCTTGCTACAGCCGCCCTTCGTCGCCCTGCTGGCCAGCCGTATCGCGCCGGGCGGGTATCTGCATTGCGCTACGGACTGGCAGGACTACGCCGTGCAAATGCTGGAAGTCTTGAGCGCCGAGCCGCTACTGAAGAACACGGCCGCCGATTACGCGCCGCGTCCCGACTACCGCCCCCAAACCAAATTCGAAACACGCGGGCTGCGGCTGGGTCATGGCGTGTGGGATCTGATTTTTAAACGAGTCGAGTAACCATGCTTTATCCTGCCATTGAGCCCTATCGCCAGGGCATGCTGGACACCGGCGACGGCCATCAGGTGTATTGGGAGCTCTGTGGCAACCCGCAGGGCAAGCCGGCGGTATTTCTGCATGGCGGGCCGGGCAGCGGCTGCGCGCCCGTGCACCGTCAACTGTTTGATCCCAAGCGCTATAACGTGCTGTTGCTGGACCAGCGTGGCTGCGGCCGGTCGACGCCCCATGCCAGTCTGGAAAACAACACGACCTGGCATCTGGTCGCCGATATCGAGCGCCTGCGCACCGAAGTCATGGGCGCGGACCGCTGGCTGGTGTTTGGAGGCTCGTGGGGATCGACTCTGGCGCTCGCCTATGCGCAGAAGCATCCGGAGCACGTCAGCGAACTCGTCGTGCGCGGCATTTTTGGCGTGCGTCGCGCCGAGCTGCAGTGGTTCTATCAAGAAGGCGCCTCGTGGTTGTTCCCCGATCACTGGGAGGCCTACCTCGAACCCATTCCCCCCGAAGAACGCGGCGACCTGATTGCCGCCTATCACAAGCGCCTGACGGGCGATGATCCGGCCGAGCAACTTCGCGCGGCCAAGGCCTGGAGCCGCTGGGAAGACAGCACCATCACACTCATGCCAAGCCCCCGGCATCAGCAAAGCCATGCGGCCGATCGCGCCGCGTTGGCCTTCGCACGGATCGAAAACCACTATTTCGTGAACGGCGGTTTTATGGAAGACGGCCAGCTGCTGCGCGACGCCTATAAATTGCGCCACATCCCGGGCACCATCGTGCAGGGTCGCTATGACATCTGCACCCCGGCGCGCACCGCGTGGGAGCTGCACCGCGCCTGGCCCGAGGCGGAATTCCATATCGTGCCCGACGCCGGCCATGCCTTCGATGAACCTGGCATCCTCGCGCGCCTGATCGCCGCCACCGATGCCTACGCCACCCGATAAGGAGCCCTGATGCAGATCATGCTAAACGGCACCGCACGCGAGTGCGCGGCCGACACCACTGTCATTCAATTGCTGGAAGCGCTCGGCTATGCCGGCAAGCGCGTCGCGGTCGAGCGCAATGGCGAGATCGTACCCAAGAGCCAACATACAGCCGCCAAGCTGCAAGATGGCGATCAGGTCGAGATCGTCGTGGCCGTGGGCGGGGGTTGATCTTCCCTGTAGCGTAAGCGGCAAGCGGCGACGCGCATTGGTGACCAAGCGTTTCCGCACTAGGCGTCAACGCTACAGAGTGCATAAATGTTCAACGCTGAGCTACCGGCACCGGTGACCCCCTTGCGCCAGAACCTCTAAGGAGTACGCTGGCGCCTGGGTTGTCACCGGCGCCGGAACACCGACGGTTTCCCACGCGCCGGCTCCCTTCAGAGGAGTCCATATGCTGCGCAAGCTATTTACCGAAGATACCTTGGCCGCTCAAGGTGCGGGCGCTCGCCTGCTGCGCATGGCAGGCGGCGCCGGACGGCGCGCGACGGGCCAGGTAGTTCGGCGCCTGCATCGCCACGCCTGGGTTGCCGAAAGAGTGCGCTTCGTCCGAGCCTGGCGTGCGAATCCCAAGAGTATTGGCGCCATACTGCCCTCCAGCGCGCGGTTGGCCGCCGCCATGACGCGTGACCTCCAACCGAATGACGGCCCTTGTCTGGAGCTAGGTGCGGGAACCGGTTCGTTTACCCGAGCCCTTATCGCAAAAGGCTTTACTCAAGCCCAGCTCACCCTGGTCGAGATGGATCCGCAGTTCGCACGCCAACTTCGCGAGGAGTTTCCCGAGGCGTACGTCTACCAAGGCGACGCTGCACGCCTGGCCGATGTCCCGCTATTTGTCGATGGCTTGGCCGGGGTCGCGATCTGCGGCTTGCCATTGCTCAACATGCCGCTCAAAGCCCAGATCGGCATCCTGAGGGGTACCTTTGCGCAGCTGCGGCCAGCAGGCGCGCTGATATTGTTCACCTACGGCCCGCGCTGCCCCGTCCCGCTGCGGGTGCTGGACCGCCTGAACTTGCGCGCACGCCGTGTTGAAACGGTCATCGCGAATGTGCCGCCGGCTCATGTGTGGAAACTGACGCGTCGGACTGCGGCAGGCGTCTGATTCGACGACGCCATACAATTTGTTACCCTATTACGGCAAACGGCCACATCTAGGCCTGCAAATCGGCCCATAATGAATGTTCCAATGGCATGCGGACATGCGATATCACGCGATCTGCGGCGAATCGGGCACTAAAAGTGCCTAAACATGGGCGAGGAACGAAATGGGTCTACTAAGCTTTATCAAGGACGTTGGTGAGAAACTCTTCGGCGCGCACGAGGCCCAAGCGGCATCGGTCGATGAGTTGAAAAAGGAACTGGACAAGCATGGCCTGAACGCCGATGGTTTGGACATCAAGGTCGAAGGCGACAAAGTCACCGTGACCGGCGAGGCGGCTTCGACGGAAGAGGCCGAGAAAATCTCCTTGGCGCTGGGCAACACGGTTGGCGTGGCCCAAGTCGACAATCAGCTTACCGCCAAGCACGCAACGCCAGAAGCCACCATGTACACCGTGAAGAAAGGCGACAACCTCTGGAAAATCGCCGAGGCGCACTATGGCGCGGGCCAAGGTGCCAAGCATACGGTCATCTTCGAGGCCAACAAGCCCATGCTGACGCACCCTGACAAGATTTATCCCGGTCAGGTGCTGCGTATCCCGCCCCTGCAATAAACCCTTGCGATAGCAAATCCGTTCAAACTGGCAGCCCCCGCAGCGCTGCCGGTTTGTACCGGTGCGGACTATCCCCGCTCGCGCCGGTCAATTCGGCCAGACTCCGGTCTGGCCGTCTTTTTTTGCATCCGCATTTGCCACAGCGGCACCCGCGCTGCCTCGCTGCAGCACAGGCCCCACCACCGCACGGACAGCGTTAGCGTAAGCCGCCAAAGCGTCCCAGGCCCTTCAAGCCGCCCATGGCGCGCATCATTTTCGCCATGCCGCCCTTTTTCATCTGCTTCATCATGCCCTGCATCTGATCGAATTGGGACAGCAGACGATTGACCTCCTGCACCGGCACGCCGGCGCCCGCTGCGATACGGCGTTTACGCGACGCCTTGATCAGCTCGGGCTTGGCGCGTTCGGCCGGGGTCATGGAATTCAAGATGCCTTCGGTGCGACGCAGTTGCTTTTCAGCCTGCCCGCCTTGCAGCTGACCGGCGGCCTGCTGGAATTGCGCGGGGAGCTTTTCTAGCAGCGAGCCCATATCGCCCAGCTTTTTCACCTGGCCGAGCTGTTCGCGGAAATCGTTCAGGTCGAATTTGTTGCCCGACTTGAGCTTGGTCGCGAGCTTTTGCGCCTCGGCGATGTCGATGTTCTTCTGCGCCTGCTCGACCAGCGACACGATGTCGCCCATGCCCAACACACGCTGCGCCATCCGGTCGGGATGGAATGGCTCCAGGCCGTCGAGCTTTTCGGACACCCCGACAAACTTCAGCGGCTTGCCCGTGACATGGCGCACCGACAGCGCGGCGCCACCGCGCGCATCGCCGTCCAGCTTCGTCAGCACCACACCGGTCAACGGCAACGCTTCGGCGAAAGCCTTGGCGGTATTGACCGCATCCTGGCCCTGCATCGCGTCCACGACAAACAGCGTCTCGACCGGATTGACCAGATCGTACAGCGCGCGGATCTCGCGCATCATCGCTTCGTCGATGCCCAAGCGGCCCGCGGTATCCAGGATCAGCACGTCATAGTGATGACGGCGGGCATGGTCTACGGCATTACGCGCGATATCTTCTGGTTTCTGGCTGGGATCGGAGGGGAAAAAGTCGATACCGGCCTGCGCGGCGACAGCTTTCAACTGATCGATAGCGGCCGGGCGATACACGTCGGCGCTGACCGTCAGGACCTTTTTCTTGCCGCTATTGCGGCCGTTTTGGGTATGGTTGCCCTCGGCCAGCCAGCGGCCGAGCTTACCGGTGGTGGTGGTTTTACCGGCACCTTGCAGACCGGCCATCAAGATAATGGCGGGGGGCTGAACTGCCAGCGACAGTTCGCCGGCGCCTGTGCCCAGATCGCCGCCCATCAGCGAAGTCAGCTCCTTGCTGACCACGCCCACCAGCGCCTGGCCAGGGCTGAGACTACCCACGACCTCCTCGCCCAAGGCTTTCTCTTTCACGCGCGCGATGAAATCGCGCACGACAGGCAGAGCCACGTCGGCCTCGAGGAGCGCCATGCGCACTTCGCGCAGCATCTCCTGCGTATTGGCTTCGGTGAGGCGGGCTTCGCCGCGCAGCGTCTTGACGACGCGCGACAAACGTTGTGTCAGGTTATCGAGCATGAGAGGCGTTTCCGCTTACACTAGTTGATTGAACGGTGACCCGGGCAGGCTACTCCCGCTGGGCCACCCCCCGAGGTACCAATCCCCGTAGAGGGCAGCCAGGCGCGGGCGCGACGACGGGCTTTTTGCCCCTGTGGCGCACGGCGCCGGAGAGGCCCCATCCAGACAACGGTTTTTATGTCATTAGGCATTGTATTTCACGCAGCCGCCGCCCTGGCCTATGCCGTGCTCGGCACAGCCCTCTGGCAGCGCCTGCGCGGAGCCGGCCGCGTCGAGAAAACCGGCAAAGTAGCGCGCTTGGGCCTGCTAGGCGCACTGGTTCTGCAGGGCGTGGCCCTGCAACAATCCATGCTGGGCGGCTCGCACCTGACCATAGGCTGGGCGCTGGCGCTGTCGGCGACGGTGTGGCTGGGCATGGTGGTGTTCTGGCTGGAAAGCTTTGTGGTGCGAATCGACGGCCTGCAGTTGCTGCTGCTGCCCGCGGCCACGATTGTGTGTGTGCTGGCAGCGATCTTTCCTGATGGCGTGCGCGTGCCGCATGCCGAGGATGGTTCGATACGCGTCCACCTGCTGATCGCCTTGGCCGCCTATGCACTCATTACCGTAGCCGCGCTGCATGCCCTGCTGATGGCGCTGTTGGACCGGCATCTGCATCGCCCGCTCGAGACGCCCGCAAACCGCAGTCTGCTAGGGCGAGTCCTGGACGCCCAGGCGCCGCTCCTGGTGCAGGAACGCCTGCTGTTTCGCGTCATCTGGATCGGCTTTCTGGTCCTGACGGCGGCTGTGGTTACCGGCTCGGTCGCGTCGATGGAGCTGACTGGCAAGATCCTGCCTTTTGATCACAAAACGGTTTTCACCCTGCTGTCTTGGCTGACCTTTGGCGTATTACTGCTGGGACGCCATATACGCGGCTGGCGTGGCCGCGTCGCGTTGCGCTGGACTTTGACCGGATTCGGTTTTTTAATTTTGGCCTACACCGGTACGCGGTTCGTGCTGGAAGTCATTTTGCAACGGAGCTGAAGTGGGCAAGCTGCTAATCTGGGTCATCATCATCCTGGCCGTCATGATGGTGATGCGTATCGTGGCCGCCCGCAACAGCACCCGGCACACGACGCGCCAATCCCCCCCAAAGCCACCCGCCCGCCAGCCTGGGCAGGGGCCGGTCGAATCCATGGTGCGTTGCGCGCATTGCGGCATTCACCTGCCCCGATCCGAAGCTACGCTACTTGATGGCAAGACCTGGTGCAGCCAGGAACACGCGCGACTCGGCGAGCGCTAGTCGAGTCATCCCGGAGGCCCCTTGAACCGGCAGTCAAGGCAGGCATAATGAGGCTTACGTATCCATAACGAGCCGCATCCATGTCTTTTCGCTTAGATCGACACGGGTGGCTCAGGCCCGCGACGAACGTGCGCCTGCTGCCCTCGCCCAACTGCGACGCCCGCCCTGCCGGGACGACGGTTTCTCTACTGGTCATACACAACATCAGCCTGCCACCCAATGAATTCGGTGGCCCGCATGTCGCGGGGCTGTTCCTTAACCGCCTGGACTACGACGCGCATCCCTGGTTCGCACGACTAAAAGGCATGCGCGTATCGGCGCATTTTTTCATCCGCCGCAACGGTGAAGTCGTGCAGTTCGTCGCCGCTGACAAGCGCGCCTGGCATGCCGGCGTATCGCGGTTCGAACGCCGCGAGCGCTGCAATGACTTTTCCATAGGAATCGAACTCGAGGGCACGGACACCTTGCCCTATACCGACGCGCAATACACGAGCCTGGCCAAATTGACGCGCACGCTGCGTGCGCGCTACCCGCTGCGCGCGGTGCGTGGCCACGAACATATCGCCCCCGGCCGCAAGACCGATCCGGGGCCCGCTTTTCAATGGACCCGTTTCGGGCGCTTGACTGGCTTTCTGCGCCGGCAGCTGCCCGGCCAATATTAAGGAATCAACATGCTAAAGATCTGGGGACGTTCAAGTTCGGTCAATGTACAAAAGGTCTTGTGGACGGCGCGCGAGTTGGCGCTGCCGCATACGGCCGAACAAGTCGGCGGCAAATTCGGCGGTTTGGACACGCCCGAATATGGCGCGATGAACCCGAATCGCAAGGTGCCGGTCATCGACGATGGCGGACTGATCCTGTGGGAGTCCAACGCGATCGTGCGCTATCTGGCAGCACGATACAGTGAAGGCGCCCTGTGGCCCACCGATGTCGCCGTACGCGCACAGGCCGATCGCTGGATGGACTGGACAGCCACGGAATGGCAGCCGGCCATGGTGCCCGCGTTTTTAGGCTTGATCCGTACTCCTGAAGATCAACGCGACACGGCCGCGATCGAGGCTTCGACGGCAAAAGCGAATCAGCTGGGGCAGATCCTCGAAGACGCCCTGCAGCAAAAGGAATACATCGTCGGTAGCCATCTGACCATGGCTGACATCGTGCTGGGTTGCGTGGCACACCGATGGCTATCGATGCCGATCGAACGCCCCAAGACACCTGCCATGAATGCGTGGTATCGCCGGCTGATGACGCGCCCCGCCACCCAGGGCGTGCTGGTACTGCCGCTTTCCTGAGTCAAACGCCGCTGACAATCAGCCCAGCCGGGCGAGCAGCGCAAAAAGCTGCTCACGCTCCGCTGTGCTGAGGCTCGCGCTAATCCGATCATCGTGCGCGCGTACTGCCTGCGTAATGCTGGCGTGCGCGCGTCGCCCGGCAGCCGTCATCGTCAGCGCATACGCACGCTTGTCCTCCTTGACCTCGCTGCGCGTGACATAACCCATCACCTCCAGCTGATTCACCAGCTGCACCGCCCCCGATCGCGCGATGCCCAGTATGCGCGCCAGATCCGTCAACTTCAGATCCGGATTCTTCGCCACCAGGGTGAGCGCCGAAAACCGCTGCGGCGTGATATCCCAAGGCTCAAGCGCCGCCAGAAAATCCTCGTAAATCAAAATCTGCGCGCGCCGGATCGCATAACCCACAAGAGAGTCCAGTGCCCCGTAATTCACGCCGGGAACATGAGGGTCAAAAGCCTCGCCACGGGCTTGCGGCCGACGTGGTCTTGATGCTGAAGCGCTGGACATAATTACATGCAAAATACAAAGGACCTACACACTACCGCAGACGCGCGGCGTGCGCCATCGCGGTTTGCGGGTTAGTCCCAGTGCCGCTCATTCCCGCGATTTTGTTATGGTTCATAACAATATAAGATTCAAACAAGCATGCCCTACCCGCATGCTGGAGTGAGGCTATGAATATCGTAATCGCCGGCGGCGGCATTGGAGGGCTGACGCTCGCTTTGATGCTGCATGCAAGAGGCATTCCATGCCGCGTCTATGAAAGCACCCAGACGCTGCGCCCCTTGGGCGTAGGCATCAATTTGCTGCCACACGCCGTCAATGAGCTCGAACCCCTGGGATTGCTCGACGCGCTGGCAGCGCGCGGAATCCAGACATCCGAGCTGCATTACTACAACAAGCTTGGCCAACCGATCTGGCGCGAGCCGCGCGGGTTGAATGCCGGTTATCCGCTGCCGCAATTTTCCATCCACCGGGGCGAATTGCAGATCCTGCTCGCAGAAACAGTACGCGAGCGCCTGGGCGAAGACGCAATTGTCACGGGCATGGTGCTGGAGTCCGCCGAGCAGGACGGCGCCACGGCGCGCGCGCATTTTCGCAGCCGCCATGACGGCCAGCTGCATACCGTGACGGGAGATGCGGTGATCGGCGCCGATGGCATTCATTCCGCGCTGCGTAAACAGTTCTACCCCACCGGCGACGAGCCACGTTTCTCGGGCCGGATGCTATGGCGTGCCGTGACCGAGGCCGATCCGTATCTGGACGGCCGCACTATGTTCATGGCGGGGCACCAGGACCAGAAATTCGTTTGCTATCCCATTTCGGCTCCTTTGCATCGCCAAGGCCGCTCGCTGATTAATTGGATCGCCGAGCTCGCCATCCCGGATGCCACGCTGCCCGCCACGGACTGGAACCGCAGCGTGGATAAATCTGTCTTCGCCGATAAATTCGCGGACTGGCGTTGGGACTGGATCGACATTCCATCCATCATCGATGGCGCGCAGGCAATCTACGAATTCCCGCTGGTGGACCGCGACCCGCTGCCACGCTGGACCAAGGGGCGCATGACCCTGTTGGGCGATGCCGCGCACCCGATGTATCCCATCGGGTCAAACGGATCGGCACAAGCCATACTGGATGCGCGCTGTCTGGCCGATTGCCTGGCGCAAGTGCGCCAAGGCGCGCTGCGCGGTTTGGAGACCGCCTTGCTGGAATACGAGGCAGAACGTCTGCCGCGTACGGCGGGCATCGTGCTGCGCAATCGCTTGAACGGCCCCGAGCAGGTCATGCAAATGGCCGAAGACCGCGCCCCCGACGGCTTTGCCCACATCAACGACATCATTCCGCAAGAGACCTTGCAAGCCATCTCGCTACGATATAAACAACTGGCGGGCTTTGACCCCGCCGCGTTACGCCGATCCACCGGAGCAACATGATGACGACGCCCACCGCCCCCTTGCTGGAACACATCGCCACCTTGCACGTCTATGTGGGTCCACCACAAGAAGTGGGCGAGACGCCTAGCGGCCGCCGCCGCATCATCCCCATCCTGGGCGGTAATGTCTCCGGCCCGCTGCTCAACGGCACGATCCTGCCGGGCGGGGCGGATTTTCAATCGATACGTTCGCCGACCTACACCGATATCCAGGCACGCTATGTGATCGAGACGACCGAAGGCCATCGCGTCTATGTCGAGAACACCGGCATCCGCACATGCAGCGCCGAAGACACCGCGAAGCTCGCGCGCGGCGAGGCGGTGGATCCCGCGCGCGTTTACTTTCGTACCTACCCGCGATTTGAAACCGCTGCGCCCGAGCTGGCTTGTTTGCAAGAGCAACTATTCGTGGGCACCGGCGCGCGCTACCCAGATCATGTAGAACTGAATTTTTATCGAGTGGGTTAACCGGGCTGATACCCCGAACCGGGATCACTGCTACCACCACGCCACTTCTTCATCTCAACACCTATAGCAGCCAGCAAAGTACTGGCTATCTCACTTGCTACGGAGACACATCATGCGATCCCCTTTGCGCCGACTGCTCGTTACGGCCTTGCTGTGCTTGCCCACCGTCGTGCTGGCCGACTATCCGAATGGACCGGTACGTCTCAACGTCGGTTTCCCGCCAGGAACCGGCCCTGACATCGTGGCACGCACGCTTTCCCAACAGCTGGGCGAGCGGCTAAAACAAAGCGTTGTGGTGGAAAACCGCGCCGGCGCGGGCGGGCAGATCGCCGCGCAGGCCGTGGCCCGTAGCCCGGCGGATGGCCAAACCCTGTTGTTGGGAGAAGTGGGTTCGATCAGCATCTCACCGGCCACGTACGACAACCTGAACTACGATCCGGCCAAAGACTTCGCACCGATTTCCGAAGTCGTGCGCGCGGATTTCGCACTGGTGGTGCCGGCGGATTCGCCCTACAAGGCACTCGCTGATTTCGTCAAAGCGGGCAAGGACGCAAAAGACCGCGTCAACTTTGGCACCTTTGGCGCGGGAACACCGGGGCATTTTGGCGCAGAACTGTTCGCGCGCGAAACAGGCATGAAGATCGAGCCTGTGCACTACCGCTCCACTGGCGACGCCGTCACCGCACTCGTGTCCGGCAACGTGCAAGCTGCTTTTGTCACGACCGCGTTGGCGGCGCCCCAGGTGCAAGGCGGCAAGATGCGCGCGCTCGCCATCACGGGCGCCAAGCCTTCCGATGCCCTGCCCGGCGTTCCGACCTTTGCTCAGGAAGGTCACGACAAGGTGGATTTCGGCGCGTGGTTCGCACTGTTCGCACCGGCAGGCACGCCGGACGCGGTACTTGATCGTCTGCAAAAGGAAAGTGCCGCCGCGCTGCAAGCGCCAGAGGCCGCCCGGACGTTGAAGGACGCCGGTTTCATCGTGGTCGGCTCCAGCCGCGAGGATCTCATGAAACTGCTCGATAGCGAGGCGAAGCGTTGGTCCGAGGTGGTGAAGGCAACGGGCTTCAAGGCGAACTAGCCATTGGCTCGGGGCATGGCTGGCTGAATTCCCCAACTAGCCCCATGCACGGGTCAAAACGCCTGGATCGTGCGCCACGTGCGGTGACTGTACTAGGCCGATAGCCAATAAAAACGCCCCGGATCTTTGCCGACCGGGGCGTCTCGTTATCCACGCTGCGCAATGCAGCGTACGTCTTTTACTTCAGCAGCAACGCATTCAAACGCTTCACAAACGCCGCCGGATCCGCGATCTGCGCGCCCTCGGCCAACAAGGCCTGATCGAGCAACAAGCGCGCCCACTGATCGAAGTCGGCATCACTCGCATCACGCACACGCGCGATCAAGGCGTGCTCGGGGTTGATTTCCAACACCGGTTTAACGTCCGGCGCTTCCTGCCCGGCGGCCTTGAGCATACGCAGCAGATGCGGGCTCAGTTCATTCTGACCCACCACCACGCAAGCCGGCGAATCCACCAGACGCAGCGTGACACGCACGTCCTTGACCTGATCTTTCAGCGTTTCCTTCAGGCGCTCGACCAGCGGCTTGAAGCTTTCTTCGACTTCCTCCTGGCGTTTCTTTTCTTCCTCGTCCGCCAGCTCGGCCAGATCCAGGCCACCCTTGGCCACGGACACCAGCGACTTGCCATCGAACTCGCGCAGGTACGACAGCATCCATTCATCCACGCGGTCGGAGAGCAGCAGGACCTCAATGCCCTTCTTGCGGAAGATCTCCAGGTGCGGGCTGTTGCTCGCTGCGGCGAAGGTGTCGGCCGTGACGTAGTAGATTTTGTCCTGACCTTCCTTCATGCGCGACACGTAGTCGGCAAAGGACACGTTCTGAATGGCCTCGCCCGTATGCGTGGACGCAAAGCGCAACAGCTTGGCAATGCGTTCCAGGTTGGCGCGGTCCTCGCCCGTGCCCTCTTTCAGCACCTGACCGAATTCCGTCCAGAACGTGGCGTAATCCTCGGGCTTGTTCTCGGCGAGGTCTTCCAGCAAGGACAAGATGCGCTTGGCCGAGCCTTCGCGGATCGCGCGCACATCGCGGCTTTCTTGCAGGATTTCGCGCGAAACGTTCAACGGCAGATCTGCCGAATCAATCACCCCGCGCACAAAGCGCAGATACGACGGCAGCAACTGCTCGGCGTCATCCATGATGAAAACGCGCTTGACGTAGAGCTTCACCCCACGGCGCGCATCGCGATCCCACAGATCGAAGGGCGCGTGTTTCGGGATATACAGCAGTTGCGTGTATTCGCTGCGGCCTTCGACGCGGTTATGCGTCCAGGCCAGCGGGTCGTCATAGTCGTGCGAGACGGTCTTATAGAACTCGCGGTACTGCTCTTCGGTGACATCGCTCTTGTTACGCGTCCACAGGGCGTTGGCCTGGTTGACGGTTTCGAGTTCTTCGGTCTTGACCTGTTCGCTCTTTTCCGAGTCCCAGTCTTCCTTGAACATGCGGATCGGCAAAGAGATGTGATCGGAATAGCGACGCAGGATCTCGCGCAGTTTCCAGCCGTTCAGGAACTCGTCCTCGTCGGCGCGCAGATGCAGCGTGACATCGGTGCCACGGGTGGCCTTATCCGCCGAGGCAATGCTGAACTCGCCTTGACCGTCCGACTCCCAGCGGATCGCCTCGCTCTCTGCGGCGCCGGCGCGGCGGCTGACGACGGTGACCTTGTCCGCGACGATGAACGACGAGTAAAAACCCACGCCGAACTGACCAATCAGCTGTGCGTCTTTCTGCTTGTCGCCGGTCAGCTGCGAGAAGAATTCCCGCGTGCCCGAACGCGCGATCGTACCCAGATTGGCGATCGCCTCGTCACGCGACAGACCGATACCGTTATCCGAAATCGTGATCGTGCGCGCCGCCTTGTCGAAGTCCACCCGGATGGCCAGTTCGCTATCGCCGTCCATCAGCTCGGGGCGGTCAATCGCCTCGAAACGCAGCTTGTCGCAAGCGTCCGACGCGTTAGAGACCAGCTCGCGCAGGAAAATTTCCTTGTTACTGTAGAGCGAGTGGATCATCAGGTGCAGCAGCTGCTTCACCTCGGCCTGGAATCCCAGGGTTTCAGACGTGGAAGACGTGGCGGTTTGGCTCATAGTTTTAGCGGTCAGAAAAACAAGAGTGAAAATGGCGGTTTCCGGCGGCTGGCTCGGAGATTTGAACCGAGGGCTCGGCCGCGACAGAATCCGAGAAACCCCATACACATGGGGTTCGCCGATGGGTTTTCAAGACCCTGGCGGGAGGGCTGCGGCGGGAGCCGTTAAAATTCCGCAAATTCCTCTCTCGCCGCCTGTGCGGCAACTCCTTTCATGCAATCCCCTGACTTAGCCGCTACAGCTCGTCCGGCCTCCGGCGCGGACACCCCTACTCACGACCTCGTTTATGGCCCGAATGACCGGCCATCGCCCCCGGTTGCCTTTGTTGCTGCGCTGCAGCACCTGCTGGCGATCCTGGTGCCGATCGTCACGCCGGGTCTGTTGATTTGCCAGGCGCTGGGCGTCAGTTCGCGCGACACCACCTTGATCGTCTCGATGTCGCTGGTGGTCTCGGGCATCGCCACGTATATGCAGTGCCGCCGTTTTGGCCCGTTGGGTGCGGGGCTGCTGATCGTGCAGGGGACAAGCTTCAATTTTGTCGTGCCGCTGATTGCGGGCGGCTCGGCGATGGTCAAGACGGGCACCCCCGTGGAAACGGTGCTGGCCACCATGTTCGGTGTCGTGATCGCCGGGTCCTTTGTCGAGATCGCCATCAGCCGGGTCTTGCCCTTTGTAAAGCGGCTGATCACCCCGCTGGTGACCGGTATCGTGGTGCTGCTGATCGGGTTGACGCTGATCAAAGTGGGTTTGATCAGCATGGGCGGCGGCTATTCGGCCATGGGCGATGGCACCTTTGCCAGCGGGGAAAACCTGATTCTGTCCGGGCTGGTGCTGGGCACCATCATTTTGCTCAACCGCCTGCCGGTGCTGTGGATACGCAGCACCGCGCTGGTGATTGCGCTGATCGTGGGGTATATCGCGGCGGCGTATATGGGACGGCTGGATTTCACCGGTGCGCGCGAGGCGGCGCTGTTTCAGATTCCGGTGCCGTTGCATTTCGGGCTGGGCTTTTCCTGGTCGCTGTTTGTGCCGATGTTGATCATCTATCTGGTGACTTCATTGGAAGCGATTGGCGATGTGACGGCGACGAGCAAGGTGTCGAAGCAGCCGGTCGAAGGGCCAGTGTGGATGCAGCGGATCAAGGGCGGCGTGCTGGTCAACGGCGTGAATTCGTTGCTGGCGGGGATTTTTAATACGTTTCCCAGCTCGGTTTTCGCGCAGAACAATGGGGTCATTCAACTGACCGGGATCGCCAGCCGCCATGTCGGCATCTGGATTGCCGGGATGCTTGTGGTGCTGGGTCTGTTCCCCGCCGTGGCGGGCGCGCTGCAGGCAGTGCCCGAGCCCGTGCTGGGTGGCGCCGCGATGGTGATGTTTGGCGCAGTGGCGGCGGCGGGGATCAATATCCTGGCCGGGATTCAGCTGGATCGGCGCGCGCTGCTGGTGATCGCGGTGTCGCTGGCCTTGGGGCTGGGGGTGTCGCAGGTGCCCGAGATTCTGTCGCATCTGCCGCGTGGGTTGAGCAGCGTGCTGGAGTCGGGCGTGGCGACTGGCGGGATTTGTGCGCTGGTGATGAATTGGTTCTTGCCGGAGAAGAGCCGGGCGTAACGGCCTATCTCTTTGCGATTGCCCGGGCTTGTGTGTCGCGCAGGCGGTATTCCAGGACGGTATAAGGAGTACCGCCGTCGGGCTTGCGGCGCACGATGACTACGCCCGTTTCGCTGATCAGGGAATATTCCCCGTCGTTGTTGAGATCGCCGTCGCATAGGACGACCTGGAGTTCGCGGGCCGTGCCGCCACCCAGGGCCGCGCCCGTGTAAATCTGGTCGCACTGGGCGATTTGCTTAACGTGATCGCGACCTTCGATCACGTGCAACTCGAGCACGGCACGGCCGCTGCCGGGGCCTCGTAGGGTGTTTCCGCTGGTTTTGGGCGCCAGATAGGCGACGGGGCCAGTGGCCTCTGCGGTAGCGGGGGCCTTGGGTGAGGTCGAGCAGGCGCCCAGCATCAGCGTTGCCAACCCGGCCAGAGCAAAGCGGCGTGATGACATCAATGTGCTGCGCGTCATAGTCGTTGAAGTTGTAGGTGAACCGGCGTAGCGTTGAGCGGTCGGCGGGGATGGAGAAACGACGGGATATCCGGGATCTATGTCCGGCTTTATCCAGTGCGCGAGCCCTGGACCGTCAGGTAGACGTCGCGGGCACCACACCGCTAGAAGCGAAAGGATTCTACTGCGACCGGTGCAACGTTAGATGTCTTCAGGCGAAAAATTAAAGGGATCTGACTTTTTTGAAAAAGCAGCATATAATCGCTGTCTTCGCATCTCCCGCAGTTAGTCATCAGACTATCTCGCGACCTCCTAGCCCGGGTGGTGAAATTGGTAGACGCAGGGGACTCAAAATCCCCCGCCGCAAGGCGTGCCGGTTCGATTCCGGCCCCGGGCACCAGAATTTGAAAAGCCGGGCTCTACCCCATAAACGGGGGATGAGCATTCATCAGACCCGGTTAATCACACCGTTCCAACCGCACTGAGCCAAGACTCTCATGCGGTAAGGCTCTACCCCATAAACGGGGGATGAGCATTCATCAGACCCGGTTAATCACACCGTTCCAACCGCACTGAGCCAAGACTCTCATGCGGTAATTCTCAAAATTTCTGAACCCAAACGCCCGGCGCGAGAGCATTTCCATCTTCGTGTGAAAGCCCGGCTCTACCCCATAAACGGGGGATGAGCATTCATCAGACCCGGTTAATCACACCGTTCCAACCGCACTGAGCCAAGACTCTCATGCGGTAATTCTCAAAATTTC